>JACRDL010000065.1 GCA_016218625.1 Elusimicrobiota bacterium
AATTTATGACGCTGCCTCCCTGCCTCGCCGGCAGACAGGGAAAAATAGAAAAATTTACAAAAATTTTAAATCCGAACCTTATGTTGTTAATAACTTATTTCCCTCTCACCCATGGTTACATTCTTAAATGATTTGACAAGGTATCTCCAAACAAATTCGCATATTTTTAACGCAGATGTCCAGGATTCAGAAAAATATTCTTTTATAATGATTTTTTCCGGGGTGACGAATTTTAGCACGGCAACCGCGATAATAATATTCAGAATCGCTATGATAATATACGAAAATATTTTGCCGGTTTTTTTAACGTCCGACTGACCTATTGATAACGACTCAAAATTCAAAAAAATGTGAAAAGAGTATGAAATCCCGACGAAGAAAAACAGCCACTCAATATATTTTGAAACAGGAAGAAAAAAAGCCAGAATATAAAAAATGAAAATTATTAAAAACGTATAGATGGGAAAAAAATACGGCGCCAGAGATATTAAAAAATTGTTCTTGGTCGTAACAACACTTCCGTTTTTCGAAGATACCTTGAATTCTTTAATTTTTCCTCTGAACAAAATCGTCCAGAATGCGTGCGTCAACTCGTGGCCGAAAACATATACGTGACCGGGAACGGATTTTATCAGAAAAACCGTAAAAAAAATCACGAAACCTGTCAGAAACCAGATTTCGGAAGAACTTATAGGGAAAAGCGAAACGACAAGTTTTCCAAATGATATTAACAGTCCGAGTGCGAATGGGATTAATGATATGGCTATTATTGATTTGATGAAACCCGTTAGAAAATTCTTATATGACGACATAATTTCCAGTTTAGTTCAAGACGATTTCTAACGGGTTGAAAATTTGCAAATTCTGTTTCTTCCTTCGTGTTTCGCTTGATAAAGCGCTCTGTCCGCATGCTCTATAAATTCCTCTTTGCTTACAACTTTATCCCAGGATGAAACACCCACGCTGGCAGTTATCGGAACACTTTTACCGTCAACCGTGAAACACTCCTTCTCAATAAGATAGCGAAGATGTTCTGCAACCTGTTCCGCACCCGTTATACCGGTTTCCGGAAGAATTATGGCGAACTCTTCGCCGCCGTATCTTGCCGCTATATCAACCTTTCTGATATGGTCTGAAATTATTTTCGCGAATTTTTTAAGCACGTAGTCGCCTTCCTGATGACCATAGGTATCGTTGATTTTTTTGAAATGGTCAATGTCCAACATCAAAAGCGAAATATTTGAGTTGTATCTTTTTGCACGGATTAGTTCGCTGTCTAAACGATTCTGAAAATATCTGTGAATAAAAAGTTTTGTCAGACCGTCGGTAATTGCAAGTTCATATAATTGGGCATTGTGAAGTGCGATTGCAGCATGGTCGGCAAGATTGCTCAAAAAAACCAGATCATAATTCCCGAATTCCGTCCTGTTTTTTTTATTCATCAAAATTAATACTCCCTCCGTTCTTTCACTAACTGTCAGAGGAAGAATTATCGCCGATTTCACGCCCTGTATTTTTTTAGAAAGATGGGCAAACCTTTCGTCGGAAGATAGGTCTTTTACTATTTCCGAATTTTTAATTTTCATATCGCAGCCGACGGTCGGACACAATTCATTTATTCCTGTAATACCGCGGGCAACTGATGGCGAAAATTTTCCGGTCTCGCCGCGAACGCACAAAAGCCCTTTTTCAACTTTTGCGATTTCCACAAATACGCTTAAAATTTTATCAAGCAAAACGGATACCTCAAGAATGCCGGCAAGGTCGCCGGATGCCTTGTGAAGGGCATAAAGGTCGTTTCTCATCATCTCCAGATGTTTTACCGTTTTTCTAAATTCCTCTTCTTTATCCACTGACTTTATCACTTCAAGACCTACGCCCATAGCCGGACATATAACATTATAATCGCACCAGTTGCAAAAAGGATTAGGCATCGGCTTAAATTCCTTGTCGGATTTAATAGTATCCGCAAGTTGTATAATTTTTTTCTCGGTCTGAGAGATATTTTCATCGTTTTTTATCAGCGTCATTTTTTGGTCAAAATTGAGGAAATAAAATGAAAGTTTGTTCGCGATAAATTTATATTTTTTTGAGAAAGCCAACTGGTAAATCGCAAGTTGTAAATCATTTTCCATATCTTCCTGCCGAGGAAGATTCCTGTTTGTTTTGTAATCAATAATTTCGTAACCCTCGTCTGTTTTATCTATCCTGTCAATTCTCCCGGCAAGAATATTATCTCCTACGGAAATCCTGAAAAAGTCCTCAAGGTAAAGCGGCTTTATTTTTATGTCGGCAGTATTATAAAATTTTTCCAAGACAGAAAGCGCCTGGCTTTTCCAGTCGGCCTCTTCTTCCTTTGATGCATAACCCTTTGAAACCCAGCTCTGCCTTAACAAATTCTGAAGAGTATCTGGGGTTCTTTTTAAAAAATCATCTATCTTAAAAAACTTTGCCAATGCCTGATGGACACTGTCCCCGAAAGAAAAATAAGACCTCTCCTGACGGTAAAGCGTGCCGAGACCGTCTATAAAATGAAATTTATATTTTAACGGACACTGCTGATAGGTTGATAGATGGGTATAACTTATGTAAAGCGGATTCGCCATTTTTATGTTTTTTCACCATCCTAATATCAGAGCGAAGCAAGAAATTTCTGCAGGTTTTGAATTTGCGACCTATACCCTACAGGAGCAAATTCTTTGAGCGACTACAAAGGAGCGACCAAAGAAATTTGCTTGCGAGCGACCATTATTCGTTTAGCTTAAAATCACTTGTAACTTCGGAAAGTTTATTTTTTATTTCGGCAAGGCGATTTTTCAAATCCTCTTGATTTGATGATTTTGCGATGCTGTCAAGTTCGCAGGATATGTCAGCAATTATAATTCTATCTTTTTTCACATAACTTTTTATCGCGTTTGACATGTCCTCTACTTCTAATGCTAAGTCTTTTAATTCGTCGCCGCGCCGAAGAGAAATATGTCCGCCGATATGTCCGCCCTTTATCATGGCAATAATTTTTTCAAGGGCATAAATCGGACCTATTATTTTATGAAATCTTATCAAACTCTGAATACCGATGACAACCAGCAAAATCAAAACTATCCATCCGAAAGGCGACATCATTGCCGATTGCACCGCGCGGATTTCCGATTCATTAACTAAATTTTCAAGCGCATCGGTGGTATAAATTGTTCTTCTCATTACAACAAGGATGCAAACCGATGTAATGACAACGGTTAAAAGTGCATAAACAACATACTTAAATAAAAGTTTCGGCTTTACAAAAAATGATTTTCTTAAAAGGTAAAACATAAAAACCTCCTTAACTACGATTCAAACGGATAAAAGCGCGGATGCAAACGGATTTCTATCTGTCTGAATCTGGCTTTTCATCTGTCTTCATCGTTTTACTATTATATTATCAATAAGACGGGTTTTGCCCACGATTACAGCAACTGCTATCACAACTTTTTTTTTGATATATTTTATTTCTTCAAGCGTTTCGGCATCATGAATATCTATGTAGTCAATTTTATCAACTTTCGGCGAAATTATTTTTCTCATTTCGGAAATTATTTTTTCCGCCGATTTTATATTTTTATATTTTATTAAATTTTTGGCTGTTTGTAAAGAGCGGGAAAGCGATAACGCATTTTTTCTTTCGGTAAATGATAAATAAACATTTCTGCTTGAAAGTGCCAGACCGTCTTTTTCGCGAACTATTGGTGATGAGATAATTTTTACAGGAAAATTGAGATCTGTTACCATTTTTTTAACAATAACCGACTGTTGGAAATCCTTTAATCCGAAATATGCTCTGTCCGGTTGAACAATATTAAAAAGTTTAGCGACAATAGTTGCAACCCCTCTGAAATGTCCGTGACGAAATTTACCGCACATAATATCTGAAAGTTTTTCAACGGTAATATAGGTCAGATAATTTTCAGGATACATTTCTTTTGGCGAGGGGGCAAAAATCACATCTACACCCTCGCTTTTACAGATGCCGACATCTTTCTCAAAAGGCCGCGGATATTTTTTCAAGTCCTCATTTGGACCGAATTGCGCCGGGTTGACAAAAATGCTTACGGCAACGATGTCGTTTTCTTTTCTTGCACGACGGATTAAAGAAATATGACCCTGATGTAATGCACCCATCGTCGGAACAAAACCGATTGATTTTTTTTGTTGCTTAAGTTTTTTTATGATGTTTTGAACCTGTTCAGATTTTTTTATAACTTTCATCTCACAAGGACTCCATCCGGTCATTTTAAATATTTTACAAAAAATTCGGCGACTCTCCTCTCATATTCAAGCGGATTTTTACTGTGTGATTCCATATGGTCGGCACCAGAAACTTCCCAGAATTCCTTGGGCTCACCCGCCATACTATGTAATTTTTTGCCTTCTTCAACCGGAATCCTTTCGTCATCTGCGCCGTGAATAAAAAATATGGGTCTCGGAGAGATTTTTTTAACATATCTAACCGCTGAAAAATCATCGGGATTAAATCCGAGCCGCATTTTAGCAAATAAAAATGTTACCGGGGTTAACGGGTATTTCGGGATTTTGTAAAAAAGTTTCGCATATCTTAAAACAATATAATTGAAACTTGAAAACGGTGAGTCAACAACTATCGCAGATATTCTTTCATCCTGTGCGGCGGTTAAAATTGCAACGGATGCACCCATAGATATTCCGTAGACGCCGATTTTTTGCGAAAATTCCGGTTTTTCTTTTTTGAGATATTCAACCGCGGCTGTTAAATCCAGACCTTCCAATTTTCCTATTGATGAAACACTGCCGCCGCTTGCACCGTGATTCCTGAAATCAAAATAGAGGAGATTAAAGCCCTTCTTCAGAAGATATATGGTTGAAGGAAAAATATCGGATTTATTGGCACCCCAGCCGTGACAGATAATTATCGTTTTATTAGATTTTTCCGCTATGCGTGAGCGAACGAACCAGCCGGAAATTTTTATTCCGTCGGAAGTTAAAAATTCTATATTTTCAGAATTAAGATTAAAACTGGCGGGATTTATTTCAAGCGATAATTTAGGAACTTTCAATATCAAAGACGAGGAAAACCATCCCCATATAAAAAAAAATAAAACAAGAATGACTATAAAATTAAAAAACACCGGTATTTTAAGAAATAAAATTTCTTTAATTTGCATTGAGAGTTCTGCATCCTACAAAATGAAACCACAGATAAACCCCCGATGGAATCATTCGGGGGCAGGCTCCGATTTATGCAGAAATGTCATTGCGAAGCCCCGATACAACATCGGGGCTGTGGCAATCTCAAAAACCGAGATTACTTCGGGCTTTGCCCTCGTAATGACAGCATTGCTGTCATCTGTGCCCATCTGTGGTTTTATAATTTCATGTGCGCCAAGAAAAAACTTTTTAATTCTTTTTTTCTTTTACTTCTTTTTCGGAGGCGGAAATACCCGCGGCTTTTTCAAGTATCGCTTTTTTAATGTCGTCGGTAATCTTCGGGTTTTCCCTTAAAAACGCTTTTGAGTTGTCCATTCCCTGCCCAAGTTTTTCACCTTTATAAACGAACCAACTTCCGCTTTTTTCTATAACTGAGTATTCAACACCGGTATCAATGATACTTCCCTCCGGCGAAATCCCTTCGCCGAAAATCATTTCAAATTCCGCCTGTTTGAACGGCGGAGCAACTTTATTTTTCACAACTTTAACGCGAACCCTCGTGCCTATCGCAGCATCACCGTCTTTAATCGTCGTTACTCTTCTTATATCCATTCTGATTGATGCATAAAATTTCAAGGCGAGACCGCCGGTTGTGGTTTCGGGATTCCCGAACATAACGCCGATTTTTTGTCTGATTTGATTGATAAAAATTATTGTCGTCTTTGATTTTGCGACGATGGCGGTAAGTTTTCTGAGCGCCTGACTCATAAGCCGCGCCTGAAGACCCATGTGCGAATCGCCCATCTCGCCTTCAATTTCCGCCCTCGGAGTGAGCGCCGCAACGGAATCAATAATAATTATGTCAACCGCATTGCTTCGGACAAGTTTTTCCGTAATTTCTAATGACTGCTCACCGGAATCCGGCTGGGAAATTAAAAGTTTATCAATATCAACGCCTAATTTCGTCGCATAAACGGGATCCATTGCATGTTCGGCATCAACATATGCACAGGTTCCGCCCAATTTTTGGGCGCTGGAAATTACCTGAAGGCAGAGCGTGGATTTACCCGAGGATTCCGGACCGTAAATTTCAATGATTCGCCCTTTCGGAATTCCGCCAACACCCAGAGCAACATCAAGCCCGATAATCCCCGTCGGAATTGCCTCAACTTTTTGATGCGGGCTTTCGCCGAGCCGCATTATTGCACCTTTACCAAAATCTTTTTCTATCTGTGCAAGTGCCAACTCCAATGCTTTTTCTTTATCCGATTTTTCCGCCTTTGACATAAGACCCCCTTATTTATTTTAACCACAGATTACACAGATTGACACAGATGACAACAAAGTTGTCATTGCGAGGGCGAAGCCCGTGGCAATCCCATCATTAAAACCGAGATTGCTTCGTTTCACTCGCAATGACGTTTCTTGTGAAAATCTCGTGAAATCTTGTGGTTCCGTTTTTTTATTATATCAGATTTTTTATAAAAAACAAGGAAAAATTAAACGCCGCTTAGTTTCCAATCTGGATTTTGTATAGACCTAAAAGATTTTTCAGAAGCATTACTGTTGTAACCGCTCCGACTCCGCCTGGAACGGGGGTGATATATCCGGCAATATTTACCGCTTCCTCATATACAACATCGCCAACCGTCTTCATTTTCGGTTTGCCGGTTTTTTCGTCAATCACCGGTTCGCCTTTTTCATCTTTCATCTGTATTCTGTTTATTCCGACATCTATCACAATCGCACCTTCTTTTATCATGTTACCCTTTATTAAGCCTGCTTTTCCGACGGCTACAATCAGTATCTCTGCCCGTTTCGTGTGACTTGCCAAATTTTTCGTCGCTATGTGACAGACGGTAGGCGTTGCCGATTCCAAAAGCGACGATAAAAGCATGAGCGTTACAGGTTTTCCCACTATCTCGCTATGTCCGACTATTACGGCTTCTTTACCTCTGATGTTTTCTCCCGTTGATTTTATGCACTCCATAACAGAAAGTGCGGTGCAGGGAGCAACGGGCGGTTTTACATCAGAATATAAAAGTTTGCCGAGGTTTGCAGGTGAAACGCCTTCTACATCTTTTTGAGATGAGATCGCCATTTGAACTTTTCTTGAATTGATATGGGCTGGTAATGGCATCTGTAAAATCAGCCCTGTTACTTTTTCATCTCGGTTTATTTTTTGTATTTCAGCAATCAACGCATCTTCCGTTATACTATTGTCCAATTGGACTAAATTGTATTCAATACCAATATCTTCGCAAGATGATTTTTGATTTTTTATATAAACTTTACTTGCGGGATTTTCACCGACCTGAACCGCCACAAGCACGGGCTTCTCTTTTATTTTTTCAAGTTCTGATTTTATCTCTTGTTTTATCGCATCCGCAATTTTGTTTCCGTCAATAACTTTCGCGTTCACGGTTTTACCTCCGTTTTTTTGATTATTTTTTCTATCTCCTCAAAAGCATCCTTCATTATGTTTTCATATTTTATTTTTGTTTCTTCCTTAAAATCTGCATCGTCAATAAATTTCAGATTTATATCTATATTGCATTTCGCCGACTCAATCCCGGACCGCAACATTGATACGCCGCAGGAAACATCGCTTAATAGATTTTTATTGCCTATTTCCGAAAGACGCATCGCAATCGGAATTGCCTCAACCGATGTCTCAAAAATTTTACGGGGAACCAACATCGCATTTTTTAATGCATCCTGAATCTTTTCTTTGGTTTTTGTTTTATATGCTTCAGAAAGAGTTGTATAGGCATTTACATCCTCATCTATTAAAATTGAGAGTTGTGAGTTAAGAGTTGCGAGTTTGGTCAAAATATTTTTTATTTCATCCTGATGTGCTTCATAACCTTTTTTTTCAACCGTAAAATTTGCCGTCATCAAAAGGCAAGAGATACCAGTAGCAGAAACCAAAGCAGCGGCGCTCCCGCCGCCGGGTGCAGGCAGTTTTGCGGACAAATCGTCCAGATACTTTTTTATTGATGAATTGATATAGTCCATAGTGAACTTCCGAACAAGTGTTCGGCATCGAACATTTGTTCGGGTTTTACATGCCCGCGAGTTTAAGGATTTTGGGGACCTTATCGTCCCAGCCGAGCGGCATTATGTGGACACCCTGACAGTATGGTTTGAGTTCTTTGATGAGTCGTGCAGCAATTTCTATTCCTGTTTGACCTGATTTTGTTTTTTCTTTGTCTTTTTTGAGTTCTTCAATTAAATTGTCCGGGACATAAACACCGGCGACATTTTCATTCATATATTTTGCCATTCCGACAGTTTTCAATACAACGATTCCCGCCATAACCGGGACACCAAATTGTTTTGCTTTCTCCATAAACTTCACGAATTTTTCTGTTTCATAAACCGCCTGCGTCTGGAAAAACTGTGCGCCCGCTTTTACCTTTTTCTCCATTTTTATAAGTTGCGGCTCAACTGGTTCACTGCACGGCGAAACTACGGCACCGATTGAAAATTTCGGCGGTTCGCCGTCAAGTTTATTCCCTGCCAAATCCTCGCCGCTTTCAAGTTTTTTTACCGCATGAATTAAAGACACTGCATCCAAATCAAAAACCGGTTTTGCCTGCGGATGGTCGCCAAGTTTCGTGTGGTCGCCTGTTAAAAGCAGCAAGTTTTCTATACCGAATGCAGCAGCAGATAAAATATCCGATTGAAGTGCAATTCTGTTTCTGTCGCGGCAAACCACCTGATAGACAGGTTCAAGTCCTTTGTCTTTTAAGAAATGACAGGTTGCGAGAGAGCCAAACCTCATTACCGACGACTGATTATCAGTAACATTTATAGCATCCACTTTGCCTTTAAGCAATTCTGCCTCGTGTAAGCATTTGCTTATATCATATCCCTTTGGCGGACCAATTTCCGAAGTGATAACAAATTTTTTTGGAAACAGTTCAGCCAGTTTCATAATTATACTAACCGAACAAGTGTTCGGTGCCGAACACTTGTTCGCCTCCAGTTTTATTTTTCTTGTTCTACATCGTAAAACATTGATTTCCGTAATTCTGTCTTTGGAAACATTTTTGAATAGTCGCGAAGTTTTGTAAATTTTTGCAGATTTTCAAGTTTATTTAATTTTTTAAGACGGTTGTAAATTTTTTCCCAGCCGCAGTCAAGTTCTTTGTCTATTTCACATTTCCCGTTTTTTGCACCGCCGCAGGAACCGTTCAGTAAAGATTTTGAACAGTTTGTTATCGGACAAATTCCGCCTGTCAAATCCAGAACGCACTCGCCGCATTCGGCACAGCGCTCTTGCGACGGCCATGTCCCCTGAAATCCGCCGAGATAAATCGTATTGTTCGCGGGATGAACATATTTATCAATTACCGACGAAACTGCTTGAACGCCGACTCCGCATGTTAATGCAATAATTGAATCTGCAAAATCAATTTTTTCTTTATGTCTTAATATCTTTAGGGAATCCAAAAGTTTATTACACATAAAATCAACCGTTGTGCAGCCAACAACTTTTATTCCGGATGCTTCCAACTTTTGTTTCAACTCAACACATGCCTTTTCGCCGCCGGTTTCACAAACCTCAGCACAGCCGTTGCATCCGACGACAAAAACAGTTTTTTCGCCTTCAAGCATTTTTAAGATTTCGTCAATTGGTTTCTGTTGAGAAACAATCATTGTTTTACCTCACATAGAATAGTTTTTATAATTTCCGGAATTTTATTTCTGATTTCCTCCGAAAGTCCAATCTTCGGCTCAATCTCTTTCGGTTCAACACCGATAAAAACAATCTCTTTCGGAATAGTGCCAACTTTTTCGGCAATTTTTAATGCATCAATTATATTCAAATCATGTAAAGATGTTTTCTGCATTTCACTATTTCGAAATTGTGAAATTGTGAAATTGTGAAATTTGTAAATATCGCCATGAACTCCGCCGTTTTTTACAGCGTCAACTATTATTAGTTTGTCAACATCCCTTAACGAAAGAATAACATCAAGTGCTGATGTCCCACCATCAATAAATTGGACATTGGACTTCGGACATTGGACTTCGGACAACTCTTTTATTATATGAACCCCAATCCCTTCATCACCCATTAAAATATTTCCGAAACCAACAACCGCAATTTTACAGTGTTCTGTATTTTCCAATTATATTACCTCTTAAATCAACCAGATGAACCGCACAGGCAAGGCAAGGGTCAAAGGAACGAATAATGCGAACTATTTCAAATGGATTATTTTCGTCTTTGATTTTTGTTCCGATGATTGCCTGCTCAATAGGTCCCGGCTGTTCTTTATCGTCCATCGGAGATGCGTTCCATGTTGTAGGCACAATACACTGATAATTTTCTATCTTTTTATTTTTAACTTTTATCCAATGACCGAGTGCACCGCGAGGACCCTCCGTTAATCCCATGCCTTCCGCTTCTTCTGGCATTTGATAGTCAGTAAAAACTGGTTCATCCGGATTTAATTGCAAAACCCAATTTGACATATTATCAGCAACAAGTTTTGATTCAATTGCTCTCGCAGCATGCCGGCCGAGAACAGAAAACAGAACTTCCGGTTTCGCATTAAATTCTGAAAGAACGCTATCAACAAGTTTTTTAGTTGTTTCATCACCGGAAATATAATTTACTAAAATTCTGGCAAGAGGTCCCACTTCGCAGACATTACCTTCGTATCTCGGTGATTTAAGCCATGAATATCCGTCTTTTTTATCTTTTTTCGGGATTGTTTCTTCGTCAAGTGGATACTTGTGCGTCTGTGAATCATCATACCATGAGTATTTTACATCCTCGGTAATTTTTGATGAATCAACAGTTTTATATGTCAGGTCTGTTGAGGTTATTCCGCTTCTTAAAAGCCGTTTTCTTGAAAGGTAATTCTTTTCGCTGCCTTCCAAATCAAAAACACCATATGCAAGATAATTACCGCATCCCTTGCCGATTTGAAAATAATCGGAATATTTTTTAGCAACAAAAATTACATCGGGGATATAAACATTGTCAATAAATCCACGCAATTCATTCAGCCGCCACAGAAAATTTGTAATTTTATCAACCGTCGGCTTTTCAGTTACACCGCCGGAAATTATTCCTACATTATGCGGCATTTTTCCGCCGAAAATTGCAAGCATCTCGTGTGCTTTTCTTCTAATTTCAAGCGCCTTTATGTAGTGCTGTGTCAATTCGGAATTTTCTAATTCAGAAAGACGGTAATCACCTTCGTATCTCGGAATGAAAGGTGGAACATCGGGTGATTTAACAAAATCCAGTGCCGCAAGATGATAAAAATGCAAAATATGCGATTGAATAAAATTAGCGCCAAGAATTAGATTTCTTATTATGCGGCCGTTATCCGTAATTTTGTCGGCAATCCCAAATGCAGAATCAAGGGCAAGTGCGGAAGCGGTTGCATGGCAAATCGGACAAACACCGCAAATTCTCTGAGTGATTTGCGAGGCATCACGCGGGTCTCTGTTTTTTAATATTATTTCAAGCCCTCTGAAAAGTGTACCTGATGAATTTGCCTCTTTTACAATTCCACCGTTAACGATTGCTTCAATTTTTAGATGCCCTTCAATTCGGGTTACCGGGTCTATCACAATTTTTGTCATTTTTCTTCGCTCCAGTGAGTTTTTTTATACATCGCTTCTAAATCGGGGAATTCCGGCTCTACACAGCCGATACAGGGAGAACCATTTTGAATGCACCAGTTGACGCCAGAATTCCAACTTCTTATCGGACAGTCAGCGTTTGTATAAGGTCCCTTGCAACCAAGTTCAAAAAGACAACCCTCATCGGAAAACTTTTTTGCGAATTTTCCTTTGTCAAAATATGGTCTTCTCTCGCAATTCTCGTGAATAAGTTTTCCGTAAAAAAGTTTCGGTCTTGAAAGTTCGTCTAATTGAGGGATCCCAAACAATAAAATATTTGCAACCGTTCCGACAAACCAGTCGGGATGAGGCGGACAGCCAGGAATGTTTATTATTGGAATCTTTATATTTTTTGAATTCAAAAACTCTTGAACGCTTTTTGATTTTGTCGGATTGGGCTTTCCTTTTGGAATTCCTCCGAATGCGGAACATGTTCCGAGCGATATAATTGCTGATGCATTTTTTGATAGTTCTTCAACACTATCCTCCATTGATTTTTCAGCGACATCTCCGAAATCATTTTTTGGAATTGAACCTTCAACTATGAGTATGTATTCGCCGCTTTTATTTTTTTCAGCGTCAATAATTACATCTATTGCCGACTTTCCGGATGCAGCCATCACGACAGGCATAAATAAAAGATTGATGTGTTTTCCCGGGACAAGTTCATCCAGCAAAACATTTTTTATCGTCGGACTTAAAGAATTAAGCACCGAAACGGCACATCCGCTACAGGCAGCACCTTGAAACCAAATTACAGAAAATTCTTTTGGCATTTTTTTGCTCCGATTATCCCGACGCTTAAGCGTCGGCTACTAATCCCTCGCATCGTTTTTTCTAAAATAGTCCAACAACTTTTCCATCTTTATCTATATCAAGCCGCGTGCCAGCGGGAACAGATGGGAGTCCCGGCATTGTTCTCATCTCGCCACAAAGTGGATACAAAAACCCTGCACCAATTGACGCACGAATATCACGAATCGGCAATGTAAAATCCTTCGGTCTTCCTTTCCAACTCGGCTCGTGAGACAATGATAAATGCGTCTTCGCCATATTTATCGGCAATTTATCCCAGCCCAAGTCAGTATAGAGTTTGATTTTTTCTTCTGCGGGCGGAAGATACTGCACATCTTTTGCACCGTAAATTTTTGATGCAATTGTTTCTATTTTTTTCTTGATAGCCCAGTTCAGTTCATAAAGAAATCGGAATTGCATTTTTTTCTCACACGCCTTTACAACTGCTTTTGCTAATTCCATCCCACCCTCGCCGCCTTTTTCCCATACCTCAGAAATAACAGCATCTTCAGCGCCAAACTCAACTGCTTTTTTTCTGACCAGTTCTATTTCTGTATCGGTATCCGTTGTGAATCTGTTGATTGCAACTACTACCGGTACACCATGCAGTTTTGCATTTTCAATCTGTTTTTCTAAATTACATAAACCCTGTTCTATAAGTTCCAGATTTTCTTTTGTCAGTTCATCCGGAAGTGATTTACCGGCGATAACATTTACTTTGCCCGAATGCATCTTTAATGCCCTGATGGAGCAGACCATCACAACACAATTCGGTGTAAGCCCGGAATACCTGCATTTGATATTCATAAACTTTTCCATCCCGCAGTCCGCACCGAATCCGCTTTCTGTAACCACATAATCAGTCAATTTTAATGCAATTTTATCCGCAATGATTGACGAATTACCATGGGCGATATTTGCAAACGGTCCTGCGTGAACAAAACACGGAGTGCCTTCTGTCGTCTGTAACAGGTTGGGCTTGATTGCATCTTTCAAAAGCACCGCCATAGCCCCTGCTACTTTTATATCTTCCGCAGTTACGGGTCTATTATCATATGTGAACGCAACTACTATTTTCCTTAACCGTTCTCTTAAGTCGCGTAATGAAGTTGTTAAGGCAAGAATTGCCATCGCTTCAGAGGCAACTGAAATATCAAACCCTGTATAAAGTGGTACGCCATCATCACCGGGGCCAAGCCCTGTGATTATATTTCTTAAAAAGCGTTCTGAGACATCAACAACATACCGCCATAAGATTTTTTTCGGGTCAATATTTATCTGCCTGCGATAAAGTGCATTATTCAAAAATGCCATACATAGATTATGCGCAATTGATACCGCATGGACATCACCTGTAAGATGCAGATTAAAATCTTCCATCGGTAGAACCTGCGAATAGCCGCCACCCGCTGCACCACCCTTTATGCCAAAAACAGGACCGAGTGATGGTTGTCTGATAGTGGTGATAACCTTTTTATCAATTTTAGCAAGACCGAGTGAAAGCCCGATTGTGGTGACCGTTTTGCCTTCGCCGAGCGGTGTTGGTGTGATTGCTGTTACATCAATATATTTTCCTTGTGGTTTATCTTTGAGTCGTTCAAGAACTTCCAGTTTTATTTTTGCTTTATAGTCGCCATAAAGTTCAAGTTCGTTTTTTCTGAGACCGATTTTTTCTGCAATCTCCGTAATTGGTTCCAGTTTGATTGATTGCGCAATCTCAATATCCGACGGTACATTTTTAGCCATATTTTCCTCCCACAAAAAATTATACTTAAAAAACCTATTTTGTCAAGATAAGCCACAGAATTTCACAGAAGTTCATAGAAGTTTTTTCTGTGTCATTTCTGTGTCTTTCTGTGGCGCCTTTCAAATTCCGATACCACTAAATAATTCACCATAACAAAAGTTTTACTATGCTATTTTTTTTTAAGAAAGATTTATTTTCATTAACTATCATAAAAGCATTTGCTTTTGAAAGCGAACCTATATCGGCAGAACCGCGATAATCGCTAATCGGCAATACACTGATTTGATTTTTATTATCAATAACAAATGCCGGTACAAAATGTTTTCTGCCGGGGTGCTGCCTAAAATCAATCTTCAATATCCCGGATTTTATATTCAATCCCGGGGTCATTCCCATCATTTTCTCGATTGCCGGTTTAATCATAACTAAAAATATCAGATATGCTGAAACAGGATTGCCCGGAATACCGAAAATTATTTTTCTTCCCTTAATTCCAAAGAATACGGGTTTGCCGGGTTTAATTTTAACTGTATGAAATATTTTTTTAACACCGCATAAGTTCAATATAGACGGTACTAAATCATAATCGCCTACGGAAACCCCGCCTGAAACAAGTAAAATATCATTTTTCATCTCTTCCACTATCGCTTTTTTTAGTTTTTTTTCTTCATCCCCGACAATACCTCTATATGCAACTTGCACATTCATCTTTTTAAGTAAGGATGACAGCATCGGACCATTACTATTATAAATCTTTCCCTTAATCAAATCATTCCCGGGCTCGATTATTTCATTGCCTGTATTAATTATCGCTGCGGTAGGTTTCCTATAAACCTTTACTTTTATTGCCCCAAGAGCGGAAATTACAGAAACTTCAGGGGCTCTTATAGGTGTACCTTTTTTAAGAACAATTTTGCCTTTTCTTACATTTTCCCCTCTCAAAGATATGTTTTCACCTTGTTTTATATTTTTCAGTATCTCAACACGCCCGTTCTTATTTTTCTTGGTATGCTCAACCATTACAACGGAATCGGTGCCTTTCGGCAGCGGTGAGCCCGTCATTATTCTGACGCATTCGCCTTTTCCGACAGTTTTCTTACAAATCTGACCCGCCGATATTATATCAATACATTTTAATCTCACCGGTATATGAACCAGATCCCGACAACGGACAGCATACCCGTCCATAGAAGATTTGTTAAAAGGCGGTATGTTGCATTTTGCTTTAATATCTTCGGCAAGAATATACCCGAGCGCTTCATCTGTCGGTAATTTTTCGGTATCTAATATTTTCGCCCGAGCAAGTACCTTCTTAAATGCTTCATTAAAACTAATCATTGGTATACCTTCACAGCAGACGCTTTGAAAATTACAAAAACTTCTTCATCTATATTCAAACGCATATCAAAAAAAGATTTCTTGGTAATAAAAACGTGCAGTGGAATACCGATATCTACAACCAAATCTATAAGACCTTTTAATTCCGCTATACTGACAATTCTTGACTTAAAACTATTCAATGCACTGGAATAAATATTCTGTCGGGAAATAATAATATCGCTTGGGTCAATCGAAACTGTTGCCCGGCATGGCTTCTCTGCCACTGCATAAATTTTTACTCCATTAGTAAGTTCTGCCGCCTTTACACCACCGCAATCGGTCAGGTTAACAAAAAATACATTCCATAACGGGTTGGGTTCAATTCTACCGTTAACCAGATACATAATATCCGACGTGAATTTGTACGCCTGATTTAAGTCATGGGTCGTCATTATAACCGTTTTATTAATATCATTTATCATTGAATAAATTATATCTTCCGCTATGTTGATATAACCCTTGTCCAAGTTTGCCGTCGGTTCGTCCAAAAGTATAATATCTGTATCCAATACCATTGATCTTGCAATTGCCACTTTTTTTTTCTCGCCGGCAGATAATACCGAGCCATTTTTATTTCTTAATTCCCACAATCCTAACCGTTCCATCACAGGCTTGATTATTTGCACAATCTTTTTTTTATCAACGGAACGGAATATTAACCCCTGCGATATATTATTAAATACTGTTGTTTTGAAAATGTAGGGTGTCTGCATTACCGATGTAATTTTTCTATTAAGGTTATCAACCGGAAAACCATAATTTCCGAAATTAATCTCACCTTCCGAAGGTTTATCTAAAAATCCTAAAAGATTTAACAGAGTGGTTTTCCCAGCGCCGTTGGGTCCGTATATTATATAAAATTTTCCCTGTTCAATGGTAAGTGACGGTATATCTAAAACCAAAGTATCACAATAATATTTTTTTATATTTTTAATTTCGTATAAATTCATTTTTTATATTCGCTACGCTCACCCCCGACTAAAGTCGGGGGCTACATTATTGGCTCTTTTTCACAAATACTTGAAACAATAAATTAATTCCCAGCGCAATTATAATTAAAATCAAACCGAGTGCGAGTCCTAATATAAATTCACCCTTCGTTGTTTCAAACGCAATTGCTGTGGTAATATTTCTGGTATAGTTTTTAATATTACCTCCCAGCATCATTGAAATACCGACTTCCGAAAATACCCGCCCGAAACCTACAATTACGGCAGATAAAATCATTATATGCAATTCTTTAGCAAGTGTTGATATTGACTGAAATTTGGTTGCCCCCAAGGCAATCGCTGTAATGTATATTTTTTTATCCGCATTTTCCATGACTGA
The DNA here is from genome assembly GCA_016218625.1 of Elusimicrobiota bacterium. Classification (GTDB taxonomy): domain Bacteria; phylum Elusimicrobiota; class UBA8919; order UBA8919; family UBA8919; genus UBA8919. The sequence goes on from JACRDL010000065.1 coordinate 17,063, forward strand.
TAAAACGAGCGCAGTAATTATCGGCGTTGCAAGGATAATCTGTCCTATAATCATTGCATATGGCGTATATAAAAAGTTGAACCCGCCCAAAAAACCTTTTCTGCACAGCATTGAATAAACAACAAGACCTATTACAACAGTGGGTAAAGCCGTTAACGTATTAATAATAGTTATCAAAATTTGTCTGCCCTTAAACTGATTTATAGATATAATAAATACCAGCGACATGCTAAAAATTGCAGCAATTAAAACGGATGTACCTGTTATCCAAAGCGATGTCCATGAGATTTGTAAAATGTTTCCGTCCAATGTAAATATCAAAAAAAATGCTTTCCCTAAACTATCAAAAAAATAACTCATAATTTTTGTGTAATCAATTTGAACAAGATAAGCCACAGAATGTCACAGAATTTCACAGAAGTTTTTTCTGTGCTGTTTCGGCGACTGTCCCGCTTGCGGGATAATTCTGTGGCGCCTTTCAAATTCCGATGCTCTGAAATAATTGTTTGTTTTTTATCTTAAATTTATTTATCAGTTCTTTGGCCTCTTTTGAAGAAAGCCATCCGACGAATTGTTTTGCCTCATTATATTTTATCTGTTTATGTAAATTGGGATTGACAATTATGACGGAATACGGATTGTTTAAAATTTTATCTCCTTCAAAAAGCACACCCAAATCAATTTTATCTTCATATGAAATAAAAGTTGCCCTATCCGTCAAACAATACCCATTTTTTTCATTTGCAATAATAAGTGTCTCTCCCATTCCCTGTCCCGTTTCCACATACCATTGACCTTTCGGAGAAACATTACACCGATTCCATATTTCAAGTTCTTTTATATGTGTTCCCGAATTATCTCCCCGGGATATAAATATAAGTTTTTCTTCAACGATTCTTTTAAACATATCAACAACCTTTTTTAAATTCCTAATTTTAGCAGCATTTTTTTCGGGTCCAACAATAATAAAATCATTATAAAATACCGGTTTTCTATCTATTCCAAAACCTTTTTTTACAAAATTTTCTTCCGCTAGCGGGTCATGGACCAAAACAATATCAACATCGCCATTTTCGGCAAGTTTTAGCGCTTTACCGGACCCTACGGCAATGATTTGTATTTTGCTCCCGTATTTTTTTTCAAAAACAGGCAAAAGAAAATCCATTAGACCGGAATTTTCTACGCTGGTTGTTGTGGCCATCTTGAGAATTGGTAATTTAGGAGCGCAACCGATAAAGACAGTGAACAGTAAAGTCAAAACCCACCACTTCCTACTTCCGCGTCTGTTCTGCGTCTTGTTCCGCACCTGTTCCGTGTTTTTCATCTCTGCTCCATATCTTTTGGTGTATTAATACTAAATACTGATAATTCTTCTTTTTCGTTTAACTTTATGTATTCGCAGAAAAATTTTGAAACCGTTTTATTGACAGAAAACTCACGTTTTTTGAGAGATTCTTCAATATAAGGAGCGATTTTTTTGCTATACGCCGCGAATAACGGCTCCATTCCTTTATGCGTATACGGAACCACACAATCGGCGCGGGTTTTTGGCACTCTTTTTATAATTCTTCCTATCAGATTTTTATCAATATAGGGCATATCGCAGGCGACAAAAAAAGCGTATTCCGTATTTATTGTTTTCAACCCCGTATAAATTCCGCCGAGAGGTCCGCAGTTTTTTATAATATCACTGACGATATTAATATCATTGAATTCGGAAAAATCCCGAGAATTATTTGTAACGATTATTATTTCAGAAAAAATATTTTCAAGAACGCCCAGCATTATGTCAATAATTCTCTCTTTGCCGATTTTAAGTAATGCCTTGTTATAGCCGGAAAACCTTGTGTTTTTTCCGCCGGCTAAAATAACAGCGGAAATATTTTTATCTTTCATAATTTAGGTCTTTTCAAGCCGAACCGCACATACTTTCAATTCGGGAATTTTTGAAACAGGGTCAAGTGCAGTATTGCTGAATAGAACATTTGTTTTTGTTTCAGCAAAATGAAAACTCAAAGATATGGTGCCTTCCGGCGTGTTTTCGGTAATATGTACCCTGACACGAACATCGCCACGCCGAGAGACAACTTTGACAAAATTGCCGTCAATAAGATTCAATTTTTCAGCATCTAACGGATTTATCTCCAGCAGTTCTTCTGGCTTGAGTTTATTAAGCCCCTCAACTTTGCGTGTAAGTGTGCCTGTATGGTAGTGATACAATAACCGTTCTGTTGTAAGTATAAACGGGAACTCAGTATCAGGTTGTTCTACTGATGGAGTATAGGAAACAGGCACAAACTTTCCTTTACCGCGGCTAAATCTATCTTTATGAAGAATATCTGTTCCCGGATGGTTGTCGTCGGGACAGGGCCACTTCAATGTCTTTTCTTTTAACCGTTTATATGAAATCCCTGCATAAATCGGCGCAACTTGGGCAATTTCGTCCATTATTTCAGACGGCGTTTGGAATTCAAATCCGGGCTGATTCATTTTTTTTGCAAGTTCGCAAACAATCTGCCAGTCGGATTTTGATTCGCCCAGCGGCTTAATCGCCTTATTTAAGAGTTGAACTCTTCTTTCGGTGTTGGTGTATGTGCCGTCTTTTTCAGCGAAACTGCACGCGGGAAGAACGATGTCGGCAAGTTTTGCCGTTTCTGTCAGAAACATATCCTGAACAACAAGAAACTCAAGTTCGGTCAATGAACACTCAGAGTGTTTTGAACACGGCTCGCTTAAAATAGGATTTTCTCCGATAATATACATTGCTTTAATTTCGCGGATGTACGCTTTTTTGAACATCTCTGTCAGCGTTAATCCGGGATTGGAATTTAATTCTGTATTATAAAATTTCTCAAATTTTTGCTTTATTATTTCATCGGTTACAGATTGATATCCGGGAAATACATTCGGAAGCGCACCCATATCGCATGCACCCTGAACATTGTTCTGACCGCGCAGTGGATTTATTCCCGTTGACGGTTTGCCTATATTTCCTGTTAAAATCGCCATGTTGGAAACGGCGAAAACATTATCTGTTCCGTGCGAGTGCTGCGTTATGCCCATTCCGTAAAGAATCGTAGCGGGTTTTTCAGTCGCATATATTCTCGCCGCTTCTATAATCAAGTCCTTTTTAACGCCCGTAATTTTTTCTGTCTCATCTAGATTTATCTCTTTCAAACTTTTTAGATACTCCTCGTAATTTTCGCATCTTTCGCGGATAAATTCCGCATCCTGCAGATTTTCATCAACAATAACTTTTGCGATGCTATTAAGCAAAGCAACATCGGTTCCTGGTTTATGATGCAAAGAAAGATATGCGAATTTACAGAGTTCAATTTTTTTGGGATTGATAATAATCAGTTTTGCACCGTTATCAACTGCTTGTTTTATTTTTAAACCTATTACGGGATGAGTGGATGTGGAATTTGAGCCGATTGACAGAATAGTTTTTGCAAACGCTATTTCAGAAATTGAATTGGTCATCGCACCGGAGCCGAGTGTTTTTGCAAGCCCTACAACGGTCGGGGCATGACAAAGACGGGCGCAATGGTCTATGTTGTTCGTCTTCAATACCGCGCGGGAAAATTTTTGTATGACATAATTTTCCTCGTTGGTGCACTTTGCCGACGACATAACGGCGATATCGCTGCCTTTATATTTTGAAAACTTTTCGGCAATCAAACTTAATGCCTCGTTCCAATTTACAAATACAAAATCTGTATTTTTAAAACTTTTGTAGTCGCTTGATTTATCAAGCCCAATAAATTGGGCAACTACATCTTTTTTAACCAATGGTCTTGTAAGTCGTTCAGAATGGTGCACGAACTCTTTTATACCGAATCTACCTTTCACGCATAATTGACCGTAATTTGTTGGACCATCAATGTCAGGAATTACTCTGACAATTTTTTCATCTCGGACTTCGGACTTCGGACTTCGGACTTCTAACTTAATTGAGCATCCGACGCCGCAGTAAGGACACAATGTTGTAATAACTTTATCCGGTTGAAACGATTCCTTAAAGTCCTTTTCCAAAAGCGCGCCGGTAGGACAGATATCCACGCAGGCGCCGCAGAATTCACAATTTGAATCTTGGAGTTTTTTATTGAAAGAAGTGCCAGGTACCGATTTAATTCCGCGAAACATAAAATCTACCGCGGCGTTTTTTCTTAATTCTTCGCAGACACGAACGCATCTTCCGCAAAGAATGCACAAATTATAATCCCTGTTAAAAAACGGCTCTTCTTCGTATACGGTCAGGTTTTTATCTATAAAGGGCAAAGTTAATTTTTCAATTCCGAGATATGCGGCAATCTGCTGGAGTTCGCATCTCAAATTTTTATCACAAGTCGTGCATGTTTTATTATGTTCAGTTAAAATAAGTTCAAATACCTGCCGGCGCAAATTTTGAAGTTGTTCAGTATTTGTTCTGACAACCATCCCATCTTCAATATATGTAGTGCAAGCGGTTGGGCATCCTTTCATATTATCAATTTCCACAATACAAAGCCGACAAGCACCGTAGGGTTTAAGTCCGGGATAATAACATAAAGAGGGAATATAAATATTATTTCTTTTTGCGGTTTCCAATACGGTTAAACCCCGTTCAATTTCTACTATTTTATCGTCAATGGTTAATTTTATTTTCATATTCATTAGAAAAATGTTTTAATGTTGATATTACAGGATTGGGTGCTGCCTGACCCAACCCGCACAGCGAGGTCAATTTAATTGTTTGGGATAGTTCTTTTAGTTTTTCAAGGTCTTCTTTTTTTGCATTACCGCTTGTAATTTTTTCTAAAATATTTAAGAGTTGTTTTGTACCGACTCTGCATGGTGTACATTTGCCGCAGGACTCATTTGAACTAAATTCAACAAAATACTTACACATTTGTGTAATATCCATTTTCGTATCTACGATGACAATTCCGCCGGAACCCATAGAAGCACTTATTTCGGAAAGCGACTCAAAATCTACCGGTTTATCCAGATATTTTCCCGGAACGCAACCTCCCGTAGGCCCTCCAATAAATACCGCTTTCAATTTTTTTCCTTTCGGCAAACCGCCGCAGATGTTAAAAATTATCTTCTTTAATGAAATACCAAGCGGTAACTCAACAACGCCTGAATTATTTACTATCCCTGAAATTGAAAATAATTTTGTTCCCTTACTTTTTTCAGTTCCATATTTATTTAACCAATCGGCACCGTTCAGAATAATCTGCGGTACATTGGCATATGTTTCAACATTATTTATAACAGTCGGTTTATCTGATAACCCTTTTTCAACCGGATACGGCGGTCTAAAACGAGGTATCGCTCTTTTACCGGAAATCAATTCCAAAAGGGCTGTCTCTTCACCTGAAACATATCCACCGGCAATTGTTACAACAAAAATTTGAAAACAGAAATTTGAGCCTAAAATATTCTTTCCAAGAAAACCCAACTCGGTAGCATCCTTTATCGCTTTTTGTATTCTCTCAATAGATAAAGAGTATTCATTATTAATATAGATATAGCCAACTTTTGCACCGATAGCATAACCGGCAATAACCATTCCCTCAATTATAGAATGCGGGTCGCTTTCCAATAAAACCCTGTCCTTAAAAGTTCCGGGTTCGCCTTCTTCTGCATTACAAATAATATAGGCGATTGGGCGATTGGGCGGTTGGGCGATTGAGTGACGACATAGTTCCCATTTTATACCTGTCGGGAAACCTACACCGCCGCGACCGCGCAGACCGGATTTTTTTATTTCGTTGATAATTCCTTCCGGTGACATTTTTAGTGCTTTTTCTAAACCACTATACCCACCCTCTGCGATATAATGATAAATATTTTCCGGATTTATAAATCCGCACCGTCGTAAAATCCGTCTTACCTGATGTTTCATAAATGGTATCTCCAACAAGTTGGATATACCATCTATTGATTTTTCGCCGACCGTTCCGATAACAAGATTTTTCGGTATGCTGTTATGTAAAATATAATCAACTATTTTTGGAACATTTTCAACTGTTACATTTCCAAAACAAATTCTTGGGCCGCCGGGTTTTGATACATCAATCAGCGGTTCCAAGTAGCAAAGCCCGATGCAACCGACAGGGATTATTTCAAAATTGATTTTTTTCTTTCTACACAGGGTGACTAAAGCCGTCTCTACATCGTCGGCACCGGCGGATTTTCCGCAGGTTGCCATTCCAACAAAAATAAGTATTTTTGATGGATTTGTAATTTTTTCCCACTCGTTTATTGCAGTTAGTTTTATTTTTTGAAATGTCATTTTCTTAATTTCTTAATCTCTTTCTTCGCTTTCTGCGGGGTCATTCTGCTATAAACTTTATTATCAATTACGACTACAGGCGATAGAGCACAACAGCCAAAACAGGATACACTTTCTAAACCAAATTTTTTATCGGGTGTAATTCCTCCGCAGGTAATCCCCAACTCTTTTTCTAAACTGTCAAGAATCTCCGCCCCAGCTCGGACATAACAGGCGGTGCCGAGACAAACTTTTATGGAGTGTTTTGGCGGTTTGGTGAATCTAAATTGGGAATAAAAACTTGCCACGCCAAAAATTTTTGATGCGGAAATTTTAAAAAAATTTGAAATATGTCCTACTGCTTTTTCTGGAATGTAACCTAATTTGTTTTGAATTTTTTGTAGGATGGGTATCAGGGCATCCGGATTGTTTTTATGGGTGTTGAGTATTTCCAATAGCCATTGTTCCATTTTATTATCCAGCGAGCGAGTGAAATCAAAAATGAAGTTTTTGAATTTCCGAGTGAGTGCAGATAACACAGGGTGAAAACCCTTTATTTTTTTCTGTATGCCTCTAAATATGAATCACAATAAAGTTGTTTTCCGAGCAGAAGTTCTGCCGTTATCATTGAATCCATCAGTTCTTTATCTAATGGATTACAAATTGCAGCGTCAAGTCCTGATGCCAAAGCCATAACAAGAAATGTTCTATCAACAAGCGGCCTGTCAACTGTTTTTTGGGAAACATTTGACAAACCCAAAATTGTTTTCGGAGGCGGGTCGCAGATAAGTTTGCATTGTTTGATTGTTTCTAAAACCGCAGGTGCGTGGTCCTGCGCGACATTTACAGGAAGTATAATCGCATCAATAAAAAGATTTTCTATTTCAAGACCGTACTCCATTGCTGATGCGACTATATTTGCCGCTATTTCAAGTCGTGCTTCTGCGTTTGCAGGAACACCGGATTTCGTCATTGTCAAGGCAATCACTTTTGCGTTGTATTTTTTGGCTAATGGAATAAGTATATCCAGTTTTTCTTTCTGCCCGGAAGTAGAATTTAAGATGGACCCCGGTCCCGCCAATGAAAGCCCTTTTTCCATAACAGCCAGTTTTGTTGTGTCAACAGCAATCGGTTTATCCGTTACCTCCCGTATTGTTGTGATGAGCCACTCCATATCTGCCAATGGCTCCGCAGATGCAGGACCAACATTTACATCCAGCGCATCGGCACCGGCATCAAGTTGTTTTTTTGCTAACTCCTGAATTATCAGTTTGTTTTTTGTCGCAATCGCCTCACTTACATTTTTAAACATCCCATTAATCTTTTCACCGATAATGAACATATTTCCTCCGTTCAGGATTAAGGATTAAGGATTAAGCGGGCAGTGTCAAAAAACTTAATCCTTACAACTTATCACTTAATCCTGCCTCTTCTATTTCACCAGTTCCATTGTCTCTTTCGCAATTAAAATCTTTTCATTTCTTGGCAGAACGAATATTTTTACTTTTGAGTCAGGAGCGTTTATTTCACCTTCAATACCGATGGTTTTTTCGTTCTTTTTTGAATCAATTTTTATTCCGAATTTGTCAAGTCCTGTAAGTATTTTTTCTCTAATTAGCGGTGAATTTTCGCCTATCCCGCCCGTAAACGATATCGCTTCAACATCACCGTCTAAAACAAACCAGTATGAGCCGAGATATTTTCTCGCTCTATAGACAAAAATATCTATTGCGAGTTTTGCTTTTGCATCACCCCTTTGGGCTGATTCAACAACTTTCTTCATCTCGGTACTTATTCCCGAAAGCCCGTAGGTGCCGCTTTCTTTGTTGAGCATCATTTCAAGTTCGCTCAATGTCCAGCCACTTCTTAAAAGATACAGAATGACGCCCGGACTGATATCGCCAGGCCTGTCATTCATGACAAGCCCTTCAAGCGGCGTAAAACCCATTGATGTATCCACCGATTTTCCGTTTTTAATTGCGCAGATACTGGAACCTGCACCGAGATGGAAAGAAATCATCGTAGGCATTTTTTTGTTAAGTACTTGTGCGGTTCTTTCGGTCACATATTTATGTGAGATACCATGAAACCCGTATCTTCTGATTTTATATTCATAATACAGCCGTTCCGGAAGCGCATATCTGAAGGCAACTTCTGGCATAGTTTGGTGGAATGAGGTATCAAATACCGCGACATTTTTTTTGCCCGGGAAAATCGCCTCAACCGCCTCTATTCCTTTGAGGTTATAAGGATTGTGCAGCGGGGCAAGTTCAAAATCCTTATAAATTTCTTTTTTGACATTTTCATCAATTATAACCGACGAAGTAAATGTCCATCCGCCGTGAACAACCCTGTGACCGATACCATCTATCTCACCTTTTGATTTAAGACAGTTGTATTTAGGATTTGTAATTGTAGAAATTATCAGTTCAAGTCCTTTTTGATGGTCTAAAATCGGTTGAACAATTTTTTCGGTCTTATCACCAACAGTTTGCGTAAGCATTGTATCATCAAATCCAATGTGTTCCAAAACACCTTTGCATAATTCGGTTTTCTGCGGCATCTCAAAAACTTCATACTCAATAGAATAGATTCTGCAATTCAAAACAAGAATTTTCATTTTTCCTCCTGATTTTGGAACCAGAGATGGATTCACCCTGTTAGAGTTCACTCTAACAGGGCAAGGATTAACACAGATGACAACAAAGTTGTCATTGCGAGGGCGAAGCCCGTGGCAATCCCATCATTAAAACCGAGATTGCTTCACGGAGCAAGGTCCCGTTTTGACGGGATTCGCAATGACATTTCGGCGGCAATCCGTGGTTTCAGTATATCTCCGTAATTCCACAAAACTAACACGAAACTTTTTAGCATTTGTTCTGCGTTTTAGTTTTGCGTCTGTTCCGCGTTTATTTTATCAATTTCTGAATATAATTTTTTACTTCTTTAACGACAGCGGGATGATTCATAACAATCACATCCGCGCCGGCTTGAATATACCCCGCCGCAGTGGTCAACTCCCACAAGATACCCCTCTGTTTCAAAGGGCCCCATTCCGGTTTTTCCGACTCATCTGCCCTACACTCTTTGGTCTTCCATGTTTCCTGTCCGACAAATGTTATAATCGGTTGCGACATCATTTTGTCGCCTGATAGTGCGGCAAGACGCGTTCTTTCAATTATCGTATAACAGTACTCAAACCCATACCCTAACCCGCCCGTCGACGGATGAATTACAAGTCGGTCGGAACCAAATCCCATATCGGTTATAAGAATGTTTAACTGCTTTTCAAGATTGATATCAAGTGGCGTCTCGGCAATAAGTGAATGTCCGCCCGACTGGGCCGCGGCTGTAAATGTTTTATAATTTTCTTTTGTTGCCATCCCGAGCAAACAATTCTCGCCTTTTGCCGCTTGACTTACATCCATTATAATTGACGAATCCTTTTCATTGTTTCCGCAGCCGATAATCAGCATCGGCAGCGAAGTTGCAGACAAAACATCTTTTACCGTTTTTGCCACTTCGGTTGAAGAAGCATTTTTACCGTCGGGCTCTGCACTTTTCAAACGAAAGCATATTAAGTCAGCGCCCAATGTCTCGCATTTTTTCGCCCACTGGGTAGGGTCATTTAATACGCTGCCATATTCATTTTTAAGGACATCGGGCCAATCGGTAGGTTCTATATCCCAAACCTCCATCGCAATAGCCGGAGGATTCGGATTCTCACCCTCAAAAAAAAGAAAAGGAAGCGTATTACTTCCCCCTATTTTAACCACCTTTGAACGCGTGCCGCCTGTTTCTTTGGTTGCGCCTATTATCAATTCATAAATCTTTCCGGGCCATTTTTCAATTGCTTGTTCCATAAATAACTCCAATTCAAAATTAAAAATTAAAAGTTAAAAATTATTTAAGAATAATAATCTACATTTTTCATTTTTAATTGTTTTTTCACTGATGGAAACAGTTCCAAATTCGTATGCGGTAAAAACAAAGACGCCGTATAATTATTCATAAATTCCGGATCGGCGCTTAAATCTATATATGTCATTTTTTGCGCAATCTCATTGGCACGCCGCATGGCGCTCTGCGACAAAAGACACATTTTACAACCTGTTATCGAGCCGTTGCCGATAAACGAAAACTTTTCTGTAGGTATTTCGGGGAACAGACCAATCACTATGGATTTTTCTATGTCAAGAGCATTTCCGAGCCCACCCGCTATAATCACCTTGGAAAGTTGATGAATATCAATGCCGATTTTTTTAGTCAAAACCTCTATGCCGGAAAATATGGCGCCTTTTGAATGTATGAGATTTTTGATGTCCGCCTGAGTAACGGAGATGTTGTCGGTAATGAAAAACTCATAGCCCTCTTCCGTTTTTTTGAGATGTTTTGACGAACCTTTTATGAAATCTCCTGATTTATCAATAATTCCGTTTGTAAAAAGTTCGGCAACTATAGAAATTATACCCGCACCGCAGATACCTATTGGTTTTTCATTGCCAATCGTTTCAATTCTTAATTCTGATCCTGAATCAAGTTCAGGATTAATTCTGAATTTTTCAATCGCACCTGCTTGCGCCCGTATGCCGTGCTTTATCCCGCCGCCCTCGAAACAGGGACCAGCAGAAGTTGAGCAACAAGCCAAAAAATCTTTATTACCGAGAACAACTTCGCCATTTGTTCCCAAATCAATAAAAAGTGCAAGGTGCGAAAAATTACTCATTCCGCTTGCTAAAACACCCGCCGTTATATCACCTCCGACATAACATGCAACATTAGGTATGGTCGCCAAAAGTCCTCGCGGATTTATTTTTATTCCCGCCTCCGCTGCACGAATTACCGGAAAAGCATTCGCGGCGGGCACATATGGCGAACGTCTTATGTGCGTGGGATCAACCTTAAGCAGAAGGTGTATCATCGTTGTGTTTCCCGCAGCGGTAACGCAGTTTATATCGTTGAGCGAAATTTTGTCGGAAATTACATGAGAAACTATCAAATCGTTAACCGCGTCAACTATAACATGGTGAATACGGTCAAGACCAGATGAATCGCCGGCATAGATTATCCTCGTAATGACGTCTTCGCCGAAAGAAACCTGCGGGTTATACATCGCCTTTGCGGAGACAACCTTTTGTGCTTTTAAATCAACGAGATAAGAAACGACAGTCGTGGTTCCTATATCTACGGCAACCCCGAAATTTTTATCAGCCGTATTGCCCGGCTCAACAAGAACGACCTCCGTGGTTTCGTTTCTGTTGCCGAGCGTAACGGTTATTTTAAAATCTGATGTCCTCAAAAGTGAAGGAAGTTTTTTTATGTTCGCAAGCCCCATCTGCATAACGGGACTTGCCGTTTTTGACTTTCTTATTTCTCTGAATATCCTTTCAAGATCGGCAACGGCGTTCTCTATTGACGGACGCGGAACTTCCAGATACAATTTTGCCGAAAGCGGGCTGTACTCAAAAATCTTTTCCTCAAAAACTTCAACGGGGGGGGCGGCGCGCTCGGCCGGAGTATAAATCTCGCCCATGGTTAATATCTGGGCTTTTTCCACGCGGGATTCTTCGGGTACAAAAACATCTATATCAACTTTGCAAATAGTTCTGCAGGCAAGAACAAAACCGTCCTTTTTTTCTTTTTCGGAAAGAATCGCAGAATCGGTCGTAACCTCGCCCTTTAAAATTTTCACCTTACATCTTCCGCAAATACCGTCGCCGCCGCAGGAATTGTAAATTTGGACGCCGGCCATAGTTGACGCTGAAAGCAGATCCGTCCCGGGCGAAACAGAAACCTCTTTATTATGCGGTAAAAATTTTATTTTGCAGGACATACCCCCCCTTTATTCTCCGAATAGTTGCTTAAATATGTTTTTTTTCTCGCTTCCTTTTGGTTTATCAGTCTCTGCTTTTTTCTGCTGTTCTTTTAATTGCCATTCTATCCGTTTCTTTAACATCTCGTTTTCTTTAATTACTGCTTGATACTTAATCTGCCAATGTGATTCACCTAATAGTAACTGTTTTTTAAATGATGTTATTTCTTTTTCTAAATCGTCGGTTTTTTTAACCAAGCGTTTTTTTTGTTCTTCTATCTCGTGCTGGACAACTTTTTCTACTTCTTTGTCTTTGTATTGTAATTTCTGGTTAAATTCTTTTCTTTCATCTTCAATTCTCTTTTTCCATGTTTCAATTTCCTGCTCCAGCGTAGATTCTACTGATTTTTTTTCTTGCTGAATATTATATATCTTTTCGTTCAGGACTATTCGCTCTTCATTCATTTTTTTGTGCGTCATTTCCAGTTCGGTTCCAAGTTGCTGGAGCCGGCTTACAAGTTGCTGTTCTCTCTGTTCCATTTTTTCGATATATTTGTCTTTCTCTTCTTGCTGATTTTTAAGCATTTGCTGAAATTTCTGTTTCTCAGCACCGACTTCTTCTTTCAACTTTACTGCTTGTAATTGCTCTGTCTGCAATTGTTCCTTAACCGCTTTGAGCATCTGCTCGCGTTTTTCTATTCCAATCTGTAAATTAGAATCTTTCTGTACTATTTCTGTTCCTAATTCGCCCTGCCGTTTTATGCCTTCTTCTATAATACACTTTAATCTGTTTATCTCAGACCTTAACTCATCTATTGTCCGCTTCTTCTCTTCAAACCCTTTTTGCCACCGCTCGTCGTTTTGCTTAAATTCCTGTACGAGTGATGCTTTATCTCTTTCAATATCATCTATTTTGTTTTTCAAACTATTCATCTTTCGTTCATTCTCTTCTTTCTCTATTTGATATTGTGCTGCCTTTTCACGTTCAGCCAAAATTATGCCGCCTAACTTGTTTAATCCTTCTCCTGCTCTACTTATCTCATCTTGTAATTGCTTTATCTTCTGTTCAAAACCCTGAACGATAGAACCCTTTTCTCTTTCAAAGTTATCTTGTTCCTCTGATAACTCTTTTTTTAACTGCGAACTCTCTAACTCAACTGATTGTAATTTCTCGCCCAGCAGTTTTATTGCTTGCTCTTTTTTTTGCATCTCGGTTTGAAGTTGGAAATTCTGCTGTAACATCTCTGTTTCTAATAATTTTTTTTCTTCTATCTTGCTCTCTAAATTTTTCTCTAATTCCGCCGTTTTATTTTTTAATATATTTATCTCTTCCTGTTTTTTTTGTAAATTGGTTTGCAGTTCTTTTTCATTAGTAATTCTACTCGCTTCCCATTTAATTTGTTTTTCTTCTAATTGTTTATTTAATTTTCTTATTTCGTCTTCCTTAAAATTAAACTTTGTAATCCACTGATTATTATTTTCAAGAACTTGTTTTTTTAGAATATTGATTTCCACATCTTTGTTTTCTATCGTTGTTTTAAATTCCTTTATATTTATCTCTTTTTCATCAATGATATGTTGTTCAGTGTTTATTTTTTGCTGAAACACTGCGATTTCATTTTGTAATTGATGTATTTGTGTTAATAGTTTCTCTTTTTCACCCTTGAATTCAGTTTTTAATTCGGTTGCGTTTAACTGTTCCGTTTGTAATTGGTCGCCTAATGCTTTGATTATCTGGTCTCGCTTCTGAATTTCAATCTTTATCTGTGCATCCTTCTGTAACATCTGTGACCCTAACTCGCCTTTTTGTTTGATATTTTCCTCTATCGTTTTCTTCAATTTATTTATTTCATTCCGTAATTCCTCTATTGTTTGCTTCTTCTCTTCAAACCCTTTTCGCCACCGCTCATCGTTCTGCTTAATCTCTTGTAAAAGTGTCTCTTTTTCCTGCCCCATCTTCACTATCTGTCCAGTCAAACGGCTTATTTCTTTCTCTTTTGTTTCATGCTCTACACACCATTGCGAGACCTTCTGCACTAACTCCAAATCTAATTCTGCCCGTTGTTCGTCCAGTTTTTTTATCTTTACTTGCCAATCTCTGTTATGTTCTTCTAATGTTTTATTAAAGGTCTCACCCGCTTCTTTTATCTGTTTTTTTAATGTTTCTATCTCCAGTTCCTTTTGTTGAATCGTCGCCTGAAATTGAACCGTAAACTCGGCCTTCTCCTTTGTAGATTTCTCTCGCTCTTTAAAAATTAGTGCGTCTAACTTGTTTATGTCCGCTTTCTCACGCTCTAACTTTTCTTGTAATTGTTTCTCTCGCTCTTCAAAACTTTGTATAAGTGAACTTTTTTCTTTCTCAAATGAAGCCCGTAATTGTTTCTCTTTTTCATCGAATTTCTGGATCTTTTCGTTGAACTCTTTTTTTAACTGCGGACTCTCTAACTCAACTAATTGTAGTTTCTCGCCCAGCAATTTTATCGCTTGCTCTTTTTTCTGCAACTCGGTTTGAAGTTGGAATTTCTGCTGCAACATTTCCGTCTCTAACACGCTTTTTTCTTTTATTATAGCACCGAGATTTTTATGTGTTTCGTTTAATTCTTTCCGCAGTTCATCAATTTCTTGCTGTCTGTTTTGTAGACCTTCCTGCCAGCGGGTTTCTTTTTGAACAAATTTTTCAATAAGTGAGTCCTTCTCTTTTTCAAAATTATCCTGCAACTCTGTTTCACGAATTCTGAGTTTTCCTAATGATTCAACCCGTATTTCTTCCCGCTGTCTATCCAGTTTTCTAATTTCGCCTTCTTTTAATTGAAATACATCCTGCCAGTTTTTGTTGTTCTCTAAAATCTGATTTTTCAGATTCTGGATTTCATTATTTTTATGTTTTATATTCTCCTCTAATTCTTCTATCTGTTGTCTGAATGGTATCTGTATGTTTTTAATTTCTGTTTCCGACTCCGCCAGTTTTTGGTTTATTTGAATCTGTTGCTCTTTAATTTTTTGAATCTCATCTGCCCAATGTGTTAGTTTTTCTTCTAATTCTTTAACTATATCTGACAGTATCCTTTTAATATTGGTGGCAACTGCAAAGGCACGAATATCAGAATCTGTTTTCCCGATTATTCTTTCTTCAGTGTAACCAAAACCAGTTTTCATTTTGGTTTTTATTTCTGATAATAAAGCGTCTATTTCGTCCTTATATTTTTCCATATCCTACATCCCCCAACACCCCTCTTGTTCTGTAACCACAGATTTCACGGATTTTCACAGATGACAACAAAGTTGTCATTGCGAGGGCAAAAGCCCGTGGCAATCCCATCATTAAAACCAAGATTGCTTCACTTCGTTCGCAATGACATTTCTTGTGTAATCTTGTGGTTGCCATTTTTTGCATTACAAAACTATCCCTTTTATTCGCCCAAGACCTGTTTTACTTTTGACCATAACTGTTCAATACTATATGGTTTTTCAAGAAAAGTATCTCCTTCTGTTTTCAGTGGGGGGAAAGCAAATACTTTGGACATAAATCCTTTAATCGTAGATATAATAACCGGTATATTTTTTGTTTTTTCATTTTCTTTCAGTTTTGTGTAGACAGTAAATCCATCCATCTTAGGCATCATAATATCTAAAATTATCAAATCCGGTAGATGTTCCTGGGCTTGTTTCAATCCTTCCTCGCCATTTCTTGCAATAAGTATTTCATAGCCAGCAATCTCTAAACTGGTCTTCAGAAGTTCTACAGTTTCTTCAGTATCGTCACAAAGTAATACAAGTTTTTTAGCCATTTTGCTTCCAAACCGTTTTCAGATATTTTGGAATGCCTGATGCCTCTTTCGGACCGACGAGCACCTGCCAGCCGGTAGTATCTTCAAGTTTCCCGCTCATAACCGAAACATAACCGGGAATGATTATTTTTTTATGGCTGACTTTATTTGCAACTTCTGTTTTTTTCATCCAGGTATCAACGATTTCAGCATTGAACTTGTCTGCAGCCCATGCGGTTAAAACCGACATACCCTCAGCATCGCAAACCAAAAGCCACGCCGGAATTTTTGAGTTCTCTATTTCAGGTGAGACGGTAAAAAATGTTAAAGAAAAATTTGTAGTAACCAAAAGCGGCGATTTATCGTCGGGTGTACCGATAGAATAAAGTTTGGGCTCCATCATTATTGGTTTTTGTGGGTCGGTGTAAATATTCAGACGAAGCGTAACCAGAGGCAGAATTTCTTCGACTTTGTCCATCTCAACGACGAGCACACCTGCGTATTTTACGATGTAGGTAGATGCTTCAAAGGCATCGTTTGCAAATGCGATTAAAGGATAACCGAGCGGCCTAAAATTTTTTTTCAATGCAAAACGCCTGGCTTGAGTAAAATCCTGAACGCATTTTGAAACATCGCGGCAGCTCAAGTCAAGCACAATGTCCTTAACTCCCGCCGATGAAACCTTCTGCGAAAGAGCAGCTGTTTCTTCAATATTTTTTCCGCAAACACACAGAGGAATATTATATTTTTTTGCGAGCGCGGTCATCTGCTCGGAATTTTTTTCGTTTGCGCAATAGATAAGCGGCCTTTTTTGCGAAAGATTTTTTAGTGCTTCATCAATTGCCACCGGGTTTTCGCTGATTAAAACAAGAGGCAGTCCGGTTTTTTCGGATAACTCTTTTGAGACCGAAGCGAATTTTTCGGCATTATTTGTTTCATTTTTTACGGCAATCATATCAACGCCAACCATCATTCCCACCCGTTCAAAATTCAATTTTTTTATTCTTTCAATTTTTGCTGAAAGATTTTGTTCATTGTCTGAAATTGAAACAGCAATCGCCGTTGGATGAAAGAAAGTTTTTTCGTGCCTGAACAGAACCGTTTCGCCGCCGACTTCAACTTTTCTATCACCCTCTCCGATAGTAATCGTTGCCATTGGCGGAAGTGAAGCGGACTCCAATAGTTGTTTTGCTTGTTCGCTTACATCCGGGCATTTTGACAGTTCTGTTTTTTTTCCGGCGAGCGCCATCGCAAACGCAAGACAGGTCGGAAACCCGCATTTTTTACAATTTGTTTTAGGTAAATTTTTGTAAATATCAAGCCCCGACAGTGCCATAAAATTCCTCCGTTAATTAAGTAATTATATTATTCTGAAAAATACTTTGATAACTTTTCCTTTAGTAAGTCATATAATCTTTTATATGGAGTTGTATTTTGAGAATTGAAAAACTCTAATAATAATTTTAGAGTTTTACCTTCTCTGAAAATCACTTTAATAATACCCTCTTCCCACAATTTTTCATTTTCCAAAATTTTACGCCAATATCTCAATTCTAATTCTTTTAATTCTTCAAAACTTTTAAGGGGTTCTTTGTCGCAATTAACTTCTGGAATTTCTGGCAAATCTTTTTTCCATTGTTTCAACCATAAAAGCATGTCGTCCCACATTTTTGGATTTTTTAGGTATTCAAAAAATTCTTCTCCATAAAATAATTTAACTTCAATATCATAAAAGGAACTTAATCTTGTTATCTCTTGTTCATAAAAATTTTTATTTTTTGAAAGATCTGGGTCAATAAAATACATAATTCCTGTCAATTGTTTTCCATGTTTTTTATAAAGAATTTCTAATTTTGTTTCAAAATTTGAAATTTGACCCCGTTTTTTAGTTGAGTCGTGGTCATCTCTTACTTTCTGTTCAACAAAATAAATTTTATTTAACTTGCTAAAATATTGGTCTATTGATAAATTTTCGCCTTTTTCATTAGTAATATTCTTATCAAGTATTGTATAATCCCAATCTCTTAAAATTTTTTTAATTAATTCTTCAAGTGCATCGCCAAATCTAATTTCGTGTGACTGTAACAAATTCTGAAGAACTTTTGTTCCCGGTTTTGTAGGTCTGAATAAACCAATAAATCGTTCTGGCCAATCTGCAATCTTTTTTAACAACTCATTCTTTTCTTTACTAAACAAATGCTCATTCAAAATTTTAGCAAAATTTTCATAATTCATAATAAATCACCCCTCAACTATGTTTTTACTAATATTTTATTTTCACTCTTTCTACTAACAAACAAGTCATCATCTAATTCTTTTAATCGTTTATTTATAACTTCAATATATTTATGTTCTTTTTCAATCATTATGTAATTTCTTCCAAATTTTTTGGCTATATATCCTGTCGTGCCTGTACCCGCAAATGGGTCTAACACAATATCGCCTTCTTTACTCGTTGCTAAAATAATTCTGGTAAGTAACTTTTCTGGCTTTTGCGTGGAATGAACTTTTTGACCGTTTTCATCTTTTATTCTTTCATCACCGGTACAAAGTGAAAAATACCAATCACTTCTCATCTGTTTCCCGTTATTCATTTCTTTCATCAATTTATAATTAAACGTATATTTTTTGGAATATTTGTCCTTTGTCGCCCAAATAAGTGTTTCATGTGCATTAGTAAAACGAACCCCACGAAAATTTGGCATCGGATTTGTTTTTATCCATACAACATCATTTAATATCCAAAATCCTAAATCTTGCATCACTTTTCCAACTCTAAAAATATTATGATATGCACCAATAACCCAGATTGTACCTGTTTTTTTGAGAATCCGTTGACATTCATATAACCAATTTTTGATAAATTCATCATATTCCTCAAAACTGCCAAATTTATCCCAATTATCATTAACTCCATTAACAATTGAATTATTTGGTCTTATTAGAATATTTTGTAACTGTAAATTGTACGGTGGGTCGGCAAAAATCAAATCAATAGAATTATCAGGAATTGCTTTCATTACTTCAGTACAATTACCTTCAATAATTTTATTTGTGAAATCACTAACATTCTTTGTAAATGTTTTTGCATCGTAAATCACAATATTACTTTTCATTAACAACGGCTTTTTTCCTTTTTTCTTTTTATACATTTTATTTCCTTTTTATATCTTCAAATCTGTTTCGCATTTTTTAGATTTAAGCAAGCCAAGGGCTTGCAACTACAATTAATGGGCGAATAAATTCGCCACTACATTCATTGGCGAGAAAACCTCGCAACTACATTAAGGGCTCTATTGTAAGTGCCGGATGGTTCACTTTCTGTAAAAATTCTAAAAGTTTTTCGGTGTCAGTCGCAATTGTTTCATCTGCAATTTTGTCAAGAAAATCCGGGATATCTTCTTCTTCGCTGCGCTTTTTAAGTTTCCCGGAAATTGCTTCTTTAAGTTCTTTCGGCATCCATACAATTCTTTTTAATCCGCCGTCGGCTTTTATGAATTTTTTAG
This sequence comes from Elusimicrobiota bacterium, assembly GCA_016218625.1. GTDB lineage: Bacteria > Elusimicrobiota > UBA8919 > UBA8919 > UBA8919 > UBA8919. The sequence goes on from JACRDL010000065.1 coordinate 36,410, forward strand.
ATGTGATATAAAGCCGTCCGAAACCCATAAATCCAGGTGTTTGATTCCCGCCGCCGACGGAACCGGCAAGAGTGGAAAATGTCATCCCGAGCGGCGTCATTCCCGAATACTCGCGGTTGACAACCATAAATCCGTTCGCCTCGGGAACAATAGCCCCTATGCACTCAAAACAACCGCAACTTGTCTCAGGCCAGGTCATAATTGAGTATCCGTGAAATCGTTCAAGATGACCGTTTGATTTTATTTTCACCCAATCGTTAATGCCCTGCCATTCGCCGCGAGATTCATCAAGCATCGTGCCTTTTTTCACCGGCTGGTTAGGACCTGTCGGATTTATCTCAAAAGACGCTTTACAGTCAAGCCAATTGTAAGCGCCGCAAAGCCCGAGACGCTCCGGTTTTACGATGCACAGATGATTTGGCGCAAACGATTGACAAAGCGTACAGGAATAAAATGTATCAACCGATTCGTCGGTCATAGCGCCAATTCTTTCGTCGCGAAATTTATATGATTCACGGGCAGAAGGTAAAAGTTTTTCTATATCCTCTTGTTTTGTATAAATTATTACCCGAACTTTGTCAACTATCGCTCCAAAAACCTCGTGAACTCTCGCGTGGATTATAGTGCCGAGGTGTTTCAACTTAAAGCCCTTTGATTTTGCTTCTTTGGAAATCCTCAGCCATATCAGATCTCGCTGGCCGGTATGCATTATTCCCTGCGCCTCGTTCAAAAATGTATGAATCTGCCTTTCAACAATTGACTCAAACTCTTTCTGCATTTTTCTGCCGGCAACTTCAACATAAATTCCCAACGGAACTGCAGAACCTTCTTGAACATCATCAATTTCATGACCTATAACTTCAAATTTACCGTCTTCAATCTCGTCAGTATTTTTCATCGTTGCATATTCAAATGCTGTTGAGTACCTGCTTCCTGCTTCAAGATATGTCTGAGTTTTGCGAATTCTTTCACCTTCAAATGCTGCGGAATATGCAACAGGAATCGGTATTTCTGAAACCTTTACTTTTACACCTCTAACCTCAATACATCTTGGAACGATTTTTTTGTAATCAAGTTCGGAAACCAGATGTTCATATGTGCAAATACCGGTCGGCAAAATTTCAGGAATATCAGTATCGGCAATTATTGGAAATCCCATGTTTATTGCGCCGGCGCCGGTCGCATATTTAATATCATCAATTTCGCCGAGTGTAACTCCGAATGCAAAAACTCTGTCCTTACAGTACTTTAAACATTTTAATGCTTCGCCTTTTTTATGACCGCCGAAAGTAAGTGCTCCTCTGATAGCCCAGTTGAGAGGATAAATTCCTGTGATTGTATCTCTGCCGTAGGGAACTATGTAATTATCCCAGCCCATCTCCACATTTTCCTGTTTTAATTGGTCTATTATAGAAACGCCGTTTGTGGAAGAACCGACGAAAGTGAGAATCTGCCTTTTCTGAAACTCACGAACGATTTCAACGGCTGTCTTGTTATCGGGTGCGGCACCCAAAATCGCGGCGAAACCCGCCATCCTTCCGTCAACGAGCTGAATTCCCAACTGCCTTAAAATCGTGTCTGAAAAAAATCCAACGCAGTCGGGTTGGGGTTCCTGTCCGTAAAGGTAGCGAAGTCCGACAATGATTTCCTCGGCAAGAATCGCTGCGACACCGGAGTCAAGAGCGTCGCCTAAATAAGGAAACCAAATTTGCTCGGTGGGCTCGTTATGCAAAAGCGACTTTGCTTCCTGCAAAACAGATTTGATATCGCCGAGCGTTTTCACTTCTACGCCCATAAGTGCATATGCCATCGGAAAATAATACGCCGTATCCGGAAACTCTATTTTCTGCGATTCGCCTTTCTCGGCGATTGCTTTGTTTAAAAAATCCTCAGCATCCTTAACAATTTTTTGGGCGCCTCTTATCGCAGCAGTAGCAACAATTTTTGACATCTCGGGACCTCCGGTTAAATTAAAATTTCGCTGTATTCTTTTTCGGCAAATTCGCTTTTATATTGCTTAATTAACGGTATTATCTTTGCAAAATCAAAATTATTCCCCATCATAACCTCTTTTATTGACGAGACATTTATTTTTTTCTTAAGAAGCAAACCGAAAATGCCCGACTTATCAACATCTTTTACAAGAACAAACCCGACAATTTTATTATCTTTAAGAATGATTTTCCTATAAATGCTACTTGCAATATTTTTTCTGACCAGTATTTCATATTCCTCACCTTTCGGTTTTGTTATTCCGCAAGAAATTGTCGGAAGTTCAAAAAATTCTACAGAGTTCATACTAATCGAGCCGTCATATTTTATGTTTTTTTCGACCATATTAAACCCCGCGATTTTTCCCTGAATAACGGCATTTGGCCAGAGTGCATTTATTGTACTTTCCCCTGTAATCAAATCGTTTGCCTGTGCGACATCGCCGGCAGCATAAATATCGGAAACAGTTGTTCTTAAATAATCATTTACAACAATTCCCTTCTCGGTTTTAATTTCAGTGTTTTTTACAAGTTCCATATTTGCCTGAACGCCTTTGCCGATGATTACAATTTGGCAATCAATTTTTTCGCCATTTTCAAGAACAACTCCGGAAACACTATTCGCTTCGCTCACCCCCGAATGAATTCGGGGGCTACATTTGTTGCCTAAAATCTCTTTTGCAGCAAGACCGGTTAGAACCTTAATCCCTTCCTTTTCAATTTTATCCTGAATAAATTTTGCGCCCTCTTCGTCAAGCATCTGCGAAAGAACATGCTTTGACTTAACAACAACTGTTACTTTTATTCCCCGTTTGTGCAGAGCATATGCCGCGCGAAGACCTATGAGTCCTCCGCCGAGCATAACTGCCGCCTTGGAATTTTGCAGTCGTTTTTCTATTTTTCTTGCATCATCTATGTTCCTTAACCCAAATACCCCTTCCTTTTCAATCCCCGGAATTTTTTCCATCTTTGAACGCGAACCGGTTGCAATTAAAAGTTTGTCAAATGTCAAAACACTACCATCAGAAAGTTTAACCTTTTTGTCCGATGACATAACCGCATCAACCTTTTTTCCAATAATTGCATTGACATTGAATTTCCTGTAAAAATCATCTTCCCTGTATTTAAGTTTTCCCTCGGGGATTATTCCCGCAAGATAGTATGAAAGCATGCATCTTGAATAAACCGGATAATTTTCGTCGGAAACGACTGTGATTTTTCCTTCCATATCAATTGACCTTATCGCTTCAACACAAGAAATACCGGCGGCACTTGCACCGATTATCAAATAATTCATTTCATACCTCTTTTGATATTAACGCTTTTGTGGGACAGGAAATTATACATTGCGGTCCTTTTTCATTGTCTTTGCACAAATCACATTTCAAAGCGAGTTTCGTTTGACGAGAAATTGCAGCAAACGGACAGACCATTATACACATCCAGCAACCGACACACTTTTCTTCAATATGTTGCGTAGAACCGTCCTCCGCTTTATACATCGCACCTGACATGCACGCAGAAATACAGGGGGCATCTTCACAATGATGACATGCATCGGAAATTATTATTTCATCAACTGCCTGAACTCTTCTCCTGTGAATAGGAACGGGTTCTTCTTTTATCGCATTAAAAAGCGTCTTGCTTTTGGAGTGCTCAACCGCACAGGCAAGTTCACAACTTCTGCATCCGAGACATTTTGAAACATCGCAATAAATTTTTTTCCCTTCATTCAACATGATTTTATTCTCCGTACATCATTGGTTTGAGTTTAAGTGCTTCTCTTTTTTTATCTAAATGCTTAACAATCAAGTCCGCTGCTTTGAGCGGGTCGGACTCAAATGCAAATTTTCCGCCGACGGTATTTTCAATACTATTTATTAGATACTCTGTAAGATTTTTTCCGCCCATAACAGGAAGCGGTAATCCCAAGACAGTAAATATACCGGAAGCAACGGCATAAAATCCTATGGATACTGCTTTTTCAGACATCCATTCAGGAGCAGCAGCGGCAACGGGTAAATCAGAAATATCCTCGCCCAAGCCACCCTCTGTTAAAACATTGCAAAGAGTTGTGAGGATTCTTGAAATATCCACACACGCACCCATATGCAAAACAGGCGGGATGCCGACTGCTTCGCAGATTTCCTGCAGTCCCTTGCCCGCATATTTTTTTGCCGCTTCCGGAACCAACAGACCCGCCTTTGCGGACGCCAGAGCCGAACAACCGGTTGTAACGACCAGAACATCATTTTTTATCAGTTCCTTCGTAAGTTCAATGTGCGCCCAGTCGTGTTTGATTTTAGGATTATTACAACCGACGATTCCAACCGCACCACGAAGTCGACCCGATATAACAGCATCGTTGAGTGGTCTGTAAGTCGCTCTATATTTTCCACCGAGCATCTTAAAAACATATTCAGAAGTAAAACCGGCAACTAATTCCATTTTTTCCTTCGGGATATTTAAAGATTCTTTTTTTCTGTTTTTATAATTTTCAACCGCCATTCTTACTATTTTTTTTGCAATCGGCAATGCTTCTTCTTCTGAAAACTCTATGTGTTCAACGCCGGGAAATTTTGCTTTAGGAGAAGTTGAGATAATCTTTGTATGGAAACAAGTTGCAAGTTTTCCAAGTGCCGGCATTATGCATTGAACATCAACTAACATTAAATCAACCGCACCGGTGATTACAGCGAGTTCCTGCTGTAAGAAATTTCCTGCAACTGATATGCCATGACGCATCAAAATCTCATTTGCTGTGCAGCAGATACCTGCAAGATTTATACCTTTTGCTCCGTACTTTTTTGCAAGTTCCAAAAGTTCTTTATCCTGTGATGCAGCGACAATTACATCTGAAAGTGTGGGCTCGTGACCGTGAACTATTATGTTCACCTCATCTTCCTTCAATACGCCGAGGTTTGAAACCGACCTGACCGGTTCGGGCTGACCGAATAAAACATCCTGCAGGTCGGTTGCTATCATGCTTCCGCCCCAACCGTCACCGAGAGATGTGCGAATACCCTGCTGTAAAATATTTTGATAATCATTGTCGACGCCGATATTCGTCCTGTGCATGATTTCAACGACTTCCCTGTCAATTCCCCGCGGGGTGAACCTGTTTTTTCTCCATATCTCCTGTCTTTTTTTAGGGGCACGACGGGTGAACTGCAATTCGCCGTGCTGCTGGCCGAACTCAGCGAAACATTTTTCTGCTACATCGTGCGCGACTTCTTCTATTTTTCTGTTTTCGATTTTCACTTTCAGCTCTTTTGCAAGATTTAAAAGTTTTTCCTTCCCCTTTATTCCGTAGCCCTTGGTTTTTCCTTCGGAAGTTGTAAGCAATGTATGGGCAACATCTCTGCCGTGGTCAGAATGAGCGGCAGCACCCGCAGCAATCATCCTGACAAGATTTCGCGCAGCGATAGTATCCGCTGTGGCGCCGCAGATTCCTTCCTGCGGACCTTCGCCGAACGGATCAATCCTACAAGGACCCATAACGCAATTTCTGCAACAAATACCCAATTGACCAAAACCGCATTCCGGCTCCATAGTTTCGTGTCTATCAAAAGCAGTGCATATATTTTTATTACAGGCAAGTCCCAGCATTTCTTTCGTTGCCAAATCAATACTTTTTTCACTATCGCTCATTTTTCCGCCTCCAGAATGATTTTTATTTTTTCAATCTGACTTAAAATAGAACTATCACATAACAACACCCCGCGAGCATCTCGCAAATTTTTATTATAACCGATAAAACTTAAAATATCAACCCTGTTAGAGATGTCACACCGTGACACGGTATCTCTAACAGGGTCAATCCCATCAACATTTTTTCCTATAAATTCCTCGTCAGTTTTATTCAAAACTTTATTCCCGACGATAAAAACTTTGTTTATTTTCAAATCATAGCAAAGTTTTTTTATTCTTTTCGCGGTTTCAATGGATTTTATATCGGGTTCTACAATAATTAAAACGGCATCAACTCCTGTTGCCGTTCCACGAGAAAGGTTTTCAATTCCCGCAGGCATATCCATTATAAGGACTTCGTCTCTTTGAAGAACGAGATGTCCCACGAGCGTTTTAATAAACGCGTTTTCTGGGCAGAAACATCCTGAGCCGCCTTTCTTAAGCGAACCCATATTTATAAGACGGATATTTTTATATTCGGGGCAGAATTTTTCGGGTATGTCGTCGACTTTCGGATTCATTTTGAAAAAACCGTTTTTTGCTTCGGTTCGTTCGTTGATTATATTTTTCATTCCCGATATAGGCGTGATTTTTTCTGCATTGGGAAAATTAAGTGTCTGGGCAAGATTTGAGTCCGGGTCGCAGTCAGCGGCAATAACCTTTTTTTCTTTTGAAAAAGCAACCGCAATTGCAGCAGCAATTGTGGTTTTTCCGACACCGCCTTTGCCAGTTACAGCAATTTTTTTTATCACGGTTTTAATTCTATCAAACTGACCGTTATTTGTCAAGATAAGCCACAGAATGTCACAGAATTTCACAGAATTTTTTTCTGTGTTCTTTTTCTGTGTGATTCTGTGGCGCTTTTGAAATTCCAATACTACAAGATAGCCACAGAATGTCACAGAATTTCACAGAAGTTTTTTCTGTGTTCTTTTTCTGTGTGGTTCTGTGGCGCCTTTCAAATTCCGATACTCCAAGATAGCCACAGAATGTCACAGAATTACACAGAATTTTTTTCTGTGTTCTTTTTCTGTGTGATTCTGTGGCGCTTTTGAAATTCCGATGCTGTAAAATATCAGGCAATATCTTTTTTAAATAAATATATCATATACCGCAGGTTCTGTCTGAATTTTTCAGGGTTAAGTTTTTCGGGGTTTTTATTATGAATATCTTCAGCAATTTTTTTGATTTTCCGTTTGAAAAAAAACTTTGCCATTTTTGTAATTATAGGGATTTCATCGTGCGCAAGTGAAACAACGGCTTCCGTAATAGGAATTACAAATTTTCTATAATATATATCCCCGATTAAAAGTGTCGGCAAAACATTTTCGGTAATATCTTCATCTCTAACAATTTTGAAACCGTTTTTTTCCGCTTCATAAAGAAACCGGGATAAAACGGCGCAGTTTCTATAATATCCCGTCGCTTGGTTTCTAAAATAATCGGATATCAGAAGATAACCGTCTTTATTTAATATACTGTTACATTTTTCAAAAAGATTTTTCAAACTTATGTATTGGGAACTTTCACTCATCAATATAAGGTCGTACTTTTTTTCGGCAAAAAATTCTTCAAATTTTGTGAGATGAAACTTAACCGCACCTTTAAATTTTTCATTTATTATTTGTCGGTTATAAAGGTCAGGGCTCATGCATTCAACATCAGCACCTTTTGAAATAAGTATTTCGGTTGAAATGCCGGTTCCGCAACCGACATCAAGAATTGTCGCAACCTCCGACGGAATATAACTCAAAAGTTTTTCGGTATATTTTAATTGAGCACTCTTCAGGTCTTCTATCGTCAAGTTATGCTCGCCTTCAAAATATCCGAAATGAAATGCAGGAAGACCTAACACTTCCCTGCAAAGTTTTAACGAGTAATCAATTTTTCTATCTTTTGACCGCATTTTCAAAAACCTCCTACGAGACAGTTTTAGTTAGAGTAATCTCTTCATGCCTTTTATAGGAATTGTTATCCATTCCGGACGATTATTAATTTCATACCCCAGTTCGTAGACCGCCTTTTCAAGAATAAACGCATCCAGCATAATTTTAAGTTCTTCCTTATCCTGCGGAATAAACGGCATCTCTTTTACCGTGTCAAAATACGACCTCAGGAATGCACCCGCTACATAGTTATACCACAAAACAGCCCACTGCTCTATTTCAGAAATATTTTCTATTTTAACAGTAGTGTTTTTATTCAGCGAGGTATATGCGGCATAATGAAAGGAGCGAATCATTCCCGCGATATCCATTAACGGCGATCTTTTAAGTCGTCTTTCGCTTAACGACCGCATAGGTTCGCCTTCAAAATCAATGATAATAAAATCATTCCCGGTAAAAAGAACCTGACCGAGATGATAATCACCGTGTATTCTCATCTTTACCGCTGATATTTTTTTATTAAGCAGCGATTTGAATTTACTGATTATTTCTTTTTCGGAATTTAATAATTCGGACGCTTCCGCCCTGACGCTCTCCGGCAGATTTTTCTGATTTTTCCTCAGATTTTCAAAAACCTTTTTTGTGAGACCGCGCATTGACTGATAAAGAGAACGTTGCTCAAGTGCGGAAAACGGCTCCGCGGTAAAATATGGGTCTTGCGTTTTGCAATAAAGTGACAGATGGAGTTCCGCAGTTCTTTTTCCTAAAAGCCGCACCATCTCAAAATAATCGGCGTCCACGAGCTCGTTGATCAGCGGCGGAATATCAATATGTGCCGCCTCCAAAATAGAAACGGGTGGCTGCGGCATTTTTTGTACTTCCGTTTTTTTTGCAAGTACTCTCTCGTAATACCTTCCCAGCGAATCTAAAGAATATTTCCATGCGTTTCCCTCATTTCCGACGACACTCTGAAGCATTCCTATAACTATCGGTTTTAAGCCGGGTCTTCTGTATTCAATTGCTCCTGCGAATAAAGGTGTGTTTTTGAAGGGCGTTTTTTCGGTGAGGAACTTTCCGATTTCAAGTTCGGGATTTATACCTTCTTCAAGTTTTCTGAAAAGTTTGAAAAACAGTTTGTCTTCATACAGAAACGAAGTGTTGCTCTGTTCTACTCTCAAAACCTGCGATTTTTCAGGCGGGAGCAATTTGCCTGGCTGAAAAAATGTCTTCAAAAACTTTCCCGGATACGCTATCAGTTTGCCGTGCAATCCGTCGGCACTGCCTTTTTTTTCAATCATTAAAAGAATATTTTTACGGAACTCCTCATTAAAAGTACCTTCATATATAATTCCGTCTGTATTCTCGCATTTTAATTTTGATATAACCGCCGCGGGATTTTCTTGCATAATCTTTTCCGACTCATTTTTTGATGCGAAACATACCGGAAGCAGATATGTCTCCGATAGTCCCTCTACATATAAAACTTCCAGGAAAAGCAGGTGTGTAACAGCAGAATTTTTTCCTATCGGTATGTTTTCTAAAATTTTTACCGACTGAATTTTTCTCGCCTTTGACCTGAACCACCTGCATCGCTCCAAGTATAAAGGAAGCAGTTCAATCTCAAGAATCCCCCTTCTTTTTTTCTGCAGAACCGTTTCCCATTTTCCTTCGACGGTTAATTCCGCAATTGTCTGTGCAGTAATTTCGGCAGCATCTTCTTTTTTTCTGAGCACAAACCAAAAATAATCATAAAACCCGAGAGTGAAAATATAAGGCGTATCTTTTATCGGCGGAAATCTGTTTCTGCTGAAAACCTCCTGTGGGAAATAGCCGGCAAACTTTGAAAGGTCAAGTTCAACTGCCTGTGAAAATCTGGACAGGTTAATAACGACAAGCATACTTTCATCCTGATATTTTCTGATAAATGCAAGAACCTTCGGATTGTCGGAATGCAGAAACTCTATGTCGCCGCGGCCGAACGATTTGAATCGCTTGCGCATTGAGACAATCCTTTTCATCCACCACAGAAGCGACGATTGATTCCGCTCGCTGTTTTCAACATTTACCGACTCGTAATGATACTCGGGATCTATTATAATCGGCAGATAGAGTTTTTGCGGATTTGCCATGGAAAATCCGGCGTTTCTGTCGGAGTTCCACTGCATAGGCGTTCTGACGCCGTTTCTGTCGCCGAGATAATAATTGTCGCCCATGCCGATTTCATCTCCGTAGTACATAACGGGAGTGCCGGGTAAAGAAAAAAGCAAAAAATTCATCAACTCTATTTTTCTTCTGTGATTGGACAAAAGAGGTGCAAGCCGACGGCGAATGCCGAGATTTATCCTTGCCGAGGAATCCTTTGCATAAACCCTGTACATATAGTCCCGTTCCTCGTCTGTAACCATCTCAAGCGTCAGTTCGTCGTGATTTCTCAGAAAAAGCGCCCACTGGCAATTTTCGGGTATCCGGGGCGTTTGTTCAAAAATATCAATTATGGGGAATTTGTCCTCCAACCAGATGGACATAAACATTCTCGGCATCAAAGGAAAATGAAAAGCCATCTGACAGGCATCACCATTTCCGAAATAGGCGGCAGCATCTTCGGGCCACTGGTTTGCCTCGGCAAGAAGCATTTTGTCTTTATATTTACCGTCAACATGCATCCTTAATTTTTTCAGAAACTGATATGTCTCCGGTAAATTCTCGCAGTTTGTCCCCTCTCTTTCATAAAGATACGGCACGGCATCCAAACGCATGCCGTCCACTCCCATATCAAACCAGTAATTTATAACTTTCAACATTGCATTTTGAACATGAGGATGAGCATAGTTCAAATCCGGCTGATGCGAATAAAAACGGTGCCAAAAATATGCTTTTGCAACAGAATCCCATGTCCAGTTGGACGTCTCAAAATCCTTGAAGATTACCCGCGCATCCTTATATTTTTCGGCGGTATCGCTCCAGACATAAAAATTTCTAAATTCTGAACCCGGCTTTGATTTCCTTGCTTTTTGGAACCATTCATGCTGGTCGGATGTATGATTAAGAACAAGTTCGGTAATAATCCTTATGCCTCTTTTATGCGATTCCTTTAAAAATTCTTTAAAATCTTTTAAGGTTCCGTAATTGGGATGTATGCTAAAATAATCGGATATGTCGTAACCGTCGTCCCTTAAAGGCGAGGGATAAAAAGGAAGAAGCCATATAGCCGTTATTCCGAGTTCATCCAGGTAATTAAGCTTTTTAGTGAGCCCCTTAAAATCGCCGATACCGTCCGCGTTACTGTCATGAAACGCTTTTATATTGAGTTCGTAAATCACGGCGTCTTTATACCACAGGGGTTCGTTTATAAAATAGTTTTTTTTCATTTTATCAAATCAATTGCTTTTGTAGCGAGCGATAATGTAATGAAAAACCCTGTTAAGTCGGTAATTGTAGTAAGTACTGGTCCTGTTGCGACGGCAGGATCAACTTTTATAAACTTCAAAAATAAAGGAATCATTATTCCGACGAAACCCGCTATGTAAATGCTGCAAAACATTGCAGCACCCGCAACAAGCCCGAAATACGGATTCCATTTCCACAGATATGCCAATAGGGCAACCTCAAGCCCCAAAACGATTCCGGTAATAAATCCGAGAAGCGACTGCCTTTTAAAAATCTTCCATAAATCTTTGATTGAAATTTTGCCTAATGCAAAACCGCGGACAATAAGAGTTAGCCCCTGAAAACCGGTGTTGCCGCTCATATCGGAAATAACAGGCATCAAGACAGCAATCGCTACAACCGCCTGAATTGTTCCCTGATAAATCGCCACGACGCTTACAGCGATTACATCTAAAAGCATATTAAATACAAGCCAAGGTAAACGCTTTTTTATCGCCAAAAAAAACGGTGCGTCAATTGAAAGATCATCGGAAGAAATACCGCTAATTCTAATCAAATCTTCCGTCGCCTCTTGTCTTACGGCTCTTGAAACATCGTCGGCGGTGATAATGCCTAAAATACAGTTTTTTTCATCTACAACAGGTATGACAAGAAAATTATATTTCTGAAAAAAATTCGCAGTTGCTTCTCTGTCCAATGTATGAGGGACGGAAATAACCGATTTTTTCAAAATATCTCTGATGACGGTCTGAGGCGGTTTTGTTATCAAATCCCGGAGTGAAAGAACACCCGATAAATGATTTTGGTCGTCAGTTACATAAATATAAAATGCGCGGTTTGTATCAGGCGAGTCCTTTCTTATTTTGTCTATGACAAATTCAATAGTAACATTTTGATTGAATGCCGAAAACTCAACCGCCATCATTCCGCCGGCAGTATCCTTGCCGTAAAGAAGAAGTTGCGAAACCTTTCTGGCTTTTTCCGTTTCTATGTTTTCAAGAATTTCCGCCTGTTCTGATTTCGGGAAAATTTCAAGAATGTCCACCAGTTCGTCGGAAGGCAGACCGTCTACTATATGTGCAATTTCGGAAGGTAAAACTTTTTTGAATATTTTTTTAATCTGCGAACTATCCGCAGACCGCAAAAAATCGCGCCTTTCCTGAATAGATAAATTTTTTAGATTTGTTATATTATAGTTTTGCATATATCGAGATTGTAGAAAAATCTAACAATCTTTGATGACGGCGATAAAAACACCGATGACAGCGATAAATCATCGTCGGTCATCGCTGTAATCTAATTCGTTAATCGCTGTAATCAAGACCGTTGAGGGATTTTTTCAACAGTGTCATTTTATCAAAATTCCTGCAATTGTTGCCGTCATAAAACAGGCAAGCGAACCGGCAAGGACAGCCCAGAGACCGAGTTTTGCAAGGTCATGACGTCTGTTGTGAGCAAGCGCGCCGATACCGCCTATTTGAATCGCAATTGACAGAAAGTTAGAGAAACCGCAAAGGGCATATGTCACTATTATCATTGACCTTTCCGCTAACACGCCGGGATTCTCCTTGATGAATACCGCAAAATCAAAATATGCAACAAATTCATTGACAGCAGTTTTAACGCCCATCAGATTTCCGATTATAAAACAGTCCTTCCAAGGAACACCCATAATCCACGCCAACGGAGCAAAAATAAACCCGAATATTTTTTGAAGCGACAGCCCCGCAACACCAAATAAACCGCCCGTCCAGCCAATTAGAAAATTCAACCTTGCAAGAAGTGACAGAAACGCAATAAGACAGCCGGCGACGTTCAGGGCAAGTTGAAGTCCTACTGTGGCGCCGTTTGCCGCAGCATCTATTATATTGGCATCCGTTTTTTCATAGTGGATTTTCACAATACCTGCGGTCTTGGACTCTTCCGTTTCTGGAAGAATTATTTTTGCCATAACCAACGCGGCGGGCGCTGACATCACGGATGCCGTTAAAAGATGACCCGCTATACTCGGAAAATAATCTTTCAGCATCCCCACATATGCAGCCATAACTCCGCCTGCAACAGTTGCCATTCCGCCGGTCATCACTGCTAAAAGTTCCGACTTCGTCATAGTGGAAATAAATGGTCTTACCAGAAGTGGCGCTTCCGTTTGACCTACAAAAATATTGGCGGAACAGGAAAGCGATTCGGCGCCGGATACATCCATAAATTTCGTCATAACTTTTGCGAAAGCAAGAACAATCAACTGCATCACGCCGAGATAATACATAACCGACATCAACGATGAAAAGAAAATTATAGTCGGCAAAACGGAAAAAGCAAAAAATGCTCCGCCGTAGGCGACCGCTTTTATAGTTGCGACAAAATTATAATTTTCCAAAACACCGACGGGAATATAATTTGCTACAAGATTACCGAATAAAAATCTCGCCCCATCTTCCGAGAATGAAAGCATTTTTACAATAACATCATTCATTTTTGAAAAAAACCATCTGCCCGGAGGAGATACCAGAACTATCAGAGCAAGAATTACCTGTAAGGTAATGCCGACGGCGACCGTCTTCCAATTGATTTTTTTCCTGTTCATTGAAAAAAGCCAAGCAATTCCGACGAGCACAACCGTTCCTAAAACGCTAATCAATCTTTCCATTTCCCCCCCATTATTTCAATATTTCACAATTTCACAATTCTATAAAAGTGAAATGCAGAATTTCCATAAATTATGTTCATAGATATAAATTAACGGCAGCAAAACTAAAATAAAAAGCAGTAAATTTGTTTCATTTTTGAACACTTTGTTCCAGTTAAAAGGTCTTTCCGGTTTTCTGAAGTTTTTTATTCTCGGAAAAAACGCGGGAACGGATTTTTTATAATCATTGTATGCCGCACCGAACTTATTTGACAGATATGATTCCTCAGCTTTTATTATGAAAAAATACTCAACTGCAAAAAACCCAACGATAACTACGAAAAAATATATTTCCCACCACATTATCGCTAATCCAAGCCACATTAAAAAATTTGCGAGATAAAGCGGGTTTCTGCAAACCTGATACATCCCGTCGGTAACGACCTCTTTTACATCTATGTTGGTCCCACGGCCGCTTGTTCCCGGTTTTTTGTATCCGATAACAAGAACTCTAACATAAAAACCGAACAATGCGAGAATAAAACCGAAAATATCAAAAAAGGCATCTGTAATTTTTGAGTCAAACGATATTTGCGGTTTTGTAAAAATTATTAGGAACAGCAAAACCGGAACAAAAAAATAACTTCTGTATTTGAAAAAGATATTACCTACGATAACCGTCAGATTTTGTTTTTCCATATCAAGAATTTATTATATTATAGAAAATTTATATTCACAACACAACACTTTTTTTTCTCAATGCATGGCATTGTATATTTACCGCAACCGGAAGCGATGTAATGTGAGTAGGTGCATCGCTAATCAAAACAGCAAGAGCCGTTGTTCCGCCGCCGAGTGCCATCGGGCCCAATCCCGTCTTATTTATATCGGCAAGAATTTCTTTCTCCAATTTTTGGTAAATTTTTTTAGGATTTTTAGAATCTAATCCTCTCAAAAGTGCCTTTTTGGCAAGAAGTCCGACGGTCTCAAAAGTTCCCCCGAGTCCTACGCCGACTACAACCGGCGGACAGGCGTTTGCGCCGGCAGTTTTTACCGTTTCAACTATAAAATTTTTTATATCCTTAACCGTTGTAGAAGGAGCGAACATTTTCAAAGCCGACATATTTTCCGCACCGCCGCCTTTGGCGAGAATAGAAATTTTTAATTTGCTTCCATGAACAATTTTCGTGTGTATTATGGCGGGCGTATTGTCGCCGGTATTTTTTCTTTCAAGCGGGTCGGCGACAATTGAGTTCCTCAAATATCCTTTTTTATACGCCCGTCTCACGCCTTCGTTGACCGCATCTGCTAAATTTCCGCCGACTATTTGAACACCCTGCCCGACTTCCAAAAAAACAACCGCAGTGCCGGTGTCCTGACAAAGCGGGATTTTTTCCTGGCGGGCAATATTTTCATTTTTGAGGATTTGCTCAAAAATCATTTTTGCGCGAGGATTTCTTTCCTTGTTGCATGCAATTTTTATTTTTTTCAAAACATCACGAGGAATTGAAAAATTCACATCAAGCAGAAGAGTTTCCACAGTTTCAGTAATTTTGCGAGTAGATATTCTACGCATTCAGATATTCCTCATTAAATATATTTCCCCTGTTGAGAATGCCTTTCGGGTCAAGCACTTTTTTTACTTCCGCCATCTGTTTCAGTCCTTTTTTCCCGTACATAACTTCCAGATACTGATGTTTGATTTTTCCGATTCCGTGTTCCGCAGAGACGGTGCCTCCCAGCAATACCGCCTTTGCGGCAAAATCCAGATGAAGTTCTTTGGCTTTAAGAAACTCTTCATTATTCCTCGGAAGAATGTTCATATGGAGATGATTTTCGCCGATATGACCGAATATAGTGTTTTGCAATTTCATCGGCTCAAGTTTTGATTTATAATACGAAATCATTTCTAAAAAATTTTCAGCCGGCACTGCAATGTCAGCGGAAATTTTGTGAATTGCCGGATATTTTTGTTTTGTCCTGGCAAGTGTCTCGTTTATGGTCTCTGGAATGGAGTGCCTTATTTGTCTTATTTTTTCAATCTCTTTTTTTTCAAAACCGCCCCATGTATTATCCATTGAGGAGTTGTTTTTTTTAAGAAGTTCTTCTATTGCCAACATAGTATTTCCCAAATTATCGTCGGTATATTCAATTTCAAAAAAAATTGCGGCATTTTTATCTGGAGGCAAATCAGCCATTTTGGGTCTTAAAAGTTCAAACGCACCTTTGTCAAAATATTCAAAAACGACTGCCGATGTAAGCATTTGCTTACATTCAAAAAAGAAATTCATTGCATTTTGTTCTTGTGGAAAAAAAGCAAGCAATGTCATTATATTTTCCGGTTTTTTTGTTAATGCGAGTTCTACTTCGGTTATCACTCCGAGTGTTCCCTCGCTGCCGATAAATAAATCTATTAAGTCCATATTTTTTTTCGCGTAATAACCCGCTGCATTCTTAACGGAAGGCATTTTGTATTGAGGAATTTTTATTTTTTTGATACTTCCGTCCGGTAATTTTATTTCCAAATCATAACCGTTTGCGAAAATCTTTCCTCTTTCAATTGATAAAACATTGCCGTCAGACAAAACAACCCGCAAAGACCGGACCCAGTTTCTGGTCGGGCCGTATTTGAAACTTCTTTCCCCGGAAGCATTTGTAGAAACGGTTCCGCCGATTTTTGCGGTTGATTCGGTAACATCAACGGGATAAAAATATTTTTCACCGGAAAAATTTTCGTTTTCCAAAAATTTATAAAACTGGTCAAGCGATACCCCGCTTTCAAGACGGACGCGGTATTCGCCGATGCTCTTTTTCACGCCGAAAATTTTATTAAATTTTTCAAGCGACATCAAAGCGCCGGAAACAGGTACCGCGCCGCCGACGACGCCCGTTTTGCCGTTGGAAATTGTAACGGGCATATTTTTATCGCGGCAGAATTTCAGAAATTCGCAAACATCTCCTTCATTTTCGGGAAAAGCCAGATATTTCACATCCCCGAATGAAAGTTTTGATTCGTCCTGCAAATATGTTGAAAATCCCGAAATAATGTTTTCTTTTCCTTCAATAATTCTCATAAAGGTTTTACCCTGTTAGAAGTATCGTAGCACGATGTGCCACTTCTAACAGGGTTTTATCAAAAAATTAGGATTATCTACCACTGCAACCGTTTTATCGCCGAGATGTTTTTCAAGCCATAATTTTAACCGTTTTTCAACCGGGTCGGATTCATTACCCCAAAAAACAAAGGGCAAAAATCCGTAATCTTCTTCGGGTATCCCGTCCTGAATTATATGTAAATTTCCCCACCCGACGAAATGCAATATCTGAAAAAGGTCAACCGGCTTTTGCTTGCCTATCTTAAAATCTTTTTTAACGACATTTATCACGCGAACCATCGCTTTTTTTATTCCTTCCGATTTTTCGTCATATTTATTGAGTTCGCCCATCCCTACTTTCATAAGATTTTTGAATTCTTCATTGCCCCATCCCTGATTGCACGGTGCGACATTAAGGACGATTCCACCTTTTTTAACGGCGTGATATGCACAGTGAGTCGCCTTGCCCATCTGGTAAAGATTTACCCCCCAGTGACCGGCGCCGGATATAACAATATCCGCACGCTCTTTTATATTTACCGTCCAGACATTTTTAAGAATTTTCGCTGCCCTAAGATGGCTTTCAAATGTCTCGCCGCCTTTTAAGTAAACCAAATCACCGGCGGTATCAATTATTGAAGTTATTGTATAGACCTCCCTTTTATTTTTTTTCAGCGTTTCAATAATTGCTTTTACGATTTTTTTCTTCGTCTCAAAAACCGGGTTGCCTTCTATATTTCCCAAATCAACATTGTGAGCGAAACCGCACTCGCCGAACATTTTTAAGTGCTCGTAGGTAATTGTGTCAATATCGCATACCCCGGGACATAATGCCTTAGGACCCCCTGCGATACCGGCAAAATAATGGTTTTCTACATCGGTCAGCGGAATTACAATATCGGAATTAAAAACTGTCTCGTTGATTTTTACCGTTAAGCCGTCAATTTTACCCGCCTCAACATTATTTTCCCTGCATTTGTGAATTACAAAATTCACCCTGCCGAACATTTGTCCGCCCAAAATATTTTTAAGTTCTTCGTCGGTGGACGGACGATGCGTGCCGGTTGCGATGACGACTTTTATTTTAGTAAGTGGTAAGTGGTAAGTAGTAAGTAGTAAGTCAACTAAAACAGGTAAAAGAATCCGTGTGTGGATGTTCGGTCTGTCGTGGTCGTCAACTATTATTGACAAATCTCCGCCGGCATAATTTTCTTTTATAAGAATACTTAAAGGTTTCTGATTGCCGACCGGTTTTTCAAGCGCATCAAAAAGGTTTTGCCAGACATTTTTAATAACAGGAAGTTTTTTAGGAACAACCAAAGGCAGGAATTGCCCGTTATCAATAACTTTTTGCGGAATGAAATCTGACAGGGTCTTTTCGCCGTAATGAAGAACGACATCTTTTGATTTAAGCATTTTTATAATTTCTTTATTCTTTCCCAGAACTTTGCCGAAAGTTCGCGGGATTTCTGACAGATAAACTCTTCGTTGATATTTTCAAGTTTTTTGTCTTTCATAAGAGTTTTACCATTGCAAATTGTAGTGTCCACCGTCGCATCCACTATTCCGAAAATCAAGTGTCCCAGAAAATTATCTTTTGACAAAGGAGTCGGCGGAATATAGTCAAGAACTATCAAATCGGCGGGAGAACCCACTTCAATTTTTCCCACAGGCGCGCCTGTTTTTTTTCCGAAAATTTTTTCGGCGATTTTTGAATTATTCTGCAAAAGCATTTCCGGGGCTTCGCAGAAAGCAACCCGCGGGTCTTTTTTATTATGACGGTGAATCAAATATGCGCATCTCATCTGCGAAAGCATATCCGACGACATCCCGTCCGTGCCGAGTCCGACGGTAATGCCTTTTTTCATCATAGTAAGGACGTCCGCACAGCCAACCGCATTGTTCATATTGCTTTCGGGATTGTGCACCGCATTAGTTTTTGTTTCATTCATTATTTCCATTTCTTTTTCGTCTATGTGAATGCAGTGAATGAGCATTGTCTTTTCACCGAGGGCTCCGAATTTTTTCAATCGCTCAACAATCCGCATTTTATATTTTTCGACGGAGTCATTCTCATCTGCCAAATCCTCGGCGCAATGGATGTGCATTCCGACATTGTATTTTTTTGCCAAAGCGGCGTGTGATTCCAATGTGTCATTATTGACGGTAAACGGAGCGTGAAGTCCGACCATACCAGTAACGAGGGACGGGGGACGAGAGACGAGGGACGAGAGAAAGCGTTCATTCTCTTTAAGTCCTTCGCCGCCCTTACCATAACGGTCTGAAGTCCCGAAACATAAACAGGCACGAATGCCGATTTTTTCAACCGCTTTTTGAATCTCATCAAGCGAACCAACCTGAAATTCCTGCGATTCGTGATGATCAATAATTGTTGTTGTGCCGTTCTTCACGCATTCAATCAAAGGGATTAACGAGGAATAATAAATGTCCTCCGCCGTCAGAACCCTGTCAAGTTTCCACCAAAGTTTCTCAAGAACTTCCACAAAGTTTTTCGCAGGGGTCCCCGGAATATACATCCCGCGGGCGAAAGTGGAATACAAATGGTGGTGCGTGTTGATAAATCCCGGAAGAATTATTTTTTTCTTGGCGTCAATAATTTTTAATTGAATTTTATCTTCTGAAACTCTGAAAACTTTTGCTCTTACTTCATCCGTATTTCCCACATCTTTTATTACTCCGTCCTCAAACAACACCCCACCGTTTTCAATAACTTCCGACGGTGTAATCACCGTACCGTTACACAATAAAGTCAACATTCAAACCTCCATAGTGAGAAATTGAACCTGTCCCCTTTTTTTCTCTTTTTTTCCCTTTTTTTTCAGATTTTATTTCGTAAGAAACCTTTTATTTGCTTGGGCGGGGGTTGGGGCAAAACTAACATCTGGTTAAGCAATTTGAAAATGTATTTTATCCGTGCATCGTGTTCTTCAATTTTTTTCTGTAAGTCCTTGTGTGTTGCTAAAATCTTACGCAGTTTAGTAAAGACACGCATGATTTGGATATTTATTTCTATCGCCCTGTCGCTATTTAATACTGATGAAAGCATAAGAACGCCGTGCTCTGTAAATGCATATGGTAAATGCCCGCCGAAATACTTTTTATGTGGTATCACATTTTGTGATACCACCTGTTCGGCTTCGGATTCGTTGAGTTGAAACATAAAATCATTAGGAAATCTTTTGATATTACGGTTAACAGATTGAACAAGTGTCCTCGTCTCAACCCCGTATAATTCTGCTAAATGAAAACTTAACATCACTTTTTGACCTCTGATGAGCAAAATTTTACTTTCAATTCTTTCCAGCGGAATACTGACAATTAAATTTTTCTTTTTCATAATAATTTTATTTTACCTCTTTGAAATAAAAAATCAATGAAGAAATCGGAACTGTCTATTTTTTCTTGTTTTTTCTGAGTCAACCATTTTCAACTCCATATCCTGACACGCTTTGAGAGAAATCAGCGATTGCTAATATTCCTCATCTCAAGCATTGGCATAAACAAAGCTATCACTGTTACAAGAAGCAGCAATCCTATTATCACTGCCGAAATCCTCACAAAATTTATGATTCTGCTATTTTTCCCTATAACTATATAAAAATAAATTACACTTATTGGCAATAAAATCACAAACCACATTTTAGATAAATACAATATGCCTTTGGTGATTTGCGGTAAATCAACTCCTAAACTATCAAATATTTCTTTAAACACAGGGACGACAACAATGAAAATAAAAGAGCAAACTATTATTCCCGAGAGTAAACACAATTTAGGATCTGCTAATTTAGACATATTATTTTTAATAAATTTTATCATCTGATTTCCTTCATGCGAGAAAATTGGGACGCTTTATTTTTTCTATTTGTCTATGTTTTCAATGGTTTTTAAAAGGCTTCTGCCTACGACTTGAGAAATCAGGCAAAATTCCAAAAACAACTAATAATTGCAAAAACCTAAATTTTATTGCTGCGGGCTTTTTTCGTTTTTCTTTAACCGCAGAGCGAAGCAAGAAATTTGTAAGGAACCTTGAGGAGCGACTTCGCTTTCAAGAGCGACGAACAGAGCGACCGAAGGAAGTCCCTTTAGGGACGAAATCCGACAGGGCGGTCGGTGAGCGACCGAAGGAAGTCCCTTTAGGGGCGTTTCCGACAAATTTGCTTGCGAGCGACTTTTAATCCTCTTTCAATGCGGATTTTTCTGCGGCGGTTCTGTCACGCATTGACAAAGCGCCCGAGAAACATTTCTGCACGCAGATGCTGCAGCCTATACATTTCTCCGCATCCGTCACGGGATGTTTGTCTTTATCAAGCGAGATTGCCTGATACGGACATCTGGAACAGTTGCCGCAGATAAGGCATATATCCGTATCGCAGGATGAGATTTTTTTAACCGGCGTCAATTCCATAAAACCGGTAATCGGTTTAGGAAGCGCAATACCAATCAATTCCTTTATAGATTTTATTCCCAGCTCTTTCATCAGATAACTGGTTCCGTTGACAAGTTCATCAAAAATTTTGTAGCCGTGCTTGGTCGCAATGGTGCAAAACTGGACCGTTTTTACTCCAAGCGCAAGAAAATTCATCGCCGCTTTGTAATTCATAGGACCGCCGTTTCCGGAAACTGCAATACCCAAAGAAGACACGCTCGCAAGAGTTAAATAACTTATCGGAGTTACTCCGTCGCCGCTCATCCCGACGACAATGCCTTCTTCCCATCTACTCGCTTCGCTCACCCCCGAATGAATTCGGGGGCTACTTTTAGGTCTGAAACACATCGTCGGAAAAGTATTCGCCAGAGTTATTCCGGCTTTTTTGTTCGGATACTTCGCAAAAACTTTTTTGATAGCATTTACGATTGGGACTATTGATGTCACCGCCGCCGTAAGTTTGAAAAGTTTCGGAATTTCCGGATTACTTACCTCCATTATCCAGTCAATTATTTTTGCGGTCAAGGCGGCATTCTGCGAAACAATGTCGCCCTCGGTTCCGTCGCCGCCCTGCGGACAGGAAAGCGAGTACTCTATTCCCATTACACCGGACGCCTCAAGTTTTTTTGTGTTTGACTGCCAGCCCTTTTTATCATTTTCATCGTTGCCGGTAACCGGTCCGCCGGTGGACGCCATTGTGAGACGGTCGGGATATTCTCTAACTAATTTTTGAACTTCCCTGCATACCCTGTCAAGATGATGACCCGAAACATTGTCGCAGTTCCCGTAAGTCAAATTATTGAAAACATGCATATATTCTCCTGGAATATGAATCGGCACGTTGTCAAACGATGTCTTCATCACGCCGCCCGACCAACCCGATTCGTACGCTTTTTTCATCTGGTCGTAACCGTCGGAAGGAGGCGCTGCGGAAAGCAAAAACGGAGTTGAGATTTTTCTGCCGAAAAAGTCGGTTTCAATTGATACAGGAATATGAATGTATCCTTTGAGCACGACATCGCTTTTCACTTTTTTATCAAAAACGGGTTTCTTTTTATTATTTATAAACGCATCTATTTCCAATGCGGCATTTTTTCCCGCAGCAGTTGCTTCAACAACCGTCGTTGGTCCCTGAATACAATCACCCGAATAAAAAACGGCAGGATTATTTACTTTTTTAATTCCTGAACGCGCACCGATGGCAATTATTACCGCTGACAAATCCTTTCTAACTTGATTTGTGCCCGGAATTTCTTTTATATCTTTGAGATTAAATTTTACGCCTTTGGGAAGTGAAACTTTTACCGTCTCAAGACCTGAAATGAGTTTGCCTTTTTTAAGAATTGCCGTAACCCGCGTCCTTCCTGTTATTTCAATATTATTTTCCAGAAGTTCATTCATCTCTCTCGGTGTCAGCGGCATTTCTCCGACGGTTTCCAGAGCGAGCATTTCAACATTTGATGCGCCGCCTGCGGACTTCGCTGTCATCGCAGCGTCTGCGGCAGTCGCACCGCCGCCGATAACCGCAACCTTACCTTTTAGTTTGTATTTTTTCGGGTTTTTCAGATAATCCAATCCGACAATTGCAAAATCCTCATTTTTAATACCCGCTTTTATCGGCTCAGTAAGACCTGTTGCCGAAAGAACTGCGTCATAATTTTTTTTCAGCAGAATTTCCGGATTTCCTATCTCCGAATTTAATTTTATGTTTATATCGCCGAGTGATGTCAGGAATTTTAAATCCTCTTTAAGCATCTTTTTTTCAAGCCGATAATCGGGTATGATATTGCACATTCCGCCCGCAAAATTTTCTTTCTCATAAATGTCAACCTTATAGCCGATAGCACCGAGGACAGCCGCAGCGCCCAAACCGGCAGGTCCCGAGCCAACTATCGCAACTTTTTTCCCGTTTAATTTCGGCTTGGAAAACTCGGCGACACCGCCCATGTCTCTGGCTTTTTTTACAATTGTTGCCTGGACGGCGGGAATATTCACCGCAGAATCAAATTTTTTGTGAACACAGGCAGCGACGCAAAACCTGTCAGGACAGACCATTCCGCAAACACCTCCCAGCGGATTATTTTTCATTATTTGAGCGGCGGACCTTTTTATATCCGAATTACCAAAAACCCTGGCAGCCATAATAAAATCAGCCGCGGAACAGTCGCAAGGACACTTCTCCTTGCAGGGTTTTTCCTCGCAGAACTCGCATTTCGCGAATTCATTTTTCAATTGCGCATCCGTTAAAAAAAGCCCGCTATAAATAGATTTTTCAGCCATCTTCTTCTCCTCCTATCTTTTTAGAAATTTTCCGTAACCACTATCCGAAGTAAATTTACCATTATCATAAATTATTTTTCCGCGAAGCATCGTCATAACCGTTTTACCCGTGATTTTCATATTCTGATAAGGACTCCAGCCGCAATTTGTGTTAAGTTTTCTGTAATCAATCCGCCACTTCATCTTAGGGTCAAAAATTGTTAAATCAGCGTCGCAGCCGATTTTTATGCAGCCTTTTTTAGGATAAAGTCCGAATATTTTTGCAGGATTTTGAGATGTCACCTGTACAAGTTTTTTAAGCGTTATTCTTTTTTTCACGACGCCTTCCGAAAATAAAATCGGAAATAATGTTTCAACCCCGGGCATACCGAACCTTAAATTCCTGAAATCATTTTTTGCTTTTTGCTTATCTTTTTTTGAGAATGCGCAGTGGTCGGTTGCAACCGTTTTCACCGTTCCGGTTTTAAGCCCTTCCCATAACGCTTTATTATCCGACGGTAATTTTAAGGTAGGACAGGTCGCAAAAAGATAACCATCTTTTTTTTCATAAACATTTTTATTCAGGACAAGATACTGCGGACAGGTTTCAATAATAACACTGACACCCCTCTTCTTTGCCTCTGCGGCAATTTTCACTGCGCCTGCCGTAGTCGTATGAACCACATAAAGATTCCCGCCGGATTTTTCAGCAAGAAATACCGCACGATTTACCGCTTCTTCTTCCGCAATGTTCGGTCTTGTGTAATAAAAATTTGAAACTGCCGTTTTTTTACGGTCAACAAAACTTTTAACAAATCCGTCTATAAGAGGACTGCTTTCGGCATGAACTTCTATGATCGCCGAAAATCTTTTTGACGCTTCCAAAATTTTCAGCAAATCGTAATCGCCGACGCCCCAACCTTCCGTTTTCGGCATAAAAACCTTAAATGATTTAATGCCGTAACCTGTGGCAAGTTTTTTGAAATCGCTTTGACTCTGATTGTTCCAGTTGATGATTTGCGAATGTAAGGAATAATCAATATATGATTTTTCGGCTTTTTTACGGCAACGGATTACCGATTCAAACATCGTCTCATTTTTTTGAGGAATTGCATAATTTATAACGGTTGTGACACCGCCGGCAGCAGCAGATTTTGTACCGCTTGAAAAATCATCAGAAGTTCTTGAACCATATGCTTCAAGACCGAAATGGGTATGGGCGTCTATAACGCCGGGAAAAATATATTTATTTCTTGCATCTATAATTTTACAATTTTTCTGGAATTGGATTTTTCCGATTTTTGAGATTTTTTCGCCGGATATAAAAATATCCGCATTAAAAATTTTGTCAGCGGTTATAATTGTTCCGTTTTTTATAAGAAGATCCATTTGTTCAATTCTTTCTCCCGGAGCGAGGAAAAAATTTCTGAAGAGCCTCAATTTGCGACTTATTCTTTCCAGGAGCAAATTGCAGAGCGAGTGGCAGACGAGCGTCTCAAAGAAATTTGTTTCCGAGCGACTTTTATTTTTTTAGGGGTCTGTTTTTTTTGTCAAGAAAAACAATTTTCGGTTTGTATTTTTTTGCTTTTTCTTCTTCAACAAACTCATTTGAAATAATTATAAGCTCGTCGCCGACTTCACCGAGACGGGCTGCGCCACCGTTTAACTCAACACATCCCGAGTTTTTTCCACCGACAAGCACATATGTCTCAAATCTGGCGCCGGTGGTTTTGTTAACGACCATCACGATTTCATAAGGATATATATCGGCAAGGTCCATAAGTTTTCTGTCAATTTTTATGGAACCGAGATAATTCAGATTTTTGCCCGTAACTTTTGCCAACTGTATTTTTGACTTTGCCATCATTCTAAACATTTTTTTACCCCTTTAATGATAAGCGAGGGTGTTGTTGAGCAGAACCTCACGGAATTCTGCATTCGCATTCAGCGGAGCGAGTGAGAGCCCGCCTGCAGAGGCAAGGCGTTTCTGCGAGACAATTCCCGAGCGACTATTCCAGCATATAATCCTCAAACGGAATTTTTTTCTTTCTCAAATCCTCTTTCCATTTTTCAAGCGCAATAGGCATTTGTTCTTTGGACATTTTTACCCATTTTGAATTAGGCGGAGAAAATTGCTCAATTGCCGTCTGATACCACACATATGCCATTTTCCAGTCATTAATCTTTGCCGCTTTTTCCGCTTCCATATACGAGTGTTTTGCACGAAACCATACATCAAGATAAATCATAATGTATATCGCTATAACGGTTAAAATTACGGCAATGGCAGAGCGTACCCATTTTTTATTAAACATCATATCCCCCTAAAATTTTTTTTACATCTACCGCAAAAATAGCAGGGTCTATCGGCTTGGAATAAAAACCGCGGACACTCGGTTGTGACTTTACAAAATCATATGTCGTTCCGTCGGCAAATTTACCGGTGATAATCAATACGGGAATATTTTTTGTGTTTTCATTTTGCTGAAGCGATTTTAACACCTGAAACCCGCCCTGTTTGGGAAGCATCAAATCAAGAATAATTATATCCGGCCCGGCAACGGGGATTTTTTCCAGCGCTTCATCCCCGTCCAATGCGGTAAAAACCTCAAGATTTTCTTTTTCAAGAATATGTCTAAAAAGTTCAACTATATTGGGGTCATCGTCAACAATAAATGCTTTTTTGTTCATAATTTGTAATTTTATCACTTTTTTTCCTGTTTGTCAACTATAAAAATTTTAACGGACGGACTGCGCCCCGTATTTTCCCAGATGTCTATTGCACAAACCCGAACAAAAAGTGCGGATGCGTCTCGCTTTTTATTTTCATATCTAATATCTGCCGATAATTTTTTAGAATTTATAGAAAACATATACGGCGAAGTGTAAGAAATTAAGCCATGTCTTTTCCAAATTTTATTGTCTTTTGATATTTCAAGCCAGACCTTTTGGATTTCGCAGGCTCGCACGGAAGCATAAATTACTTTTTTTTCGGTGAGTTTTTCGCCCTCTGTTATGCCCATTAAACCGACCGTTATATTTTGGGATAATTCCGGAACAAATTTTATTGCGATAGCCGGTTCAAAAACGGTTATCGGCGATTTAAGTGTTGTCGTGCTGTAATGCTGCGGCGGGTTGCCTTTTATTTCGTCATTGATAAAACTGTTAGCATCCTTATCGCCCCATGCTGCGGCGATTATCGGACTATTTGAAGAATTGGTTAAATATGCGGATGTTGACCAAAGAGCAATATAATTTTCACCGCCGAAATTTATTTCTTCTGACCGGACTTCAGTCCAAAACCATCGGGATTCGCCTACCTGCTCGACAGCGAGTTCATTATCGCCTTCAAAGGGAATATCATCGGTAGTTATTAAAAATTTCCAGTTTGATTTTTTCCACGACGGTGTTGATGACACCGCCATAAAAATATCGCCCGGGATTGCCTCTTTGTCAAGTGCGACTTTTCCGTTATTATAAACTTGCTTTGATTTCATCCGCCCGAGTTTGGCTCCGATAAAAATTTTTTTATAATCCGACACGTTTTTCGGAACAAAAATTTTTTCTATCCAGACCCTGTTATAGCCGACATACCAGAAACCGTCCCAACCGCCGCCGTTTGCAAAAAGCCGGTAGTCATTAGGATTGCCGGCTTCGCATAAATATACCGGATAAGAGATGGTTGTCTGGGCATAAGTATAAGTTAAAAGTAAAAAAAGCAAGATTGTAATCCACTTCCGTCTTCCGTCTTTCATCTTCCGGCTAATTACTCGCAAGCCATTTTTTAATTGTTTCTGCATTTGGGCCTCCCGGTTTTAATTGAATGTATTTTTGAAAATATTCTTTTGCTTCTTTGTTATTTTGCGATTGCGAATAAATCACGCCTACATTGTAATAAATATCGGCGGACGACGGTGTGTACTCAATCGCCTTTTTATATTCTGTAATTGCATCGTCAATTTTACCGCCAACAAAATTTTCATAACCTTTTCTCTGATAAATTTTTGACAATTGTATTAGTGAATCCAAATCCATTTTATCGTACTGATATGCTTTTTTAAAATAGTCAATCGCCTTTTCCGCACCACCCCAATCCTCTTTTGCCAAATACAAAAGCCCCATATTATAATATGCCGGCGAGTATGTTGAATCAAGTAAAATCGTGTGAGACAGCGTTCCAAAAGCACCGCTAAAATCCTTTCGCTGCCTTAAAATATCGCCGACATTATTGTGAAGCCAGATAAGTTCGGGACCGACTTTAAGCGATTTTTTTAATGCAAAAATTCCATCTTTTTTATCACCTGAATCAATTAAAAATTTTCCATAAAAATACGAATATCGGGCAATAACTTCCTGCTCCCTATATTCGTATTTTTTTAACAAGTCACGCTTTACATAAAAATCCCAAATAAGTTTGTCAGATTTTTTCCGCTCCGTCCATAACAAACCGTTTAAGTAAACCCCGTTAGAAGTATCGTAGCACGATGTGCCACTTCTAACGGGGTGAAGCGACTTCTTTACTTTTGCCGTGTTGACAGCAGAATAATATATTTTTGATTTTTCCGGAACATTTTTTGATAAAAATATATTGTTATATGAGTCAATTATTGTAACGTCTTGCCTTTTATTAACAACGTTTTTCAGATAAGAAAGCGTAAAAATCGTTTCATCCACCTCGTCGTGCAAATACAAAACGCCGTTTCTTGCAACCGTTTTTAACACATTAACCGGATAATCGTAGGCAGTGAAATTATATCTGTTATGATTCGTCCTTAACTGTAAGAATAAATGAAAACCTAATACCAAAAAAAACAACGCCAAAATATACTTAAATTTTGCCAACCTGCCGATTTCATAGCCCGTCCAAGTCGCCATCATAATCCATGCGGGAATATAATACGGAGTAAAAGCGTCAATATCCTGCGGGGTAAATTTGAAATTGAGCAGGATTATAAGTCCAACTGTATTTGCCAAAAAAATGAAAACGGTAAGCAGGGCGAATTTAATATCTTTTTTAATCAAACTTACAAGCCCGAATACGGAGAGAACGACAAACAGTCCGAAGTTTTGTACTAACTGACTAAAAAAATTTCTTATAAACAGAAGTTTAGTCGCAAATCCGACTTTTGCCGCCAATTCCAGCCCTCTGTATTGAAACCTTCCGATATGGGCAGTAAAATTTTTGAGATTTTCGGGATTGCCCCAGTCAATCGGCGGATTTACCGACGAGCGAATCGGAAGATAAAGATATAAAAAAAGCCCGGGCAGAAAAAATATAAGTAAGGTTAATATCGTTTTCAAATTAAAAACTTTCGGATTTTTCCATATCAAATAAAATGCAAAAATAGGTCCAAAAAGAAACATAATGTAGTGATTGGCAAGTGAAAGCCCGTAGACAAATATAGCGAGTTGTAAGTAGCGAGTAGTGAGTAGTAAATAAATTATCAAAACGACAAAAAATGCGTTAAGTGTGTAGACCTCGGAAATGATTGACTGCGACCAGAAGGTTTTTGAGAACGCCAGTGCTAATGCCGAGAGTGAGTAAGTGAGTAAGTGAGTAAGTGAGGGGGGAGTTTGGTTTTCCTTACTAACTGCTAACTGCTTACTGCTAACTATCAAATAAAGGATGACGCAGGTTAATGCGCCGAAAAACGCACTCATTAAATTAACGCGGTATGCGATGTTTCCGAACGGAATTAGCAGAGTAAAAATTTTGCCGAGAATTGTCCAGAGCGGATAACCGGGCGGATGCGGAATACCCAAAGTATAAGCGGCAGTAATAAGTTCTCCGCTGTCGCCGACCGAAACGGTGGGATAGAGAAAAAAAAGATAGGGAACAAAGAAAATTAAAATAAAAAACATTTTTTATAATTTTGGCTTTTTATTTATTAAATCTATGATGGTAAAATCTAACATTTTTATTATATTAAAAAAAAATAATTCGTCAAGTGTATTTTTTGCTTGACAAATTTTTATAATTACATTATAATGTTCATAAAAATGTAAAGGAATGAAAAATATGGCAGAAGTGTTGGCAGTAACTAATATCAGAAAAAATTTATTAAAAGAAATTGAACGGTTAAAACAAAAAAAAGAAATTATAATTACAAAGGATTATAAACCGGTGGCAGTTTTATCACTTATTGATATTTATAAGACGCAGAAACAATTGCCTGCACTGCTCGTTCTGGGGGCAAAAAAATGCACAGGGCAGGCGGCTTTGAAATCAATAAGATACATAAATCAGGCAACCGACAATTTTTCAAAGATTATTTTTGTCTACGGCGAGGAAACTTACAGATACAACGGGAGTTTCAACACCGTGGATTTGAGAACGATTAAAAATGAAAAAATAAATCTGCCGGTTATAACATCCGTGAAATGCGGCATTACGGCACTGGCAGAATCGGATAAATATTTTATTCTGACTTTTCTTTCTCAACCGAAAAAAAAACGGATTTATAATTTATTGTGCAGTAAAATCAAAAAATCAAAAAAGGATATTTTAATCATACGAGAGAACAAGAAACCATCACATCCGATTGCCTTTTCAAGAAAATATATTGATACTTTTATAAAAACAAGAAAAGAACTTGGCATTCCATATATTATAAAAAGATTTAAGAATGATATTGAATATGTTGATGCTTTAAAAATGAAGAGGAGGGCCGTCAAATGAAAAAATGGTTTTTGGTTTTTGTGGGATTGGGATTGTGGACGACGCAGGTTTTTTCTTTGGAGAATGATTTTCCGAAAATAAAGCCAACGGGATTTGCCAAGGTAAGATACACTGTTGATACAACCGCAGGAGTAAAAGATGGTTTTTCAATTGCTCAGGCAAGATTGGGGTTAAAAGGCGATATAGCAAAAGATATTTCTTTTGCGTTTTCGCTGGAAGGAACAAATGTAGATACCAATAACAATAAGGCGCTTTATGATGCCTATATTGACATAAAATCAATTCCGTATTTTTCTGCAAGAATCGGTCAGTTCAAATACAAATTTGCACTTGAGCAGTGCATTTCTGATACTGACCTTGAGTTAATAAACAAATCAGATGTAGTAAGTAATCTTGTAAAACCGACGAGAGATATCGGAGTGGAGGTATCAAAAAAATTCTCACTAAAATCCATAAAATCAGATTGTTCCGTTGTCGTTGTAAATGGCAGCGGCAGCAATCAAGCAGACGAAAATGATTATAAATCAATCGTAGGTCGTGTAATTATTACTCCCCTTAAATGTTTTAATGTTGGGGGTTCCGTATATGACGGCAAAACCGGTGTCTCTGCCGTCACTAAAGACAGAACCGGTTTTGAGGCAAAGTACGAACTTGAAAAATTACTCTGCAAAGCCGAGTATATTTTCGGAAAGGATGACGCCATAAAAAAAGAAGGTTATTACGCGACCGTCGGCTACACGGTAATTACCTCCTGCGTTTTGCTTGCCCGTTATGATGTTTGGGATTCCAGTTTGAAAACCGTCGGTGAGAAAAATAGCAGATGGACAGTTGGAGTTAATTACTTCCTTGATAAAAATGTTCTATTGCGAAATAATTACGAACGAAAAACGGAATCGCCGAGCATAAAGAATGATTTAATAATGTCCGAGTTACAGGTTAAATTTTAAGATAACTGATTATCTCTCTTGATACTGAATCTTTTAGTTCTGGAAATGTAGCGGTGGGATTCATCCGACAATTGTCATTGCGAGGAGCAGAGCGACGAAGCAATCTATAGATTGCCACGAGCCGACAGGCAATGACATCTGGAGATTCCCTATTAGGAGTCAAGTAAAAAGTGAATATGGAAAAAAGTATTCTTGCACCCTGTTTCAAGGGTTTTTAACAAAAGGTCTTTGAAAAATAAATTTGAGTACTATCACCTTAATCCTTTATTAAATTTTAGTG
>JACRDL010000066.1 GCA_016218625.1 Elusimicrobiota bacterium
ACCGCAGAGAGTTTAAACTCCCTGTCAAACCGCTTCTTCTTCACTTCTTGACCTTCCATTGGACACCTCCCACTTTTTGAGGTCAGCGGCTATTATACCACTAACTCTTCTAAGTGTCCACTTTTTTGGGGGAAGATCAAATCGCCGCCTGTAATATATTCAAGAAAAATATATGGCTGGCTTTCTATCTCTTCTACATATTCCGCTATTACTATATTTTTGTGTTTTTCAAGATTTATCCAGATTAATGCTTCTTGAGTAAATTTCTCTCTCGTTTTTTCGTCAAGAAAAAATTTCTCTTGAAAAGTTTTAATGGCAACAGGGTCTCCGGTTTCATGGTCATAACATAAATAGACGATACCCATTCCGCCCATTTTGATGTTGTGGATTTCATATCTGTTTTTGATTTTATCGCCAACTTTCCAATCCATATAATAATTCCCTCTACTTATCCCTTGCTTTCGCAAGGACTCCAACGCAGATTAAAAATCTGTGGCTACATCGGGTGGATAAATCCACCCCTACAATGACATCGGGCAGGGACAAACCCTGCGGATACTTTAATGATGAGATTGCTTCGTCGCTCTACTCCTCGCAATGACATTTTTATTTCTTTTTTTTCAGAAGCCAGCCGATGACAAATAACTTTGTGTTAACCGGCGCCAAATTACCTGATTCAAATTTTATTCCTATTTTAGAGAAATCCATTTTTGATAAAATTTTTTGGTTTTCAAAAACAATTGTCGGCTCAACTTCCGTCGGTTCTAAAAGTTCGCAGTGTTCTTCTTCGGCTTCTATCTGGATTAACTTCAAGATAAAATTTTTGCAAACTTCAAGTCCGTCTTTAACTGAGGCATCAAGAATTTCGTTTTTACAAAGTGTTTCTATTTCTTTACCGAGAGTAACAGCAAAAAGTGTTACGGCGATGGATTTTCCGAAATCAGTTTTTTTCCCAAATACTGCAGGATTAAATGTTTCATAGACAGTGGCAGATTTCAAGTGCGAGTGAATCTCCTTTAATTTTCGCGAAAGTTCTTCTTCAGATATTTCAATTTTTTTCTTCTTCAAATCCCGAAAAACATACCCCCGCCGCAAAGCAATCCTGAAATTTTTTATTAGTTTCATAACTGTTTTATTATATCAGAAATTGGGAGTTTTTTCAAGAAAAATTAGAGATAAACAATATCTTCGCGGTAATACTAAGGAAAGGAACAACAAAAAATATTAACGACATTAAGCAATCAGGTGATTAAGTAATTTTTTTATTTCTGATTGATTTTTTATGTAATACTTTGCTTTTGATTTTTTAGATTTGCCGACCCTTATGGTAATTCCATTTTTTAATATTTTGAACACATCCTCGTCAGTTATGTCATCGCCAATATAGATAGGAACGACTTTGGACTTTGGACTTTGGACTTTGGACATTACAAATCTTACTGCTCTGCCTTTATCCCAGTTTATATTCGGTCTGATTTCCCAGACCTTTTTGCCTTTTGTTAAATGGATACACAAACCATTACGAATTACATCACGAATTATTGCGAATAACTTCAATAAATATTTTTTACCGACTAACCGCCAATGAACGCTTAAAGTTAAGCCTTTATCCTCTAAAAAAGCGCCGCCAATTTTTTTTATCTCTTCTATAAGTTTGTTTTTTATCCTGTGGATTTCCTTTTTACTCTCTAAAGGCACATCCTGAACTGTTTTTCTGCCTTTTATTTCTATCTCAAAACCGTGATTGCCGGAATAGATAATGTTTTTAAGCCCGACTAATTTTTTAATTTCCGAAAGTGTTCTGCCGGAAATAATTGCTATAAAATATTTTTTTGAAATTTGTCTAAGCAGCTCTTTTGTTTTCAGATTTAATACTGCAAGTTTGGGGGTTTTTCTGATGGGAACAAGGGTTCCATCATAATCTAAAAAAATAAGGGCTCTTCGGTTGCGCAAATTTTCAATAATTTCATTTTTGTCGTGAAAAAAATATTTCATCAGATTTTTACAAGATTATTGATAAATTTACCGGCCCATTTATAGATATTATTTTCCTGAATATTTTCTCTCATTTTTTTTATCCGTTCCTTTTTTTCATCCGAAGGCATTTCAATCGCCAACTTTATTGCATCGGCGACGCTATCAATATCATATGGATTTATCAGAACCGCTTCTTTAAGTTCTCTTGCGGCGCCCGTAAATTTTGACAACAAAAGCATTCCTTTTAAGTCGACATTTGCGGATATAAACTCCTTTGCGACAAGATTCATTCCGTCATGCAGAGAACCCACCAGGCATAAATCACAGGCACGATATAAAGCGAGATGAGTCGTATAATCAATTTTACTGTTCAGAAGAACAATAGGATACCAGTTGCCCGAGCGGTATTTCCAGTTAACTTCTTCTGCAACCGACTGAATTTCATCAATAAGATTTTTGTATGTTTTGATATGAAGACGGCTCAAAGCACCTTTCTGAAAAAAGATAAATTTTTTCTGATATTGAGGATACTTTTCCAAAAATCTGTCAACCGCACGAATTTTTTCAACAATACCTTTTGTGTAGTCAACCCGGTCAATACTTAACGCAAGAATCTCATATGGCGGGTCAATTTCAGACGGTAAATCTTCAACCTTTTTTGTAACATCCTCTGCGGATGCCATTTCAGACATCTGCTCAAAATCAACACTTATCGGGAAATCCTTAACCTGTGTCTTGTGACCTTTGTAAGTTACCGCCGATTCCTCCCAGTCAACCTTCGCTTCCAGTTCGCTTTCACATGTTGATAAAAAGTTATGGCAGTGATATTTTATGTGAAAACCAAGAAGGTCGTTTGAAAGAAGCCCTTCCAAAATTTCCAATTTCTGAGGACAGATTCTGAATACCTCCGGATTGGGCCAGGGAATATGCCAGAAAAGAGATATTATCGCATTAGGATTTTTTTCTTTAATATATTTCGCGCAGAGCGTTAAATGATAATCCTGCAGCCAGATAAACGGTTTCTGCTCATCAAAAAGCTCAACAACGCTTTCTGCAAATTTTTTATTGGCGGTTTTATAGTGTTCCCAGAAGGCATTATTAAAAACCGGCTGCCTGTATGCGATATGACAAAGCGGCCATAGCGCTTGATTCGCATAGCCGTAATAATATCCGTTTTCTTCTTCTTTTGAAAGAAAAACCAATTTTTCAAGATACAGATTTTTTTCAGGCGGAACTTTTACCGTATTATTTTCATCCACTATACTCATATCCGCATCGCCGGAAGAATAGGCAACCCACACGCCGCCGGCCGTCTGCATAACAGGGTCAATCGCCGTAACCAGTCCGCCGATTGTTTTAACGCATTTTATTTTTCTACCGGCATATTCAAAAGAATAGGGCTGCCTGTTAGAAACAACTATGAATTTGTAATCAGTAAATTTTTCTTTAATCAATTCCTGGAGAGTTTTTTTATCCCACATAAATAATACCAGCGAGTAGCGAGTAGTAGCGGCGGGATTGCTATCCCGCAAAAATAAGGCGAATGGCAATTCGCCCGCTACTCGCTACTTGCTGTTTTTCTTATTTCCCATTCATAGACGATGGGTGCGGCAACAAAAATCGTAGAATATGACCCGATGACGACTCCGAAAAGAAGGGCAAGTGAAAAATCATGTATCACTTCGCCGCCTAAAAAGAAAAGCGACAAAAGAACCAAGAAAACGGTAAGCGATGTGATAATGGAACGGGATAGTGTTTCATTAACAGAACGATTTATCAGCTGATAAAGTGTTTCTTTTCTATAAAGCCGGATATTTTCGCGCAGACGGTCAAATATAACAATAGTATCATTTATTGAATAACCCGCAAGTGTTAAAAGTGCAGCAATAACAGTAATTGAAATTTCTCTGTTTAATACCGAAAAAAGCCCGACCGTTATAAACACATCGTGCACAATTGCGAT
The DNA here is from genome assembly GCA_016218625.1 of Elusimicrobiota bacterium. Classification (GTDB taxonomy): domain Bacteria; phylum Elusimicrobiota; class UBA8919; order UBA8919; family UBA8919; genus UBA8919. The sequence goes on from JACRDL010000066.1 coordinate 3,941, forward strand.
AACTCCGGCAAAACCCCAGATACCCGAACGAAATCTGAATGCAACATAAACAATTATTCCGACGAAAGACCAGAACAATGCAAAAAACGCCTGATTGATTAAATGTTTGCCGATGGTAGGACCGACATATTCTGTTCTTTCAAGTTCAAACGGATTATCCGGAATGGCCGACTTAAATATCTCTTGAATTTTTTTTGCAATGCCCTCATCGGTCCCTTTTTTTATCCTGATAATAACGGAGTGTTGTTGAGGGAAATCCTGAAGTTCGCAGTTGATTCCGTTTTTGGAACAAACAGAGCGGATATCGGAAAGCGGTATATGTCGGCTGAATTTCAACTGCACCAATGTCCCGCCGGTGAAATCAATTCCGTAGTTCAGTCCTTTGTGGAAGGAAATTGAAACAACTGAAATTAAAATCAAAAGTCCCGAAATCCCAAAAAAAATGTTTCTTTTCCCGACGAAATCAAAATTTGTTTTCTTGAAAAATTGCAACATACTTTTTTCTCCTATTTTTTAATCGTGGAGCGTAGGGAAAAATTTCTGAAGAGCCTCAATTTACGACTTATTCGTTCCAGGAGTAAATTGCAGAACGAGTTCTGACGAGTGTCTCAAAGAAATTTGTTCCCGAGCGACTATTATATTGATAACCTATCAACCTGTCTTCCTGAAAGCCATGTATCATATATCTGATGAGTAACAACGATCGCCGTGTACATTGATGTTATAATTCCCAGTGTAAGCGTTACCGCGAAACCTTTTATGGGTCCCGTTCCGAACTGAAACAAAAATGCAGCGGCAATAAGCGTCGTCAGATTTGAATCAACGATTGCGGAAAATGCTTTTTCATAGCCCAAGTCAACCGCTACCCGCACCGTTTTTCCGGATCTTAATTCCTCTCTCATTCTCTCTAAAATAAGAACATTGGCATCAACCGCCATGCCAATGGTTAAAATTATTCCGGCGATGCCGGGCAGAGTAAGTGTAGCGTGAAAGAGCGACATCAATCCAAGAAGAACCAGTATATTCAATATAAGAGCCAGGTTGGCAATAAGTCCCGATGATTTATAATAAAAGAACATAAATCCGACGACAAGCAGAAGCCCGACGAAACAGGCGATAAGCCCCGCATTAACCGAATCGCGACCAAGCGATGGTCCTATGGTTCTGTTTTCTATAATTTTTACGGGAGCGGGTAGAGCACCTGCGCGAAGAACGATTGCCAGACCTGATGCTTCCTCGGCGGTAAAATTACCTTCAATGATTGCGTGACCGTCGGGAATTCGCGAGCGGATAACAGGCGCCGACTGAACCACGCCGTCAAGAACAATCGCAAGCCGTTTTTCTATATTCGCCTCTGTCACGGCGGCAAAAAGTTTTGCGCCGTCTTTGTTGAAATCAATTCCGACATATGGCATGTTATATTCGCCGCCGATTTTCATTTTTGCGTCGGTAAGATATGCACCGGTTACCTGTGCCGTCGTCGTAACAAGAAAATACCCTTCCTCTTTTCCGGGAAGAACTTCGTAGCCCTTAGGAATCAATTCCGCGAATTCTTTTTTTACCAGATGATTCTCATCATAGATATCCTTTAACTGAACTCCTAATTCTCTTGCCTTCGCAGCAACTTTTTCAATCGCAGCGGTGTTTTCAACAAGACGAAATTCCAAAAGAGCGGTTTTGCCGATTAAATCAATCGCGGCCTGCGGATCTTTAATTCCGGGAAGTTGCACGACAATCCATTTTTCGCCCTGCTTTGCGATAAACGGCTCGGAAACTCCGAACTGGTCAATTCTGTTTCTTATGATTTCAATAGCGCGGTTTAAGGCGTCCTGAAGATTCATATCCTTTTCAAGTTTATCAGCGTCAATCTCCAGAACAAGATGGATTCCACCCTGTAAATCCAATCCGAGATTCAAAATTTTTGAGACGATTTTGTCCTTCATCTTTTGCGAGTTTAATTTTTCATCCGGCGAGAGCCGATACCATAAAAATGTGGGCCAGAGAAAATAAACAGAACCCAACAGCACCGCCCAGAAAATAATCCATTTGAATTTTTTAGAATCCATTGCTCACTCCGTTCGCACACTGAACTGACACAGAACTTTTACACAGAACCGACACAGAATAGTTCCGATTCAGTTCCGTGTGTTAAGTTCCGTGTTGCTTCCGTGTTTTATAATAACTTTGTTCCGTTTATGTATAAATCAAAATCGGTCTTTAAGAAAACGGCTGCTTTTTTACATATAATCATCCGAGTAAGAAATATCTCAAAATAGTCCATCACCTGGGAAATGTTTGTATCAATCGTTAATTCCAGAGAAATAATTTTTTTGTCCGCATCCACTCTCAAAAATGAACGTTCCACCGCATAATTGACACGGTCGTGTATATCAAGCCCTATCATATTAGGATTTCTTACCCGGCTTCTGTGGACATCCGCTTTATCCGCCAATATAAGCGCCGCTGCGACGGAATTAACCGGCTCGCCGACCGGCTCCTCATGATTTCCGATGGCAGAAATAATTATCGCAATATTTTCCGGCGGCAAATTCAATTCGCCAAGAATATCCATCGCTATTAAGGCACTGGCTGAAATATGGTCTTCTCTATTGACCACATTTCCTATATCGTGAAGATACCCGGCAATCGCGGCAAGTTCCGGAAGAGGTTCTTTATGTTTAAGATGGGTTAATACATTTCGCGCGAGATTGGCAACAATATCCGCGTGGCGGAATCCGTGCTCGGTATATCCGATAACGCCAAGGTACTCGTTCGCCGCCTCCAGGAAAGCGATCACTTTCGGATTTGATTTTATAGTTTCTAATGTGATTGTATTCATTTTTTTTAATCTTGCCACAGAATATCACAGAAGTGCACAGAAAAATTCAGTGAAGTTCTGTGTCCTTCTGTGGCTATCTGCCTTTCATCTGTGTTCATCTGTGGTTTATTTCTTTTCAATCTGTGTTGTTTCTGTTATTACCGCCGATATTGCTGATTTCAGCATCTGCACATTTACATTTTCGGAAATTTTTAACTTCACGGTATTGCCCTGAATTTCATGGACGGTTCCGTAAAGTCCGCTGGCAGTTATTACCCTGTCACCTTTTTTAAGGGCTTCCAGCATTTTCTGATGCTCTTTCTGTTTTTTTGATTGCGGTCTGATGAGCAAAAAATAAAAAACTATGAAAATCAAAACAATCGGCATAAGCGACGAAAACATCGCTGTGCCCTGCGGTACTGCAATTGGTTCAGCCATAATTTACCCCCATAAGTTGTAAGGATTAAGAAGGCAGGATTAAGTGATAAGTAGCGGTCGCATTGCTATGCGACGAATATAGCGGGATAGCAATCCCGCCGCTACATAATCCTTAAAGCGAAGCGACTTAATCCTTAATCCTGCATAATAATTATACAAAATAATAAAAAAATTACAACAAGATAAGCCACAGAATGTCACAGAATTTCACTGAAGTTATTTCTGTGTTGTTTCTGTGTGGTTCTGTGGCGCTTTTCAAATTCCGATGCTCTAAAAAAATCCCTGGCTTTCAAGCGGGAATTTCCGATTACCTCCGGCACCGTTATTTTTTTAACTTATTGAATGATTGCAATGCCTCGTCAATTCCGAATGGTTTTCTGAGGCAGCCCACAACACCTAATTTCACCGCTTCGTCTATAATTTCATCTGTTGCGTAAGCAGTCATCATAATTGCTTTTGTTTTTGGATTTATTTTAAGCATCTCTTTATATGTTTCAAGACCGTTCATTCCAGTAAGCCGAATATCAATAAATGCCACATCAAAAACCCGCTTCTTGAAATACTCAACGGCTTCCTCGCCCGTCTCGGCAGTTACGACATCACAACCCTCACTCAAAAACAACTGTTCAAGAAACAGCCAGATGATTGGGCTATCATCTACAATTAATACACTGGTTATTGATTTTTCATTTTCCATTTTTGCATTCCGGAACTTAAACGGGTAATATAACGGTAAAAGTTGAGCCCTTGTTAACCTCACTTACTACTTTAATATCTCCCAAATGCGCTTTAATAATACTTAACGATATGGAAAGACCTAATCCGATTTCTGAACCTGTCGGTTTTGTGGTAAAAAACGGGTCAAATATTTTTTTAATGTCTTCTTCCGGTATTCCCGCTCCAGTATCGGTAAAGGAAATTTCAACAGAAGACATTTTTATTGATTTTGTTGTTATCGTTAATTTTCCGCCGTCAGTCATTGCCGCCGCCGCGTTTCTTATCAGATTCGCGAACACCAGTTCCAGTTGAGGATGGCTGCCTGAAACAAGAGGTAACTCGCCGGAAAATTGCTTTATTATCTCTATTTTACCGGTTTTTACAATATATTTAACTAATTCTATGGCGCTTTCTATCGTTTTATTTATGTTGACCGGTTCAAATTTGAATTTTTCTTTGCCTGAATATATCAAAAGTCCGCCGATAATTTTTTTGCATTGAAACGCTGATGTTTCAATATATTTCAGGTTTTGATATTGCGGGTTTGATGCATCCATTTGCCTTAATAACAACTGGGTGAAACCAATAATTCCGGTAAGAGGATTATTCAACTCGTGGGCAACTCCGCCTGCCAAAAATCCCAAACTTGACATTTTTTCCGCTTCAATCAGTTCTTTCTGCGTTGATTTCAAATTTTCAATCGCAACATCTAATTCCCTGTTCTGTTCTTCAATTGTTTTCTTGCTTTCTTTCAGCATTTCAACCCTTACTTTTTCCGCTATAAGTTCTTTCTCACTTTGATGTAATTTTAACATTTCTCTTATATCGCGTAAAATACAAACAAAACCGACAATATCGCCGGCGATGTTTTTCATAACCGAGCCCGAAAAAATTACCGGTATGTTTTCTCCGTTTTTGGCACGCAATGTCATTATATAATCCTCAACATGTCCTTCCTTCAATAACTTTTCCGCTCTAATTCCTTTAAATAACAACTCGTCTTTCTCTGCAAAAATTATTTCAGTTGACTGCCCGATGAGTTCTTCTTCATTATATCCCGAAAGATTCAAGGTCGCCGGATTTACGGTTTTAATCACTCCGGATGCATCAGTTACAATCAGGGCGTCGGCCATTGATTTCGCGATATTCTCGGCATAATCCCTATCAGAGATAATTTCATCGCTGAATTTTCTTAAATCCGCCGCCATTTTATTTATGCCGTCGGCAAGTATTCCTATTTCTCCTCCGTCGCCGCTAACTTTTGCCGTAAAATCACCATTGCCTATTGATATTATAGCAGAGGCCATATTTATAATTGGTTGGGAAATATTTTTTGCGGTGAAAAATGCGGCAAATGCAATAATAATAAACACTGTCAGAAAAACTATAAATGTCTGCAATATTATCGGATTCAATTCCGCTGAAAATATCTTCGGCGATATGCTGTATATCACTGTAAAAAGTTTCGCATTATCCGTTCCGAGGTTGCAATCTGCAGAATAAAATGAAAAATCGGCCGGTCTTTTTTTCGCAAATATATACGGTATCGGATTAGGCGAATTTTCTTCGGATACCGGACGGAGTAAAATATCATTTGTCGGGGAAAGAAGCCAGACAACCGACCTATCAAGTATTTTTAACTGTGATAAATAGTTGATAAAATCGGTAAGGTCATAATGTATAATTATCACTCCGCCGAAACCGCCTGTTTCCGGTTCCTCTTTAGATATGCCTGCTATCAATGTTGTCCTGCCCGTTGAGTCCTTAAACGGTCCTTCAAAAAATATGGTGTCAACCGGTGTAACCTTTAATCTGTTAAATAAAACCGCCTCATTTTTGTAAAAAATATCCCCCGCAGGTATATTTTTCATTGATTGATAATTTCTCAACCGTTTATAGCCGCTTGTTATTATTTGTTCAACGCCCGATGAATTAATGAATCTTATTGAAAGAATATTTTTATTGATTTTAGACAAACTAATGAATCGTTTTTCAACATCAACACGACGGACAGGAATTTCAATTTCCTCCGCAGAGATAAAACTGTTCAGGGGATAAGATCCCTGAAAAAAGTTTAAATTTGTAATAATTACTGACTTATAGTTTCCGTCAAAATAGAACAAAACAAATTTTAATTCTGCAGTTATGGATTCATTAATAGTTTTTATGATGAATTCCCGCCGATGCCTGTAAGATAAATATCCGAAAATTACCGTAATTAACAGTAAAATTCCGAGGAACGGCAAAAGAATTCTAAACAAAATAGATAGCCCTTTTCTATTCATAATTATTTACTTTGGGTATGTTTTTCCAGTGCGAGACATTTATCTATGTATTCTTCTATGCCCATTTTTTCCGTAAGTTTAATGCCTAACATTTGTGCTCTTTGGCGATTTACTGCCAACGCTCCTCTTTCCGGCGCCTTACAGGGAAGCGTAGCGGGGTCCCTGCCTTTTTCCAGCACTTCATGCATTGATTTAACGGCAGCATAGCCCTGCTTAAAACCGGAATCGTCGGCGGAGCATAACATTCCTTCAACGACGAATACTTTTTCGGGCGCACATTCATGCTTATTGATATTACGGAGATACCAAGCACCTATTTCCAACTGGTCAACCGGATTCCCGGAAGCATCCTTAATTGTAGGTGGCGTAGCAAATTGTGTTGCTATTAAGACCTCTGATTGTATTAAAAGCATTAACCACAAATGAACACTAATGAACACGAATTAAAAAACATATGTAGGCACGAATTTATTCGTGCTTATTCGTGTCAATTCGTGTTTAAGAATAAAATCTTTTTTCTGTGTCGTAGGGCTGTGTTTATCTGTGGTTCCAAGTTTTTAGTAAGCCCTATTATACCCTTTATTTTACCATTGATAACTGTCCGCAATAAATATCCTGGTTTTCTTTGCTGTCTGTCCAAAAACTACCAAAACAAAACAGAAACTAATTACTAAAAATAATAAAATTCTGATAATTTTCACGACTGACTCCTATTATTTCTCTCTTCTATTTTTTTACGAATTACATCAAGGACGGCTGGATTGGTCGCGAAAAGTTCGTCAAGATTTTCTTTGTCAATTACCAGTATGTCTGAGTCCATTTCTGATATAACCGTTGCGGATGCGGGCACGGGCTTGACCAGCGAAATCTCTCCGAAATAATGGTTTTCTGTAAGTTCCGCAACCTTTTCTTTTTTGCCTTCCTTTGAAATATGAATTCCGACCCGGCCTTTTTCAACGATAAAAAGCCGGTTTGAGAATTCGCCCTGAAATAAAATTGTTTTTCCCGCTTTGAAGTTAATTTTTCTGGTTTTATAGATGAGTGCCGTCAATTCCTGCGAGGATAGTTGAGATAAAAAATCAATCTTCTTAAAAAACTCTTTCGCCCATTTTATATCTAAAATGTCAAGTTCAAATTCCATTTTTTATTAGCCACAGAATATCACAGAAATGCACAGAAAAATTCAGTGAAGTTCTGTGTCCTTCTGTGGCTTGTTTTTATTCATCCACAGATTACGCGGATTTACACAGTGAAAGTATTTTTTCCCAACCCTTATCAACATCTTCCTGAATCTGTTTCAACATGTCCTCATTCCCGGGAGCAAAAAGATGTTTAAACCTTCCCTGTGATTTAAGCCACTCCGTAACCGGCTTTTTTTCTTTCGGTTTATAGTTGAGTTTATATGTCCCGTTTTCAACTTCATAAATGGGCCAAATGCATGTATCCGCAGCGAGTCGGCCCAGACGAACCGTTTCCTCCGGCGGATAAATCCATCCGAGACGGCAGGGCTGCATAATATTTATAAATGTCGGACCATCAACAGAAAGCGCCTTTTGGACTTTTGTGATTAAATCATTTTGAAAACTAAGCGTTGTCTGTGCGATATACGGAATATTGTGAGCAACCATAATTGCAGTCAAGTCCTTCCTCGCCTGAACTTTTCCTGTTGATTTTTTACCTGACGGTGCGGTCGTCGTATTCGCACCTTTCGGGGTCGCGGATGACCGCTGAATACCCGTGTTCATATACGCCTCATTATTGTAGCAAATATAAAGAATTCTGTGACCCCTTTCCATCGCTCCGGACAACGCCTGTAATCCGATATCATATGTTCCGCCGTCGCCGCCGAATGCGATGAAATTTATGTCCTCTGATATTTTTCCCTTTTTTTTGAGTGAATTATAAGCGGTCTCTATTCCCGAAATCGTTGCTGCGGCATTTTCAAACGCAGAGTGAAACCACGGCACTTTCCACGCGGTGAACGGGAAAATTGTTGTTGCGACTTCAAGACAGCCGGTGGCATTTGCGACGACAACCGGTTTATCGCACGCAAGAAGCACCTGTCTTGCAATGATTCCCGCACCGCAGCCGCTGCACAACCGATGACCGCCGGTGAACAGTTCCTCTTTTTTAGATAGTTCCTTTAAGTTAGCCATAGATTTTTATTCCTTTTTCTTTTATTTCGCCGATTTAAGCCAGAATTTTATTGCTTTTTTCATGATTATTTTTTCTTAAATATTTTATCAAAAAAACTTATTCCTTTCTCGAAATTAATATTATATTTGGATATCCAATTAACGATATTGTCGGTTTCTTTTTTAGGGAAAAAAATGGTTAAATTTTCTCTATTTACCATTGTAATGTCTATATGGTTATTCCGAAATACTATTTTTTCTATATCTGCTATATTTATGCTAATTGATTTTTCTGTACACTCGGCTAATAGACTTGGAATATTATTTAAATCTTTAATATCTGTGTTGATCTTTTTCTCATTAATTAATTTATCAAACACTAAACCAATTACAGCGCCTACTAATCATCCCTCAAATGCTGCATAAGCAGGAATGGCGGAATTTTCTTTGTACAGAGATGGAATAAAAAAAACACCCTTGGATGTAAAGAAAACTGTACCAAAATAGTCTTTCAAAAAATAGTCTTTTCTCTCAGACCAACATTTACAACCGTCAATTACTAATTCAATTATACCACTTTTTTTTGATTCGCCCTCAATTATGTTTTTGAGATCTCCAACTCTATTTTGTAGTTCTTCTTTCAATAGGGGAACCGCTCCTGGTATAAAATCAGAAGAATTCAAAAATACAAACTTAATTAATTCTTCTATCGGCAAGTCAGAATACTTTTCTCTTAAAGCGTTTGCATCTATCATTTTTATTCTCTTACTTCGATATAATTTATAAATTTTTTAATTTTTTTATTTTTGAAGTATTTCTTCTATTTTATTTTTCAATTCCGGTAGTTTTTCTTTAACTGTTTTCCATATAATTTCTAAATCAACTCCAAAGTATTCGTGTGTAATTATATTTCTCATTCCTACAATATCTTCCCAATTAACATTTTTATGTTTCTGTTTTATATCTTTTGATATATGCTTAACCGCTTCACCAATTATTTCCAAATTTCTCACTACCGCATCTATTTTTTCATTGTTCTCGGAAAAATCTTTATAATTTATTTCCTTCGTGTATTCCTGTATTTTTTCTATCGATTCTTTAATATCAACTAAATAAAGTTTAGGGTCTCTCAAGCCAATTCACCTCTTTCAGTATTTTGTCCTTAATATAAGGTTTTAAGGCATTAGGAGTAACTAAATCAACTTTAACATTAAGTAATTTCTGCAGTTCATTCGTCAAACGAACAAATTCAAACAGGTCAACGGTTTCATTGAATTCAACAAGTAAATCAATATCACTATTTCTCTTATTTTTTCCTGTAAGATATGAGCCGAAGATTCCTAATCTTTTTATTTTGTGTCTTGTGAAAATCTCTGTATTCTGTGATAGTACTTTTTTTATATTTTTTCCCATTTTTTATTCCCTTACACCGATATAATTTATCGGGTTTTCAATTTTTTTTGTTTTGGAAATTACCGTCAATTCATCAAAAACTTTTTTGATGTCTTCTGTATTTATATCCCGACCGCCTAAACCATAAATGTAGTTCATAGTTAATAGTTCATAGTTTATAGTATAAAGTGCGGAGGTGATTTCGGTAAAAACTGGGCCGGCATAAGCGGAAAAGGTATCGGAGCGATCAAGCACGGCGACTGCCTTGAGATGAGAAAGTACTTCTGCAATTTCTTTATACGGAAAAGGTCTGAAAACTCTCGGCTTCAGCAACCCCGCTTTAACTCCTTTTGCTCGCAATTCATCAACAACAACTTTTGTCGTGCCGGCGGTTGAACCCATACAGACAATTGCAATTTCGGCATCGACTAATTTATATTTTTCATAAAATCCGTATTCGCGACCAAAATTTTTCTTAAAGTCGTCCGCAACATCCAGAATAATTTTTCCGGAATTTTTCATCGCTTCCGCTTCCTGCATTTTGTGTTCAAAATAATAATCCTGCAGGTCAATCGCACCGAGCGTGAACGGATTTTTTATATCCAATAGAAATCTTTCCGGCTTATATTCGCCGACGAATTTTTTCACATCGGAGTCGGAAATCATATCAATAACTTCAAGACAGTGGCTGATGATAAATCCGTCGGTAGTTACCATAACAGGAAGTTTTGCAATTTCTGCAATCCTAACCGCTTGAATCATATTATCATATGCCTCCTGAGAGTTTTCGGAAAAAATTTGAATCCAGCCGGAATCCCTCGCACCCATCGTATCGGAATGGTCGCCGTGAATGTTTATGGGAGATGAAAGTGCGCGATTGACCTCGGCAACGACAATCGGGAGCCGCAACCCCGCGGCGATATAAAGCATTTCATACATCAGCGCAAGTCCCTGCGAAGATGTGGATGTCATAACGCGGCCACCGGCAGCGGATGCGCCAATACAGGCAGACATCGCGGAGTGTTCCGACTCAACAGCAATATATTCCGTATCAACAAGACCGTCAGCGACGAACTGCGAAAAAATCATAACGATTTCTGTCGCAGGCGTAATCGGATATGCTGCGACCACATCAGGATTTATCTGACGCATCGCCTCAGCCATCGCTTCATTTCCGGTTTTTGCTGTTTTCATAGTAACTTCAATTAAAAATTATAAATTAAAAATGAAAAATTAAGGTTTTTTATTAAAATCTTTTGCATTAATTTTTAATTTTGCATTTTACATTTTCAATTGCCTCTTTATTTTCTTTCTTCTTCCATCGTTATCGCAGTCACTTTCGGTGGACATTCTCTTGCACAGATACCGCAACCTTTACAATGTTCGTAATCAATCCCAATAATTTTACCGTCTTTTGTTAAAATAGAAGAATCGGGACAGTTTATCCAGCAGATAAAACACTGAATGCATTTTTCGGGATGATATATCGGCTTTGAACTACGCCAATCACCCGTCTTAAAATTTTTTGCGGTTCCTGCCTCTAAAATATCGCCTTCCGGCAGTTCTTTCCAACCAAGTTTTTTATCCACCTTGCACCTCTTCATAAGCCGTTTTTATTGATTTTATATTTCCTTCTATAATTTCCGGTTTGTGGGAAAATTTTTTTTCAAGTTTTTTCTTCGTATCTTCCAAAACACCATCAATTTCAAGAAAATTCGTAACCCTAACAAGTGCGCCCAGCATCGGAGTATTGGGAATCGCTTTGCCGAAACATTCCTTTGCTATTTTTGACGCATTGATGACGAAGACCCTACCTTGAAAGTTTAATTCCTTTCTTATTTCGGCGGCTGACTTTTCGGTATTTATGATGATAGCACCGGCATCTGTTAGTCCTGCCGTAATATTAACCGTTTTTATAAGAGTAGAGTCAAGCACAACAACATAATCCGGATTTGTAATTCCGCAATGAAGTGTAATTGGCTTATCCGACAAACGGTTAAACGACTGCACGGGTGCACCCATTCTTTCGGGACCATATTCCGGAAAACCCTGGACATATTTCCCTGTTGAAAGCGCCGCTTCAGCAAAAAGAAGTGCCGCAGTTTTTGCGCCCTGACCGCCGCGGCCATGCCATCTGATTTCAATTATGTCTTTCATATTTGCTCCGCAAATACACTGAACTGACACAGAACTCATACACAGAACTGAAGCAGAACTATTCCGCGTCTGTTCTGTGGTCTATTCAATTTTTATTGCTTCTACCGGGCAATCTGCAGCCGCCTGTTTTGCACCGTCCTCTGCAGATGCCGGAATTTCCGTCACCTTCGCGGCCGCCACGGTATCCTGCATTTCAAAAACATCCGGACAAGTATCTACGCATAACCCGCAACCGGTACAAACATCTTTGTCAACAATTGCTTTCATTCGCACCCTCCTCCCCAAGTTGATGGGATAATTTTTTCACATCCTCTCTGGCTTTTGCAAACTGTTCATTTCTAATTTTATCCGTGTTCGGAAGATAAAACCTACCAACCAATTTTATATTGAATACGCTGAAAAATGCTTTAATAACTGCCTCCGCATGACTGAAATCCGGATTCCTGCCCGCTACCGATATAAAAAACCCCTTTTTAGGAGATGGCGAAAATGTGCCTAAAATATTTTTTCTCGCCCAGTAGAGTTGGCATCTGTCCACGACCGCCTTTAATTTCGCCGGAACGGATGTAAAATAAATCGGAGCGGAAACGGCAACGATATCCGACAATAAAATTGCTTTTTCCAGAACCCGCATATCATCGCTAAATTTACACTTTCCTGTTTTTTCACAGCCGCGAAGCCCGTCGCAAAAGGATATTTCCAGGTCGCGGATGAAAATTTTTTTAACATCGCCGCTACTTTTTGAGAATTCATCTAAAAGCAAGTTAAGAAGCAACTCACTCCGGCTTTTGGGTGTTGCAGCAGCAGAAATTCCAAGAATCTTTATTTTTTCTTCCCCTTTTTTTTGTGTTTTTTTCCGCAAGACATTTTCGTCCTCCGAACATAATTTTTTTGCCACAGAATATCACAGAATTGCACAGAAAAATTCAGTGAAGTTCTGTGTCCTTCTGTGGCTATCTGCCTTTCATCTGCGTTCTATTTTTTTTCTTTTTGGCTTTGGCAGAACTTTCTCAATTTCACTTTCATCCGGTAAATTATTCCCACGAAAAACAATTACGCCTTTTGAATTAATCAAAATATTGGTCGGGATGCCATAAACCTTGAACTTTTTTGAAACTTCGGAATTCGCATCAAGCAAAATTTTGTAAAGTATTTTTTTTCTTTTGACAAAATCCACAACTTTACTCTCCCGCTCTTGAACATTTATTGAAACGACAATAAGACCTTTCCTGCTATATTCATTATGGATTTTGTTTAACTCCGGAATTTCCTCAATGCAATAAGAACACCAAGTTGCAAAAAAATTGACAAGTACCGGATTTTTACCGTCGTAATTAGAAAGTTTGAATGTTTCGGTTGACGAAAGGACTTTGAGAGAAAAATCAACCGATTTATTTCCGACATCTATGCCGGGCGAAGCGGAAAAGAGATAATTAAAAAACAAAATCGGAAACCACAGATGAACCCCTGATAGAAACATTCGGGGGCAGGCGCCGATGAACACAGATTTTTTCATTTTACCGTCTTTTTCTAAAAAAATTTTTCATTAAATCGGCGCACTCGTTTGAAAGAACGCCGCCTTTTATTTTCATTTGGTGATTTAATTTTTTATTGTCCATTATATTTACTACACTACCGCAGGCGCCGGATTTTTCGTCGCAAACTCCGAAAATAATTTTTTTCATTCGGGACCAGATAGCAGCGCCGGCGCACATCGGGCACGGCTCAATTGTAACATACATCTCACAATTTGTCAAGCGGTAATTTCCTGTTTTTTGCGCCGCTTTTTTTATCGCTAAAATTTCCGCGTGAGCAGTCGGGTCATTTTTTCTTATTGTCAAATTATGGGCACGGGAAATGATTTTGCCGTCTTTGACAATAACGCATCCAACCGGCACCTCGCCGGATTTAACCGCCTTTTTTGCTTCTTTTAACGCCTCTTTAATAAAAAAAATATCATTCACAAGATAAGCCACAGAATGTCACAGAATTTCACTGAAGTTTTTTCTGTGTCCCTTCTGTGTGATTCTGTGGCGACTTTGAAATTCCGATACTACAAATCCGCGCTGTGCAGGAGTTAAACCTGCAACCTTTCGGTTTCCCCTAAAGGGACTTCCTCCGGTCGCCCGCAGAAAAGGGTCCGAGGGGAGTTGAACCCCTAACCTAACGGTTCGTAGCCGTTCGCTCTGTCCAGTTGAGCTACGGACCCATTTTTTTGCGGGACGTCGCTCCGCCGAATGCGGCACCTGCCCCGACTTTTTGTCGGGGTCCATTTGAGCTAACGACGCAATTAATACCACACGCACCGGGCCGCTATGCTTAAAATTACCGCTATTGCATTTGAGGTAATTATATTGAAAGCGGAAAAATCAAGGTTGTTGTCCGTTTTTTTCAGAGAGAACCGCTCGGCGATTACAAGCATCACCGCGAAAGGAAGTATAAGCCAATACCACTTTCCCGGAATTACAAAGCAGGCAACAATTAAAATCCGCTCGGCAATCCCATGGTATTTTTCCTGGGTTATGATACCGGCATCGGCATAAAATAATTTTTTAATAAAATAAATCAAGATAGTTGAGAATTGGGCGGCTACAACAAAGATTATTAAAACAAAAACCCATTTCTCCGTCGCAGCACCTATAGGATTTTCCGGGGCAATCACAAAAATGAGAAGGACATGGACAATCTGGTCCCAAAGAAAAAAACCTATATTATCCGGAGAATTATACTTTGTAATACTATAAACCCGCCATTGGTCTTCAATAACATGTGTCGCAGCGAGAATTAAAAGCGCAATCGCAAAATCCTTTTGCGGAAGATATTGGTAATTTACCGCAACCGCAAAAAATAGAAATATAAGGACATGAAAAAATATGCCGGAAATATCTTCTCTTTTCCATTTCGCAATTCTATCCGTCTGAAATGTGAAGTCAGCCAGAAGATGCGCCAAAAGCAATCGCCAGAAAAAATACATAATAAAATCAGAATTAAGGATTAAGACGCTTCGCTTTAAGAATTAAGTTTTTTCTTAATCCTTACCGCTTACTGCTTATTACTGCCTTTCTATCACTTCAAAAATTTCTACCGGTTTTTCTTTGCCCTTAACTTTCGTCGTGCCAAGCGGCTTTGTTTTTATAAAATCTTTCACATACTGATATGTTGACTCCGAAATAATTATATGCGTTGCAAATTCTTTATTGAGTGATTCAAGACGGGCACCGAGATTTACATTATCTCCGATAACCGTATAGTCCATTCTTTCAACAGAGCCCATATTTCCGACAACCATATCGCCGGTATTTACGCCGATACCTATGTCTAAAACGGGTCGTTTTTCGGCACGCCACTTTTCATGGAGTTTTGCCAATTCATCCATCATATCAATAGCGCAGAAAACTGCTCTTTTTGCGTGGTCGTTCTGAGGAAGGGGCGCATTCCAAAAAGCCATTATCGCATCGCCGATAAATTTGTCAAGAGTTCCTTCATACTTAAAAACCACTTCCGTCATTTTCGTGAGATATTCATTTAACAATGCGACGACTTTCTCCGGCGTGGATGCTTCGGAAATAGTCGTAAATCCGCGTATGTCCGAAAAGAGCACAGTCATTTCTTGCCGTTTCCCGCCGAGTGTGAGTGCATCCGGATTTTTCTGAAGTTCGTTGATAACGAGCGGGGAAAGATACTGTCCGAACGCCTTTTTCAGCCACCTTTTTTCTTTTTCTTCAGTAATAAACCGCCAGGATGTTATTGAAATATATGAGAAAATAACGAGAGATGCCGTCGGTACATACTCAAGCCAGATTTTTTTGTCGGCAAAATAATAATTGCATATAAAAGACCAGGAAATAAAAATAAAAATCGTCAGAAGTGTTGACTTCCAAGGCGAAAGTTTCGGCAGAAAAAAGGTTAAAATTAAACCGACGATAACAACGGATAAAAAACCTGCCCAAGCGTTCGGATACGAAATAAAATCTGAATTAATAAACGAATTGATGTTGTTCGCAATCGTTTCTATTCCCGGCATTGCCGGAGAAAAGGGAGTAACATGCCTGTCGCCGAGACCCGCAGCAGCATAGCCGATTAGAACTATTTTATTTTTGAGAAGTTCGGCATTAAAATCTCCGGCAAGAATTCTGGAATACGAAATATATTTGAATGTTTCAAACTCGCCGCCGTAGTTTATCAGCATTTCGCCGTGTCCGTCCAGCGAAAGATTTTTCACCAACTCCTGCCAAGGTTTATTGAGATATGCGGAGGCAACCGCAACCGAAATATGAGGATATAATGTTCCCCGATATTCTATGACCGGCTTCATTTTTCTCACAACGCCGTCCGTTTCCGGAAAAATGTTGGGCGAACCCAGAAGCAGAGAACTTTTTATTATATCTTCAAGCGGCGGTTTTGATTTGACCGGAACGCCCATTACAACTTCAAACAGAATTTCGTTAACGCAACGCTGCGATTTCATCATCGCATTCGACAATTTATCATCGCTCTGCCGATTACTTTTTTCAATGAACAAAACATCAAATCCGACAACTCTAACGCCGGCAGAAATCAATTTTTCTATCAACTTTGCGTGAATAGACCTGTCCCAGGGCCATCTTCCGAGTTTATCCAAACTTTCTTCGTCAATCGCAGCAATTACTATTTCTCCGGTGGGGTTTTTTTGACCTCTTAATTTCAGACGAAAATCGTAGGATTTGTATTCAATTAAATCAAATACGCAAAAAAAATTGAGGACCAGAATTACAAGAATCGCCGATACGCCGATTAGATACCCGATTGTTTTTTTCTTCATAAAAACCACTGAACAGACGCGGAACTAAACACGGAACAGACACGGAACAGACACGGAACAGACACGGAACAGTTCCGCTTCAGTTCCGTGTCCAAGTTCCGAGTCAGTTCCGTGAATTATCTCTTGGTCCACTGGAAACTTTTTCTTGCTTTGGCTTTTCCTGGTTTTTTTCTTTCAACCATTCTGTCGTCTCGTGTCAAATATCCCTCTTTTTTCATTATCGCTTTAAATCCGCCGTCAATTGATGCCAAAGCGCGGGCGATTCCGTGTCTTATTGCCTCTGCCTGCGCCATTACTCCTCCGCCGGCAACACTTGCCGAAACATCATATTGCGTAGAAACCTTCACCGCCTTAATCGGCGCAAGAACTTCACGCTGAAATCTCATTAACCCCGCGAAATAAGTATCCAGCGGTTTATTATTAACAACTACTTTTCCGGAACCGGCCGAAAGTTCAACCTGCGCCACCGACGTTTTTCTTCTTCCTATTGCCGTGATTACTTTACTTGGATCTTTTGACATTTTGCCTCCAATTGTTTTGCATCATTTTTGTAGATTTTAAGACGCCTCAGTCGTTTTGTACGCAGGCGGTTTTTAGGCAGCATTCCGCTTATAGAAAGTTTGATGATTTTTTCCGGGTCAGTCAAAATCAAATCCTTGTAAAGAATGTATTTGTCGCCGCCGGGATAACCGGAATGCCTGTAATCTAATTTCTGCTCCAACTTATTGCCGGTTAATTTCACTTTTGCGGCATTTGTTACAAGCACGAAATCGCCGATATCCGAGTTCGACAAGTATTCCGGCTTCGTCTTGCCCTGTAAAATACCGACGGCTACTGTTGAAAGCCGTCCCAAAACCTCGCCGTTCGCATCAATCCAATACCATTTTCTTTCAACCATAATTTTTACCTTCCTTTTTATTTAAATACAAATTCCGCGGATAAAATCACGAATTCAGACGGATAACTATCCGCCTACATCCGCTTTAATCCGTTTGAATTTTTTTCTATTGTACCAAAAAAAATTCTTTTGTCAACCCCGCGTATCAAATCATGTAAAATGTAACCCAAGGGGTAATCGTCAAATCATATATAATGTAACCCGACAAAAGGGGGTTACATTATGGACAGGTACTCAAGAATGCAATACTTAAAAAGTATTTATCAACGATACCACAAAT
>JACRDL010000067.1 GCA_016218625.1 Elusimicrobiota bacterium
AAGCGCGTGATATTCGAATACGTTGAGATGTATTATAACCGGAAAAGGGCGCATTCGTCTCTGGGTTATATGAGTCCTTTTGAATTCGAACAAAGGTTCTTTTTAACTAAATAAAGAGTCCACTAAACAGGGGAAGGTCATATGAGTCCTTTTGAATTCGAACAAAGGTTCTTTTTAACTAAATAAAGAGTCCACTAAACAGGGGAAGGTCAAAGAGCTAATACCGAAATATTTGCCTTCCGTTATTGATGCGTTGAAAAATTATCAGGGGGAATCCGAAATAATAGTTGTTGACGATAATTCTTCCGATAAGAGCGTCGAGGAAATAAAAAAGTTCAAGGGCGTTAATGTAATCCAGATGAAATCTAATGGAGGATTTGCCCACACATGCAATAAAGGGCTGTTTGTAGCAAGGTATGGGGTTGTATTATTTCTTAATAATGACGTTTCGCTGTCAAAGAATTTCTTTCACTTTTTTTCCGATCATTTCAATGACCCCGCTGTCTTTGCCGTAACTGTTAAGTCTTTCAGGGTTGCTGACGGAAGGTTTTTAGACGGCGGGAAAATAGGCACATGGCGTTATGGTTACTGGCGTGTCAGCCAGAATTATGATGTAACGGAAACAGAAAATTCATACCTGGAAAGACCATATCTTTCCTTCACTGTTCAGGGCGCGTTTTTTTTCGCCGATAGAGAAAAAATGCTTAATCTGAATGGTTTTGATGAACTAATGTCACCATACATCTATGAAGAAACTGATTTGTCTTACCGTGCACTGAAACGGGGTTGGAAAATAGTATATGAACCGAGTTGTATCGCGCGACATGAGGTAGGTCCTTCGATAAAAAAAAGGTCACATTATTATAAAGTCAGAATATTGTCTGAACGTAACAGGTTGATTTTTTTATGGAAGAATATACACGACAGACAAATGTTTTATATAAGCATTTGGTATTTTGCGGTTATTCTTTTGACTTTAAATCCTGTCAAGTGGGCAGCGTTTTTGTGGGCGTTTGCCAAAATCTATAAAATTTATCATAGTCGTATAAATGAAAAAAATGCATGTGTAAAAACCGACAAGGAAATTTATATATATTTTAGTGAGTATTTTAACAAAATCAAAAGGAAGACAAAACTATGATTTCAGCAATAATTATCACAAAAAATGAAGAGTATAATCTGCCCCGATGTTTAGAAAGTGTAAAATGGGCTGATGAGATTATTGTAGTTGATTCAGGAAGTACCGATAGTACCATTGAAATTGCCAGAAGATTCGGCGCAAAAGTTTTTGAGAATCAATGGCAGGGATATGGCGCTCAAAAAAATTTTGCGATTGATAAGGCAACAAATGATTGGATATTGTCAATCGATGCTGACGAAGAAGTGTCACCCGAATTACAAGAAGAAATTAAAAAAGTTATTCAAAATCCCGGTAACTATGCGGCGTTCAAAATACCGCGGAAGTTGATATTTCAGGGTAAGTTTTTGCGATGGGGTAGCTGTTACCCAAATTATCAAATCCGTCTTTTTCACAAGGGCAAAGCAAAATTTAACCTTGATTTTGTTCACGAAAAACTTGTAGTTGATGGTAAAATCGGTTTGCTTAAAGGCAGTTTGCTTCATTATAGTTATAAGGATTTGTCGGATTATTTTGACCGATTTAATTGCTATACAACATTAGATGCGCAAAAAAGATTTAGCAAAGGCAAAAAATTTTATTTCTGGTATTATATTCAACCACTGTTAAGATTTTTTAATATGTATTTTTTGCGGTTAGGATTATTAGATGGGTTACAAGGTTTTATATGGGCAGTTTTATGTTCTTTTTATAATTTTGTAAAATTTCTGAAATTAAAGGAGCTGCGAAATGAAAAAAAATAATTTGGGAAAATTAGTCGGAGAATTGTCGTCGGTAAATGTTCTTTTGTGGCATGAAGAAGATAAAGCCCGTCTGAGTGATGTTAAAATGGTTTTCAGGGCAAAGAGAAATATAGATAGATTAAATCAAAAGCGAAATGATCTTATTGAAAAAATAGACGAAGCGGTTTTGGAGGCATTAAAAAATGGCAGAAACAGTAGGTAGTTTGGCAGATAAAATCAGCATAATACAGTTGAAGATTTACCATTTTGGTGAGCAGTTATCACGCACTGATGTGGATAATCTTCACAAAAAAAAAGTTTTTGATAAAATTAGGATGTTAAAAACACAAAAAAAAGACCTTGAAACCGAATTGTCAGAATTGTTTGAAAATTTGGTAAAAGGCAGGGCAAAACTTAAAATTTACCGTCAGTTTAAGATGTATAACGATCCCAGATACCGTCTAAAAAATGGCTGAGAAAATTTTAATTATTGTGTTAAGAGCCGTTGGCGATGTGTTGCTTACCGCGCCGTTAATAAGAGCATTGAAAAAAAGTAATCCGGCAAACGAAATATATTTTTTAACAAGCAAAGCATCAGAAAAAATTTTGAAATACAATCCCTATTTATCAGGAATAATTCCGTGGGATAAAGAGACACTTAAAAAAATTAGAGAACAAAAATTTGGCACAGTGATTGATTTTATGCATGCTGCGATTTCCGGTTATTATACGCTTTTTTCTGGTGCCAAAAAACGGGTTGCTTTTTATCGCCCGTGGGGTTTTTGGTGCTACAACATTATGCCAAAATATATTAATAAGGATTATACAGTGAACGACCGTCTTCAGATACTTGAAGGGTTAGGAGCAAAAAGTGACGGTATAGATTTAGATTTGCTATTTGCCGCTGAAAACGAGGAAAAGGTTCTTGAGTTTTTCCGGAAAAACAACATCTCAAAAAGCGATTTTTTAATTACTTTGGATATTACAAATCGGCGTGAACATCGGCAGTGGCAGAAAGAAAAGTTTTCCGAACTTGCAGATTTGCTTGCTGAAAAATATAACGCCAAAATTATTTTTTTATGGGGTCCGGGCGAACTTGATTATGTAAAAAGTGCAATGTCTTTGTGCAAAAAACGACATATACTTTGCGAGGATTTTGATATTCTTGATTTAGCGGCACTTATAAAAAATTGCAAACTTCATATTGGTACAAGTTCTGCTCCGGGACACATAGCGATTAGTCAGAAAATCCCGTCGTTCACAATTTACGGATTAAAAACAAACCCTGTTAACTGGACACCACCTGATACTAAAATTCACAAATATATTCAAGGAGATTTGAATAATCTTTCTGCTAATAATGTTTTTACAAAATTTCTGGAATTTGTAGAATTAAACAAGATAAGCCACAGAATGTCACAGAATTTCACAGAATTTTTTTCTGTGTTCTTTTTCTGTGTGATTCTGTGGCGCTTTTGAAATTCCGATGCTGTAAAATATGAAACCATTGAAAATTTTGTATCCATTTTCTTTTTTATATCTTTTAATTTTTAACATTTCACAAAAAATTAAAAAAATCAGACAGAAAAAATTGGCATGTCCGGTGATTTCAGTCGGCAATATTACTGTCGGTGGAACAGGTAAGACACCGACAGTAATTTATTTGGCTGAGTTATTAAAAAGTTTAAATAAAAAGGTTTGTGTGATTTCAAGAGGATATAAGAGACAGGGACGAGGGACGAGGGACGAGGGACGAGTTGTAACTGATGGCAACAAAGTTTTATTAGGAGCGAAACTTGCCGGCGACGAGCCGTATCTTATAGCAAAATCTCTTACGGATATTCCAGTGCTTGTAGCCAAAAACAGATACAATGCCGGACTTTTTGCGATTGGGAAATTCGGTGTTGATACGATAATGTTAGACGACGGATTCCAGCACTTAAATCTTAAAAGGGATGTAGATATCGTCTGTATAAACGCTCTCAATCCGTTCGGAAATTCTATGCTTCTTCCAGCTGGTTATTTGCGTGAACCGGTGGGAAATATAATTAGGGCTTCGGCATTTATAATAACAAGATGTGATAAAATAACTAGCGAGAAACTGGAAGACATAGAAAGTGTCATAAAAAAATATAACAATTTTTCTCCGATTTTTCATGCTCATTTTGTTAAAAAAATTTTTCATAGAAGCGGTACCGAAATAAAAACCGAAACGCTCAAAGGACAAAATATCATTGCTGTTTCCGGCATTGCTGTCCCGGAGGATTTTGAGCAAACCCTTAAAGAATTGGGCGTTAATTTACTGGTTCATAAAAAATATCCCGACCATTATTTTTTTAAGGATAGCGATATAAAAAAATTTTACGATGATGCCGCGGAATTTCAGGCGGTTATAATTACGACCGCAAAAGATGCAACACGGCTACCGGAGGATTTTCCTTGTTATGTGCTTGATGTAAAACTTGAAGTTCAGGAAAAAAATGAAGTGAAATTTTTTTTGGAGAAACAACTTGCTAAAAAAAATTGATTTAATTTTATACTATGGACTTTTTGTTCTTGCCTTTGTAATGCCTATATCAATAGCGGCGACAAACACCGTCTGGATATTTTTATTTTTCATCTGGATTATAAAAATCGCATTTCTAAAATCGGGAAAAAATTCAATAGATTTTTCGCCGCCGTTAACATCTGCAATTTTAATTTTCTTTTGTTCGGCGGTTATCTCTTCTATATTCGGAGTTGATTTTAGAAGGAGCATAAAAGGTCTTAACGAAAATATGTTATTCTTTATTTTTTTTCTAACACTTTCAAATGTAAAAAATTTTAATCACGCCAAAAAAATAATCTTTATATTTATAGTTTCTTCTTCAATTATGGGATTATTAGGATTAATACAGTACATAACAGGAATCAGTTTTGACTATGGCAAACTTTTGTATATGCTTGATGGAAGGGCGCATGGCACCCGTTCTTGGCCACAGACATATGCTGAAGGACTTCTACTTGCGTTTCCTGTTTCAATCTCCGCAGTCCTGTATTTAAGAAAAAAGATTTTTTACATAACTTCAATACTCATTTTTTCAGGAATAATTTTTAGTTATGTAAGAATGGTCTGGATTTCTACAACAATTATTCTGGTGGTTTTACTGTTTATTGAAATTAAACGATTAAAAAATTTGACCTATATTTTTACAGCGCTTTTAATTTTAGCAGTGGCTTCTAGTTTTTTTCTTCCCGGCCGACTTAATATTATTAAAAGAGCGACGAATTTTTCAGACCCTGTTCGAACAAATATGTGGAAAACAGGACTTAAAATTTTCAGGGATTACCCGTTGTTAGGGGTGGGATTGAAAAATATAAAAAAAGTTTATCCGTATTACTATCAAAAATTGAATTTCTTAAAAGAATTTTACAAACTTTCACATCTGCATAGTACTTTTATACATATACTGGTTGAAAGAGGAATTATCGGATTTCTCGTTTTCCTGTATCTATTTGCGATTTATTTTTATTATGGTATAAAAAAAGCGAAATGCGTAAGCGAGGAAGAAAAGTTTTTTATTTACGGCTGTCTTTTTTCAGTTTTTGGATTTTTATTATCAGGTCTTACCGAGCATACATATGGCGATTCCGAAATTCAGATGATTATGTGGTTTTTGATGGCGTTGACATTTTACAAAAGCCGGGCAGTTTTTATAGACAGAGACGGAACCATAAATGAAGATATGCATTATTCTGCCGACGAGCGGAAATTGGAAATTATGTATTGTTCATATCCGGCAATAAAATTATTAAATCAAGCGGACTATAAGGTTATAATCATTACCAATCAGTCGGGAGTAGCGAGAGGAAATTTTTCCGAGAAGGATGTTAAAAAATTAAACGAAGTTATCATAAAGAAATTAAAAGAAAAAGATGCCGTAATAAACGATATTTATCTTTGCCCTCATCATCCCGACGAAAATTGCAATTGCAGAAAACCGAAACCGGGGATGATTTTACGGGCAAAAAAAAACCTCAACATAGATATCAAAAATTCCTATATGGTCGGTGATATGCAGTCGGATATTGATTTAGCAAAAAATGTCGGAGCAAAATCAGTTTTTGTTTTAACAGGAGCAGGAATTGATGTAAAGGGTGCGGATTATACCGCAGAGGATATTTTAGATGCTGCTGAATGGATTGTTAGGCAAAATTAAAAGAGCAGATTACGGCGATGTTGAAAGCCGATTTCGGCGATGTTTTATCGCTGTAATCTTTGTTTTTATCGCCGCAATCATTCACGGTGAAGAAAAAAAATTGCCGATAGAAGAAAAACTTGTCTATGATGTATATTGGAAGTTTGTAAAAGTGGGTTATGGCACGCTTGAGATAAAAGGTATCGTGGACTATCGCGGAAAAAAGGCATACCATATTTATTCGGAAGCAAAGTCGGCGCCGTTTTTTGATGTATTTTTTAAGGTGCGGGATTTTACAAACTCATGGGTTGACGCGGAAAAATTTCGTTCAATTGCTTTTGAGCAGCACATTTCCGAAGGTAGATATAAAAGAGATAAAAGAACGGATTACGACCAGGATAAACATCTGGCTACAAACAACAAAGGTGAAAGTTTTGAAATACCGGAAAATGTTTTAGATGTCCTTGCCGCACTTTATTGGGTACGCCTGCAGGAAATTAAACCCAAAGATATTTTTGCTTTAGGCGTCAATTCAAATAAAAAAAATTACAAAATGAAAGTGATAACTCACGATAGGGAAAAAATTAAAATAGACGGGAAAAAATACGAAACAATTATAGTTGAGCCGGACTTGCAGGATGCGGGAATCTTTATGCAAAAAGGGCGGGTTCTTATCTGGATGACCGACGACGAGTATCATATACCCGTTAAAATGCGTTCGGAGATTGCCGTCGGCTCAATTGTTGCGGAATTGAAAACGGAGGGGGAAAATGTTAAACCTTAAAAATGTAAAAAGATGTTCGCTTGAAAAAAGAAAAAGCAAGGTGCGGTTAAGTATGTTCGCCAATCCCGTCCAAAAAGAATTTTTAGAGACAGTTCCGAATGTCCTCGCCGGAAAAAACTTTAAGGAACTTGTAAAAAGAATTATTGCCGCGAGAAAAAATAAAAAACCCGTAATTTTTATGTTCGGGGCGCATATAATTAAATGCGGTCTTTCCCGGTTTGTTATTGATATGATGAAAAGAAATATCATTACGGCGATAGCGACAAACGGGGCTTCTATTATTCATGATTTTGAACTTGCTTATTGCGGAAAAACTTCCGAGGATGTTGAAAAACAATTAAAAGACGGTAAATTCGGGATGGTTTTTGAAACCGGAAAATTTATAAATGAAGCGGTAAAATATGGTGCTGAAAGGAATCTTGGATTAGGCGAGGCGATTGGGAAAATGGAAAATGAAAAAAAATTGAAGTTTTATAAGGAAAGTATTTTTGGCAATGCGTATAAATTAAAAATTCCCGCGACGGTTCATGTAGGTATTGGAACGGATATAATTTATCAGCATCCGGAATGCGACGGTGCCAGTTGGGGTAAAACATCCTACAATGATTTTCTGAAATTTTCTGAAATTGTATCAAAACTTGAAGGCGGGGTAATACTTAATTTTGGTTCTGCCGTTATACTTCCCGAGGTCTTTCTTAAAGCATTAAATCTTGTAAGGAACCTCGGATATAAAGTAAGAAATTTTACCGCTGCTAATTTTGATATGAATTACCAGTACCGCGCTTTTGAAAATGTAGTGTCCCGCCCCGCAGGAAACAACGGTTTTTACTTCATCGGCCACCATGAGATAATGTTCCCTCTCCTGCACCGTTCGTTGCTTGTCAAATCATTTAAGAATGTAACCATGGGTGAGAGGGAAATAAGTTATTAACAACATAAGGTTCGGATTTAAAATTTTTGTAAATTTTTCTATTTTTCCCTGTCTGCCGGCGAGGCAGGGAGGCAGCGTCATAAATT
>JACRDL010000068.1 GCA_016218625.1 Elusimicrobiota bacterium
GATTTGTTACGATTCACCATTACGACAATTAAATTACGTTCTGCTTCCGTTAAATGTTTATATGTTTTTTTCATACCTGCCTATTATAGCAGGTTTTCAATCAGGTGTTGCACTAACACCTTGAACTTAAACTCTTAAAAAAGTACTTGACAAAATTTTAATTATATTGTATATTATTAAGTGGAGGAGATGATATTGTCTCCGCCGGAATGCCATAAAAAAAGGAGGTGAAAACAAATGAAAACAAAAAAAGGTTTTACTCTTATTGAACTTATGATCGTGGTCGCAATTATTGGTATATTGGCAGCAATCGCAATTCCTAAATTCGCCGACCTCATCAAAAAGTCAAAAGAGGGTTCAACAAAGGGGTCGCTCGGCGCACTCCGTTCCGCACTTACCATTTACTACGGCGAGCAGGAAGGCGTGTATCCGGTTGCAAGCACTGACGGACTTGCGAACAGCGAAGGTACAGATGGTTATGAGGCTGCTATCATAACTTTCAGCAACTCTAACGGTCCATTCTTGACCAAATACTTGGACAAGATGCCATCGGTCAAACTCGGTATCACAGGGCTTAATGATAAAACAGATACCGTTTATGGTTCAAGCATTCAAACCTCTGGTTTAAATGTACCTGGTAACCAAGGTTGTTGGTGGTACAGGGGAAGCGCTGTGGGTGAAATGCATGTAATTTCTTCTCAATATGACACCAAAGGCGCTTATATCACATCTTGGTAATGGCTTAAGCATGTCTTAAAAAACCCTTCAAACTAAAATTTGGAGGGTTTTTTTATTATTGTAGAAAGACGATGCAAACGGATAAAAGCACGGATGTAAACGGATTTTTATCTGTCTGAATCTGTGACACTATCCGTCTGAATCGCAGTTATAATCTGTTTGAATCGTTGTATATATTATGAAAAAGTTTTTTTTAGTTCTATTAATTATACTTGCTGTATTGAACAGTTTTGATTATGCGAGACATCACAAAGAAAAACCGCTTAATGAATCGGTGGATTTTTCAGTTTATTATGAAGCAACAAGCAACTTTTTTAAGTTCGGGCTTTCCCCGTATTTTGCTATTGAATATATTGTTAAGGGTACGGGATTATACTTTATCTATCCGCCCACATTTCTGATTTTTTTCTCACCAATTATACTGCTGCCTGTAAACATTGCAAAATGGTTCTGGATTTTATTAAATCTGCTTTTATTTTTCCTATTGGGTTATTGGTTTGCCGTAAAAATTCTTAAATTAAACAAAAAATTTGACAAACTGCTTTTATTGTTGCTACTCTACAATTTCAATCCTTTTTTTCTCTGTATTTTTGTCGGACAAATGGACATATTGATACTGTTTTTTTTATATATTTCATTTTATTTTATTGTCAAAAACAGGGAAGATTTTATCGGTATCATCGTCGGCATTTTGACGCTCATAAAACTTACGCCTATTATATTTTCGTTGTATTTTTTGATAAGGCGAAACTTAAAGGCGGTCAAATGGCTTGCTTTGACTATTTCCGTTTTTGTAATAATTTCGCTCCTGCTTTTCCCTACTGAAATTTATTCCGATTTTTTGGCTGCAATGTCAACGGTGAATGAAAACTCAAATAGATACATCATACCGTTAAATAAAGGTATTTTCGGATTATTCGGAAGAATATTTTTGGATAACAGATTGTTTAACGCCGTAATTATCAATTCGCCGCCATTGTTTTATATCTTTTATTTTTTCACCTTTCTTGCCCTTTTAACGATAATTTTTTTACAACGGGCAAAACTTAACAACTTGGAAATTTTTTCGCTTGTAATTTTATTGTCCGTACTAATACTTCCGAATGCGCTCGTGTATTCACTGGTTTTTGTCTTCCCGGCAATTTTGATTTTTTACAGCAAAATTAAAACAGCGCGAGGTCTTTTTCTTTTTTGTCTGATATTTCTTTCAATAACATTTCACTATTCACTTTATTCTATTGTTCCTTTCGGTTTTGCCGCCGATTTTGTTCCTCTGTTGGGAAATTTAATTCTGTTTAACGCAATCGCCTTTAATTTTTCTTGACAATCCTTTTTTAATGAATACAATAAAAATATATGTATGATTCAGACGAAAACAAAGCGGGGCTCAATTTTGTAAAACTGGTGGGTCTTTATCTGCCTTTGGTAATTATTACGGTAATTATTCACAATTACCTGATTGATACTCCTCATCTGGATAGAAGAATTGCACTTCACAATCTCGTAACATCCGGCAACGCACCCGCTCCCGTTCAATACCGCATTTTAACATATTATCTGGCGGAACTTTTTATAAAGTGCGGGCTGTCCTTCAAATTATCCTATCTTTTTTTGAGATTTTTATTTACGCTGTCCGGCGCTTTATTACTTCATCTTTTTTTGAGTAAATGGCTAAAGACAGTAATTTGTATTATTGGTGTGCTTTTTTTCTTTTCGGCGGTTCCTCTGACATATCTGAATTATTATATGCAACCGGCGGATATGCCGAATTTAAGTTTTTTTCTCATCGGCTATATCCTGATTGAAAAAAGAAAGGATTCTTTGTTTGCCGTGCTACTTTTTATATCAATGCTCAACAGGGAAACGCCCGTTCTTCTTCCTTTGATATGGTTGTTTTATAGATACGACGAACTTCCGATAAAAGCACTTGTTACAAAATTTGTTTTATTCATTGCGATATCAACAGGGGCTTATTTGATGCTTCGGGTCATCTACACAGTAAAGCAGTACTATTCGTTTTCCTCATATTTCTGGTATAATACAAAACATATCAATTCATATATTTATGCATTCCTTTTTTTCGGCTATCCATTAATTTATTTAGCATCTGTTTGGAAAAATACAAAAATTCCGAAGTTCCTAAAAAGGGCATTGCTCTTTGTACCTTTTTTTGTGATAGTTCACTGGACGATGTCAATTGTAGCGGAGGTGAGGTTATGGCTTCCGATATTTCCGTTGGTAATTGCCTGCGGGTTAATTTCAATTTTTGGAACAGACGCGGGAGAACCGCATTTCAAAGATGTCACATTTTTTACAAAAAATAAAAATCTTATTTACGGAATACTGCTTGTCTCATTTTCCGCCGCCGTTTCCGTAACAAATTACTATTATGAAAAAATCTATTTAAGTAAACTTTCGCCTGTTGAAATATCCGAATTTTACATCGCTGAGGGATGCATTTGCCTGAATCAGGGAAATATAGAAGACGCAGAAGAGCGATTTTTAAAAGCCGAGAAACTTAATCCTGCTAATCCTCATCTTAATTTTCTGCTGGGGCGTTTTTATTATAAAGTCAAACCCGAACGCGAAAAATCATTAAGATATCTGAACAGTTTTGTAAAAAGCGGAACTGATAGTAGGCAAATATATGAGGCGAAAAAGTTAATACGTTTACTACAAGAAAAATAAAGGGTATTTAACCCCAGAGCAAACTCTGGACTCTATTTTGGTATTAAACCCTGTGTTATCATCACTCGCTCGCTTGATAATAAAATGGAATTGACTTTTATTTTTTTATGGATATAATAAACTTATGCGTGATTTTATTAAAAAAAATCGCAAATATGAAGGATTTACCCTTATTGAACTGATGGTTGTTGTTGCCATACTCGGAACTCTTGTGGCAATTGCAGTCCCGAGATTTGCGGAACTGATGAGAAAGGCAAAAGAGGGGTCCACAAAAGGAAATCTCGGAGTTCTGCGTTCCTGTATAAAAACATATTATGCCAAAAATGAAGGAGTGTATCCTAATACTATGACGGATGGAATTATACCAGAATATCTTGAAGAACTTCCGCCGGTGAGAATAGGGTCGTATAATCATCCCGAAAGAAGCGGAGAAACGGCAACAGATAATGATGCCAGTTTGACGGACGGGTGGGTTTATCCAGATTCTTCTTCAAATATGTTCGGGAATGTATGGGTTAATTGCACTCACACAGATACAACAGGAAAAATTATATCTTCATGGTAGAAATATTTATTTTTATTCTCGGTTTGTTTTTCGGCTCATTCTCCAATGTCGTTATCCGGCGGATGCCCTACGGGAACTCAATTGTAAAACCCGCCTCGCACTGTCCGAAATGCCTGATTCCTATAAAATGTATTGACAACCTGCCGATATTAAGTTTTATCTTTTTAGGCGGAAAATGCCGCAACTGCAAAACAAAAATTTCCTTTGAATATCCCATTGTTGAACTTCTGACGGGTCTATTAT
Source organism: Elusimicrobiota bacterium (assembly GCA_016218625.1). Classification (GTDB taxonomy): domain Bacteria; phylum Elusimicrobiota; class UBA8919; order UBA8919; family UBA8919; genus UBA8919. The sequence goes on from JACRDL010000068.1 coordinate 4,235, forward strand.
TTCTTTCCGGATATCTGAATTTCGGTATCTCATTTAATTTTTTAATCTTTCTAATCCTTTCAGTCCTTCTAATCATTATTTCATTCATTGACCTGCATTTGAGAATAATTCCTGATATTTTAACAATTTCGCTTTTGATTTTCGGACTCGCTTCAAGTTTTTTTAATCCTATAGTTTCCTTAAATTTTCTCAACTCTCTGAAAGGCGCATTGTTCGGAGGCACGTTTCTTTTTCTTGTTGCATGGATAGGAGAAAAAATCTACAAAAAAGAGGTGATGGGCGGTGGCGATATAAAACTTCTCGCAGCAGGCGGAAGTTTTCTTGGATGCCATAATGTTTTTTTGGCGATTCTTATTGCCTGTTTCATCGGCGGGTTAACGGGGTTATTTTTAATTTTAATCGGGAATAAAAAAAAATCCGACTTCATACCGTTCGGACCTTTCATATCATTGGGAATAATTATACTTTTTTACTTCAATCCTTGAAAAAACAAGTTTACACATGCCAATAAGGAATACAATATATAAAATAATAACTGTCGGCGATAATATAAATTCTAATCCGGCAATTTTTGGCAAGACATAATTTAGTACTGGATTGGAATCATTCCCTGGCAAATGAATGTCTGTTGAAACCACAGCAAAAAAAATCAGAAAAGAAATTCCAATTAAAAAATATAACAAACCTGATTTTTTAGGTTTTACAAATGCAACAAAACTAATAAGAAATGGCAGCATCGGTATCAAAAATCTAGGACCTATAATTTCTCCGCCACTAACATCCCAGTATGCAGCCCCTAAAGCAACAAAATAGAGAATAATCGTGCAAAATAAAAAAAATTCGGCTTGACTCTGCTTATAGAATTTTTTAATATCGAAAATTGCCAATATCAGCCACGGGGAATAAAAAAACAGACCGCGGGACGGTTTTATAATTATTTCTAAAAAATTACGGACTGAAAAGTTTGCGATACCAAACAACCCTTTTCCCATCTCCAGTCGAAATTGAGGTACGAATTCATAACTATATCCCAATGTGAAAAAATTACCGAAACATAGCCAATTATAGATACTCAATATACCAATAAACGGTATTAGCCCTAAAGTAAAGTTCAACCAAAGTTTTCTATTATGCGATAATATATATATCAAAAACAAAAGTAGAACAGGAAAAACTGTATAGTCGCTTATAGCAGCAAAACCACACATGAGCCCTGATAAAAAATAGTTTCTATTATTATAGATAAAACAAAATGCAGCAAATAACAAAAACGAGACCAACTGATATGGATAAAAAACCATTGAGAACGGGAATGCGAGTGTTGCAAGAGAATATCCAATGATAATCGTTTTAATTCGGACTATCTCTATATTTTGGCTTTCCAAAAAATCAGTTATAAAAAAAATAAGCAGCATCGTTGGTACTGCCGAAAACAGAAAACAAAAAATACGCCTGTAAATCGGAGATGGCGCAGGTGGGAAACCTACCAATCTAAATACAGCATAAAAAGGAACCGCAAGGAAGGAAAGTCCGGGCGCTTTATCTGTATAAAATCTATTATCAAGATAGCCACAGAATGTCACAGAATTTCACAGATTTTTTTTCTGTGTTCTTTTTCTGTGTGATTCTGTGGCGCTTTTGAAATTCCGATACTCTAAAATATGCTTTATCTATAATATCTGTATGATACCTGTCTATATTCAAACATCCGAAATCAACAATTGAATAAGTTAACGCAAGCCGTGAGCGTTCGTTGTCGTCACAAGTAATAGATACGAATAAAGCATATGAAAAACCCAAAGCAAGTGCTAAAAATAGTTGCCATCTGGTTTTCATAATAGTTTTTGATAGTTTTACTATTTACTTCCCATCCATAAAACGATTAAATAATCGTTACCGCCGTTCTGTGGAAGATTGGCGGGATTTTCATCGCGGGGAATAAAAGAAAAACCCTCTTTATCAGGCGGGTACTTTGTCTTCCAGTTGGGCTCCCATATATTCCATATCTTCGGCAAAAAAGTTGAATTGCTGATATTTACGCCGTTATTTATCCCCTGAGGTCCCATACATATAATTGCAGGGAGTATATCATTGAAATCTCCCGAGTTTCTAAAAAGATACCTGTGTCTCCACGGGTCATTCGGACATTTACTTATATATGGTCCTCCTGCTTTAGAATTGGTTAAACCATTGAGTGCGTTCAAATTTCTTATCAGATAATCTTCCCAAGGAATCATTGTGTCTGCCTGCGGAGCGGCTAGATTGCCCGTCCCTCCGGTAACCGCGTTGCCTAAACATGAAAGAGACCATGCCCTCTCTGTGGCTTTTAAGGGCGGGAAACATCCGACATCAATATAAAACTCTTTGAGTGATATTGCCAGTGCCTTCATCTGTCCCTTCGCCTGCTCAATTTTTATTTTCTGCAGGATACCGCCCATCTTGGCGATAGAAACCGTCAGTAAAATACCTATTATCGCGACAACAATCATCAACTCAATAAGAGTAAAACCTTTTGTAGCCGCAAAGCGAAGCTTTGCTTCTTTATTGTGTTTCATATCGGCCCCCGAAATAAGTATAACCCAAAATTAAAAAATTGTCAAGTCAAAACTTTTGCTAATTTTACAAACCCCTCTATTGAAATCGTTTCTGCACGGCACAGCGGAGATATTCCCGACTCTAATATTTTTTCTTCAAGATTTTTTTTATCCTTATGTAGTGATAAACAAAGCGAGTTTAATATTGTTTTTCGTCTGTGTAAAAAAGCCGACTTTAGAATCTTAAAAAACTTTTTTTCCTCATTTTTTTTTATGAGCGGATTTTTCAGCCGTTTCAGTTTCACAACCGTTGATGTTACTTCCGGTTTCGGGTGAAAACATGTTCCCGGGACATTAAACGTTTTTTCGACCGAACAAAAAATCTGACAGGCAATAGATAAAACGCTGTAATCACAAGAACCCGGCGGGGCGATAATCCGGTCAGCTACCTCTTTTTGTATCATAAAAACTGCCGTATCCCAGTTATTCAGATGTAAAATTTTTTCAATGATTGCTGACGAAATATAATAAGGCAGATTGGCGACAAATTTCAATTTTAGTTTTTTGGGAGGATTATATTTCAGAAAATCTGCATTTACGATTTTTATATTTGTTTGATTTCTATATTTTTCAATAAGTTCTTCGGCAAGTTTTCTGTCAATCTCAACGGCTATTATTTTTTTGGATGTTTGGGAGAGTACTTCTGTCAATATTCCTTTACCCGGACCTATTTCAATAACGGTATCCGAAGATAAAATGTCGGCGGATTTTGCGATTTTTTTTGCGATGTTTTTATCAACAAGGAAGTTCTGTCCAAGGCGGGTATACATCTTATCCTTTTTATCGTGAGCGAAGCAAGAAATTTTTGAAGAGCCTCAATTTGCGACATCTTCTTTCCAGGAGCAAATTGCAGAGCGAGTTCTGACGAGCGTCTCAAAAAAATTTGCTTGCGAGCGCCTCTTACTCTAACTCCGCATTCCAATAAACATTATCAATAAACTTTTGCCAGGATGCCTTCATTTTCAAACCCGTCTTAAAACAAAGCGATATCGGACCTTTCCAATCCGGCTTTCCGGGTACAACCTGAAGTTTCATACCTGCTTCCTGCGGAGTCCTTGCTGCTTTTTTAAGATTGCAAGGGATACAGGAAATCACGACATTTAACCAATCGGTTGCGCCGCCGCGGCTTACCGGAATTACATGCTCAAGATTTAACTCGCTGGTCGTTTTTTTCTTCCCGCAATAGCAGCACTTGTATCTATAGTGTTCATAAATGTTTTTTCTTGTGAATTTTATGTCCATAGGGGGAAGTTCGTCGTAAAATCTTAAAAGTATTACTTCCGGAATTGCTATCTTAAAAGAGGGGGTGTGAACAAAACCGGACGGGTGTCCGGAAATTTCCTGCGAAATATCTTTCCAGTCAGAAAACGAATATGTTTTATATTCCTCATCAACAACGCTGGCGTGGTCAATGTACAAAAGAGAAAACGCTTTTTGCCAGGTTGTTATGTGAATAGCATAAAATTTTTTGTTTAATACAAGAACATCAGACATAAAAACACCAATTAAAAATTAAAAATTTGCAATTAAAAGTTGAAAGATAAAAATCACAATCATCTTCTGTTTTCAATTTTACATTTTTAATTGTTTTTTGTCAAGTGGCAAGCAAGTTTTATCGCTTCAATCATCGGCTGCGGATTTGCCTTGTTTTTTCCGGCGATATTATATGCAGTTCCGTGGCCCGGCGAGGTTCGGATAAACGGAAGCCCGACGGTAACATTTACTATTTTATCCGGATTTAACAATTTCAAAGGAAGCATCGCCTGGTCATGATACATACAGACGATTAAATCGGACTTCGTATCTAAAAATGCGGTTTCGGGATTTACCGGTCCCGCCACATCAAGACCTCTTTTGATAAGAGATTTTATTGCCGGAATTATTTTTTTCTTTTCTTCGGCGCCGATTAATCCATTATCACCGCAATGCGGATTTAGTCCGCAAACAACTATTCTCGGAACTTTTATTTTGAATTTTTCTTTTATGAACTCTGCGACGAAAATAACACTTTTTACTATTTTTTCTTTACTTATATTTTTTGATACATCTTTTAACGGAATATGTCTTGTCAAAAGAAGAACCTTTTTATCAACGGAGACCATTAACATTTCTACATTTTTTGAATCGGTCTTCTTTGCCAGAAATTCAGTATGACCGGCAACGCCAAAAGGAGTAAATGCAGATTTTGATACCGGAGCGGTTACAATTGCATCAACTTTTTTATTATCAAGCGAGTGAGTGAAATGAAATTTTGTTTTCATTTCCGAGCGAGCGCTGATAACACAGGGTTTATACCCTTTATTCTTTACCTTGTTAGAAATGGCGTCCCGCAAAGCGGGATTTCTAACAGGGTTTACAAGTTTTAATGCCCTGATTAAAAAACTTACGGCGGCTTTGTCGCTTTTACGTGTTGGAAATCCTTGAACAAAATTTATTGATGTACCGATGACAATAGGACGGCAGATTTTAAGAACTGATTTGTCCGATGTGGCTTTTTTTACAATTTCGGGGCCTATACCTGCAGGGTCACCGATGGTTATCGCTATGGCGGGTTTAATCATTTATTACTTTACTTCAGAAGATATATTTGATTTATCGCGAAGATTTTTTATGTATTTCTCATACTCTTCCTGTCTTTTTTCCGCCAAAAGATATTTTTCAAGATTTAACTTAACATCCTCAAAACTGCGTTTCTGTTTTGCCTGTTTTGCGTCAACTTTTAATATATGATACCCGAACTCGGTCTCGAAATAATCGGAAATTTCTCCGACCGGCGTCTTAAAAGCCGTATCCTCAAAATTCTTAACCATCATACCTCTTACGATAAAACCGAGATCACCGCCGTTTTTCTGGCTGCCGGGGTCTTCCGAATACTGTTGGGCAAGTTTTGCGAAATCCTCGCCTTTTTTAAGTTTCATTTGAACTTCTTTTATTTTGTTCAGTGCCTGTGATTTTTCTTTTGTTGAAGCATTTTTTTCAACCCGTATTAAAATATGCCTGACAGAAACTTTTTCCGGTTCATCAATTTTATCCCTGTTTTTTTCATAATAACTTTTTAATTCATCGTCGGAAGGCGGGGTAACTTTTCTGACGACTCCATCTTCAATAAGTTTGTTAACCATAATATCTTCGCGGAGTTTATCACGGAACTTTGCCATAGTAAGATTTTGCTTTTTTAACTCAGAGTTAAACTCTGCGTCCGCTTCAACGGCAGTTAGTGTTTTCCCGTTCTTTCTTTTGAACCTATCTTTTACTGTTTCCATTCCATCGTCAACTTCTCTTTTAGTTACCTTTATATTTTTTTTCTTCGCTTCCTGCAAAAGCAGTTTCTGGTCAATCATCTGGTCAAGGAGTTCTTTTCTTATCTCAGCGATTTTTTTGTCCATATCTTCCTGTGACATCACTTCGCCGTAGGTTTTTTTTATCTGGGAAATTATGGGATTTACTGCTTCATCATAATCCGACTGTAAAATCACATCGTCGTTAACTTTTGCAATTGCCTTATTGACAACAGCGGAATAAAGACAGCAAGTAGCGAGTAGTAAGTGGTAAGTAGTAAGTAAAAACACTACTTGTATCAACTTCCGACTTCCGACTTCCGACTTCCGACTTCCGGATTTTCTGTTCATTTTTTCTCCTGTTCCGTTTTCTCAACCGGCTTCGTTAGAAGTTCATAGTTCACATTCGCCTTATATTTTTTTGAAATTTCATTCAACCATTTGTCTAACTTTTCCTTTTGAAGAACCTGTTTAATTTCCGTTTCAACATCGTCCAGTTTTTGCGGTTTAAGTTGTTTTCTGTCGGTAAGTTTTATGATATGATACCCTAACGGCGTTTTTATAATATCGGAAATGTCGCCGATTTTTTTAAGATTAAACGCCGCTTCTTCAAACTCTTTTACATACTGTCTTCTTCCGAAGAACCCGAGGTCGCCGCCTTTGACGGCAGTCGTTTTATCAGTTGAATTTTCTTTCGCAAGTTTTGCAAAATCCTCGCCTTTTTTGAGTCGTTCCATAATTTTTTTTGCATCTTCATCCGTTGGAAGAAGTATATGGCTTACTTTTATTTCAGTCGGTTTTTCAAATTCTTCTTTATGTTTTTCGTAATAGTCCTTAACCTCGCTGTCGCCTAAAACAACTTTTTCTTTTAAAAGTTCATTCATAATTATTTCGTTTTTAAGTTTCTCATAATTATCTTTAAGTCGTTTTTCTATTTCCAATAACTGTTTTTTTACAGCAGGTCTCTTTTGAATACCCTGACTTTTTGCTGCAACAAGTATGGTCTTTTCTTTCAACATTGCATCCAAGTACTGTTTACGTCCTATCTCGGTGGACAGATATTCCTGCAAGGTATACGGAGCATTTTCAACCGTTTTTTCAAACTCCTCAACGGTAATTTTTTCGCTGCCAACCTGTGCCAGAATTTTTCCGGATTTTTTTGAACAACCGATAGAAACAGTAAGTAGCGAGTAGTAAGTAGTAAGTAGTAGAACCATAAAACCACTTCCCACTTCCGACTTCCAACTTCCGAACTTATTTTTCATATTTGCCTCCAATTTTGAAATTATACATAATTATTGAAAAGAATGCAAGAGATTTTTTACAAAGTTAAGATTTTTTTCTGGGGATAACGCTGTGTCCAAAAACACTTCCAATAAATCATTTTTTATAAACCTGAACTTTTTGTTTTTCAGAACATTTATTATTTTTGACGGCTCAACTGATGTGTCGGAAGAAAATTTAATTTGCACCGAAGAATGTGTAAAAGTAATTTTCAGTATCCCTAATTTAATTGCAACAAAACGGATTTTTCCTATTTCAAAAAGATTTTCAACTTCCTTTGGAATTTTTCCGAAACGATCTTCTATTTCATTTTTAATTTCAGAAAGATCTTTTTGGGTCATTGCCATTAAAATTCTTTTATAGAATGAAATTCTTTGATTCTCATCATTGATATAATTGTCGCCGATAAAGGCATCAAGCGAAATATTAATTTCCGGATTTATCAAGTCCTGCGTTTTCACTCCTCTAATTTCATTTGAGTGTTTTTCCAAAAGCCGAAGATACATATCAAATCCGATTGAATCAATATAGCCGTGTTGCCGTCTTCCCAAAATCTCTCCGGCTCCCCTTATCTGCAAATCCTTTAACGCAAGACGAAAACCCGAACCTAATTTTGCAAACTCTTTAAGTGCTGCAAGCCGTTTCTCTGAAATTTCGGTAAGATTTTCTTTTCTAAAAAAAAGATAGCAATATGCTTTGGTTTTTGAACGACCTACCCGACCGCGCAGTTGATAAAGTTGACCGAGACCGAAATTTTCCGCTTCGGAAACTATAATGGTATTAACATTGGGGATGTCCAATCCTGCCTCAATAATCGTCGTGGAAATAAGGCAATCAAAACCTTTATTCAGAAATCCCAGCATTTTTTCTTCAATCTGAAACGGTGTCATTTTTCCGTGAAGAAAATCAAACTTTACAAGCGGGAGAAGTTTTTTTAGATGTGTCGCGCAACTTTCTATTGTTCCGATTCTATTGTGAACAAAAAAGACCTGACCGCCGCGGGAAATTTCATACATAATCGCATCGGCTATTGTTTTTTCATCATATTCCAAAAGCGTCGTTTCAACCGACTGACGTCCCAAAGGAGGCGTAGAAATTGCGGACATATTTTTTATTCCCGCAAGCGTCATTGAAAGCGTGCGGGGGATGGGGGTAGCGGTAAGATAAAGGCAGTCAACATTTTTTTTAATTGATTTTATTTTTTCCTTGTCGGCAACTCCGAAGCGGTGTTCTTCGTCAATTATTAGAAGTCCGAGATTGTTAAATGAAATATCTTTGCTTAATAAACGGTGCGTCCCGATAACAATATCTATTTTTCCTTCTTTTAATTTTTCTATAATTTCAATCTGCTCTTTTTTTGTTTTGAATCTTGAGAGCGTTGCAATTTTTACGGGCCAGTCGGCAAACCTATCATTAAATGTCTGTTCATGCTGTTGAACAAGAACTGTCGTCGGTGCAAGAATACATACCTGCCTTCCCGACAAAACAGATTTTAATGCTGCCCTCATAGCGACCTCTGTTTTCCCGAAACCTGTATCGCCGAAAATACATCTTTCCATCGGGACATATCCTGTCATATCCTTTTTTATATCTTCAACGGCTTTTTTCTGGTCGGGCGTTTCTTCGTAAATAAATTCTTCTTCAAACTGTTTCTCATAATTTGAATCCGCTATAAACGGCTGCCTCTGTACGTTAAACCTTTCCGAATAAATCTGTAAAAGTTGTTGCGCCATTTTTTTTGCAGCATCGGAGGCAACAGCATTTATTCTTTCCCATGAAATGCTGTCTAACGGATTTATTTTCGGCAATTTTTTACCGATTGAAAAATATTTCTGGATGCGGTTGAAATCGCCAACCGGAACATATAGTTTGTCATTGTCAGCATACAAAATTGAAATATATTCGCAAGTTATGCCGCCGGCGGTTATCTTTTTAAGACCGTCATAAATCCCGATTCCGTATCTTTCGTGAACTACAAAGTCATCTTTTTTTATATCGGACAGCGTTTCAATCGGAACACCCGTGTCCTTAAAAAACTTCGGAGGGCGAAGACGCACTTTGTATCTTGAAAAAATCTCATTGGTAGTAACAAAAACAATTTTGTCGTCGTTCAATATAAAACCTGATGCGAGCGAGCCGATAAAAATGGATTTTTCATAAACACTGCCTAAAATCTCCGACAAATGTTTTTTCTCGCCGTCGTTATTCGCAACTATGAAAATTTGAAAGTCGTCATTGTGCCATTGTTCATATTTTTTGATGAATTGTTCAATGTTGCCGTTGAAATTGAAAGAGGGTAAATGTGAAATAATATCAATTTCCGAAAAAATACCGAAGGAACCGTTCTGAAAGTAATCAAAAATCATCGCCGCATCCAATTCTTTTGAAGGTATTATTTCAATTTCGTTCAAGTCCGAAATTGAACGCTGACTTGCAACATCAATATTTTTTATTGCTTCAATAGTTGACACATTAAAAACAAGCCGGCACGGCAAATTAAATTCGGCACTCCATACATCTAAAATTTCGCCCCTGACGGCAAATTCACCGACAGCGGTTACTATGTCAGCCCTTTCATAACCATTTTCTATTAACTGCGAAATAAAAAGTTCACGTTCAACAGTATCGTTTTTTTTGATTTTTATGACGGATTTCTCAAAGTTTTTTTTATTGATAGTTTTTTTGGAAAGAGAGGCAGTTGAAGCGCAAAGAATTACATTTTTATTTTTTAAGATTTGTGAAATTGTTTTGAGACGGGCAAAAGTATCGGTTTCCGGAAAAACCAAAATCTGATGAACGGGAAATTTAAGGATTTTTGAAACGGTTGTTATGCTTTCTGAAATATCAAGAGCATCCTCGTCGGTGTTCATCGGGATAACAACATTTTTATATAAATAATTATTTTTTGCGATGGCATAAGCCAAAGCGCCGGAAAGATTAAGCGAGTTTAACATTTTATTAACTTGGCGACGCATTCAATATGCGCCGTCTGCGGGAACATATCAACCGGTTGAATTTCAACAAGTTTATATTTCAGGGAAAGTATTTTTACATCCCTTGAAAGTGTCGCCGGATTGCAGGATGTATATATTATTTTTTGCGGATGGATTTTCAACAGACACTTTAAGACAATTTGCGAACAGCCGGCGCGAGGGGGATCCAAAATAACTATGTCTGACGCTTTGCTAAAGTCCAATTTTCTTAAAATGTAATCGGCGTTGCTTCGTATAAAAAATACTTTTTTTGCATTGTTGATTTTTGCGTTTTTTATTGCATCCGAAACCGATGACAACATCTCCTCAATGCCGGTAATTTTCCTGCAAAAAGGTGCAAGATAAATTGATATACCGCCGACACCCGAATAGACATCAACGATATTCTCATCTCCTTTAAGCTGGCAGAAATTTTTTATCACTTCGTAAAGTTTTCCAGTTTGCAGTGTGTTGACCTGAAAAAATGAAGAGGGGGAAATCTCAAAAGTTATACTTCCGATTTTTTCTTTTATTGTGTCTGAGCCGAAAAGTTTGAAATTTTTATTGCCGAGTATAACATTTGTTTTTTCATAATTGATATTCTGATAAACCGATACGATTTCCGGAAACTTTTTTGTTATTTTTTCAACGATTTCTTTTATACGCGGAATAAAATTTGTTTTTGAAACAATCACAACCATAAACTCGCCGAATGCAAACGATTGCCTCAAAATTATGTGTCTTAAAATTCCTGCTCTTTTGTCTTCATTATAGGGTTGAATTTTGTATTCGTTTATTAAATTTTTTAACGCTGAAATTATTTCGTTCGCCTTTTCTGATTGTAATAAACATTTTTCAATATTCACGATGCGATGTGATTGCGGGTGGAAAAATCCCGTAATTACATCGCCGGTTTTTCCGCCAACCGGCATTTGAACTTTATTTCTATATCTGAGCGGGTGAACTGCAGGAATTATTTTATTAACTTTTACCCTGTTAGAGATGTCACACCGTGACATGGTATCTCTAACAGGGTTTATATCAAAAAAATCCTGAACTATCGCGGTTTTTAATTCAATTTGATTATTATAATCCGTCATTTGAAGATTACAGCCGCCACAATAAAGGTAGCCGCAGGATTTATCCTGCGATGAAAAGTGATAGCGACATGGCGGACTTATACGATGAGAGGATGGAGATATTACGGAGATTATTTTTGCTCTGGCAAAGTTTTTTTTTGTTTCAGTTACAGAAACTTGCAGTTTGTCACCCGGAACGGAATACGGCACCATAACAACAATATTTCCGCATTTACCGATACCGTCACCGCCCGTTATAATTTTTTCTATTGCTATCTCTATTTTTTGTCCAATCTTAATCATTTGTGAATTATTTTTATACTTCTTGCCGCCCGTTTTTTTACAACAATCCTTGTTTTTATCCTGCCTTCTTTTTCTAATTTTGCTATATGATATCCAGCAGCGACATGTGAAATACCGAATCTTTTTCCAATTTCGCGTAAAGTGGGAGGATTTCCTCTTTTTTTAATCGCTTTATCTATAAACCTTATAATTCTATTCTTGATATTCATCATCATAGTCGGAAGTACTTAACAAATGTTAAGTACCTACACTAATTTTTCCAATGCTTTTTTACCGATCATTCCTATTTCAATGCCGAGTTTTTGAGCACCCGTTGTTAATGCGACCACCTTACCGGCAAGCAATTCGTCAACATTTTTAACGCCTTTTACAACACAAGCACAATCACCCATTTTTTCAGCCGCATCAATGTGACCTTCCCCTGTTTAGTGGACTCTTTATTTAGTTAAAAAGAACCTTTGTTCGAATTCAAAAGGACTCATATAACCCAGAGACGAATGCGCCCTTTTCCGGTTGTAATACATCTCAACGTATTCGAATATCACGCGC
>JACRDL010000070.1 GCA_016218625.1 Elusimicrobiota bacterium
TATGACGCTGCCTCCCTGCCTCGCCGGCAGACAGGGAAAAATAGAAAAATTTACAAAAATTTTAAATCCGAACCTTATGTTGTTAATAACTTATTTCCCTCTCACCCATGGTTACATTCTTAAATGATTTGACAAGGCCCCATTAGATAAAATTCTCTATCTAACGGGGCAAGCCCGCCAAAAAATGAAAAATCGTCCTGCATTTTTTTTGTTGCATTTTTTCCAAAAATTTTGTATAATTTTTTATAACGGTATGAAAAAAATTATTATTTTCATTATCCATTTTAAGTGATTTTGCCGGTTTCTCTTTTAGATTGTTATAAATATTATTGATCTTTTAAATTTTTTAGGCGGTGAAAGGGAATTAAATGAAACAATGGTGACGGAGGTAATTGAAGGGTGGAGATATTAAGAGTTGATAAAATTTCGCTTAATTTAGAGAAAAGGCAGATTTTAAAAGATTTAAGTATTTCTGTTAAAGAGGGGACAATCCACTCTATTCTTGGCTCTAACGCAGCAGGGAAGTCAAGCCTTTCATATGCCCTTATGGGCTGCAGCGATTATATTCCTCAGAGCGGAAAAATTATTTTTTAGGAAAGGATATTACGGAACTTTCACTTTCAAAGCGCGCAAAGATGGGCATTACATTAGCATGGCAGGAGCCGGCAAGATTCGAAGGACTAACGGTTAAGGATTATATTTCTGTAGGTATGAAAGAAAAAAACCCTGCACTGATAGAAGAGTCGTTATGCCATGTATTATTGGAGCCAAAAGATTATCTTGAAAGAAAGGCAGATAAAACTTTGAGCGGCGGCGAGAGAAAACGCATTGAATTGGCAGCAGTTTTTGCGATGAAGCCGAAATTAGCGATTTTAGATGAGCCGGATTCAGGAATTGATATCTTGGCTTTGGATAATATTGTTAAAATAATAAATGAATTAAAAAAGCAAGGCACTACCGTGCTTCTCATCACCCATCGCGAAGAGGTGTCGGAGATTGCCGACAAAACTTCCCTTATGTGCACCGGTTTTATAGTAAAGGAAGGAAGATCAAAAGAAGTGAGTAAATATTTTAAAGAAAAATGTGCCCCTTGCCTTACAAAAGTTTTTCCGTCAGAGTTAGATAATTGGACTCAAGGAGCAAAATAATGCAAGATTATAAATTAATGCTGGATGCATATGAGACAGCCGGCGGCTCGCCATCTATTTTTAAAGACTCCAATATCGCCCATCTAATCGTCCACAAAAATAAAGTGATCGGAACTAATCTGGTAAAAGGTTTGGTTTTAGAGCCGAAGGAAATCCCGTCGGGTGTAGATATAATATTGATAGTAGAGAAAGGAATAAAAATAGAAAACCTTGTTCATCTTTGTTTTGGTGTATTGCCCGAAGAAGGTATTCAGGAGATTAATATAAAAGCCAGAATTGAAGATGGTGCGGGTGTTAAACTTCTTGCCCATTGTGTTTTCCCGAATGCGGTAAAAGTAGTGCACAAGATGCAAGCGGATATTGAAATCGGGGACGATGCGTATTATGAATACAATGAAGTCCATTTTCACGGAGAAACCGGCGGCATAGAGGTTATTCCAAAGGCAAGGATAAAAATTGGCAAAAATAGTCATGTAGTTGCCAATTTCTCCTTACTTCATGGCAGGGTTGGTGTTTTTGATTTGAATTATGAATCAGAAGTAATGGATAATTCAACTTTAGATATGACAGCTAAAATTTACGGCTATGGCAATGACAGAATAAAGATCAGAGAAGCAGGTTACCTTAAAGGGAGGACTTCCCGGGGTCTGATTAAAAGCCGCGTTGCGGTAAAAGGCAATGCACAAAGCGAGGTCATAAGCGAACTTATTGCAACTGCTCCCGATGCAAGAGGGCACGTTGATTGTGTAGAAATTATTCAAGGCAGCGCCCAGGCAAAGGCCGTTCCTATAGTCAATGTCACAAATGAATTCGCCAAAGTAACCCATGAGGCGGCAATAGGCAGGGTGGACAAGAAACAGGTTGAAACGCTTATGGCGCGAGGATTGGAAGAGGAAAAGGCAATAGATTTAGTAGTTAGCGGATTGTTAAGATAAAAATATTATTTGTATAAGTCGTTTTATTCCCTATTGTTGCAGAGAAGAAAAGTTGAATTTTTACAATCCGATACAAATTTTCGGCAGGATTTTGTGCAAAGTTGTCTCTATTTCTTCAAGTTTTTGTTTATGTGCCGGAGGGGGAAGTCCAATCGGGTCAACAATATCTATTTCGCCCTCTCCTTCATATTCTTTTAGCATAAAAATTTTGTTTTTAATCTGTGGAAATTCTTTTTGCAGAAACTCTTTATGCCGCTTTTCCATCACCAGAATCAAATAAGAATTTTTGACATCTTCCTCCGTGATTTGCGTTGATGTATGATTTGAAAAATCAATTCCCGCTCCTTTCATTACATCCGCAAGATACCCATAGATTCTGTATTCCAAATTTGCTTCCGTGCCCCGAGAACTTACCATAATATCCGATATGCCTTTTTCTTTAAGGATTTTTTTGAGAATATGTTCAGCCATCACAGACCTGCATATATTTCCCGTGCAGACAAAAATTATTCTTTTAGCCATGCATTCTCCAAATCAGCCATATTCTTGAATTCCGACTGATAGCCCCAGAACAATGCCTCATTGGTGTTTTTCGTCTCGCGCAGTTTGGTTAAAAAATTGTAAAACTTTTCTTTCGGATATTCTGTAAGTAAAAAACCGGTCAGCGATTCGGACTGAGAATACCAGATATTGACTTTTTCCGTCGCCGCGGTCTCAAAATCAAATGTCAAAAATTCGCTCAAAGGCAGCCGTTTGGTTTTGTCAAACAGCGGTTTTTTTATATCTGAATTTTTTGTTTCTTCGTACATCGCAAGCCCTTCATTGAGCCATTTTGAGACCTTCACCGCTTTTACGCCCATAAAATCGTTAAAAATAAGATGTGTTATTTCATGCGGCAGAATATATGATAAATGTTTTCCCTCAAAAGTGTAAATTTTTCTGTTAGCCGCGAATCCGCCCGACCATTCCGGTCGTTTCGTGTTTTCTTTGTATGATTGAGCATCGGGATAAATGTAAATTAAAAATCTTTCCGGCGGATTGAAATTGTAAAGGTTTGTGTCGGAAATTATCGTTCCGTAAATTTTTTCGGTCAATTGTGCAAGGTCTTTTAGCGACGGTTCGTTCGTTGAGTGAACAGTAAAATGCGTAGAATAAATTTGGAATAAGCCGTCGGGTAGAGCGGGGGTGATTTCCTCCGCCGAAACGGTGTCCGTCTTAAATCTCTGCTGTGTAGTAATTTGAACTTTTAGCGATTGGAGTTCTTCCTCATTCTGTTTTACGATTTTTTTGTTTTTTATATCAATAAATTTAGAAACCGCCATCAGGAAAAACCAAAGATAGATTGCCAGAACAATTCCTATTGTTGCCAGCCAGTAAGATCTTTCCGCCGAAATGCCGAAAAGTTTCATAAAAGGAATTATACAATAAAACTTGATTTTTAACAAGTGATTTGATATAATAAAAAACAAGATTGATAGTAAGTATTCAACTACTTTCGCAACTATGGAAGTAGTTGAATAGATTTTATTTTACCGATACAGAAAAAGAAAATATGATTATAACTTTATGAAGAAATTTAAAATAGGGCTGGCTTTGGGTGGCGGCGGTGCGAGGGGGCTCGCTCATATCGGTGTGCTGAAAGTCCTTGAAAAAAACGGCATTGTGCCGGATTTCGTTGCCGGGACATCTATGGGAGCGATTATCGGTGCTATGTATTGCTACGGGCTCTCGACGGATGAGATGGAAAAAAAAGTTACCCGGTTTATTCCGACAGATATTTACAAAGAACTAAAATTTGACAAAATGGCATCTCCCGAATCAAAAAATATTTTTTCTGAGATATTCGGCAAAATAAAAGAGAAAGCGTTTTTTTATCTCTCCGGAGTTAAAGAGGCGTTTCTGGAAAAAAAATCAATTGACAAGATGATAGAGTTTTTTCTGCCGGACATTGATTTTCGCGATTTGAAAATTCCGTTTGCCTGCGTGGCGGTGGATATTTCACAGGGAAAAGAGGTTATATTTCAAAAAGGTCCTATTTGGGAAGCGGTATCCTCCAGCATTTCAATTCCCGGAATTATGCCGCCTGTAAAATATGAAGGCGGAGTTTTAGTTGACGGCGGCGCGGTTCAACTTGTTCCCGTTAAGGTCTTGAAAGATTACGGTTGTGATTTCTCAATAGGCGTTGATGTCAGCGCCGGACTTTTTGCCGTTTCAGGAGATGAACTGAAAAGTGCTTTTGATATCGCCCATCGCACAAGTGAAATAGCCGTTTCGGTATTGAGACAGATTCAGATTAGAGATGTTGATTTTTTAATCAAGCCGGAGGTTCAAAATATAAAATGGTTTGAGATAAAAAAATTCCGCGAGTGTGTTTTAGCCGGTGAAAACGAAGTGATGAAAAAAATCCCGCAGCTTAAAAATAAAATAACGGCAAAAAAAATAAAAACATTTTTCAGTCGAATGTTTGCTATTGACAAAATAAAAAAAATAAGTTAAAATAAAAAAATATGAAACCGACTTTTAATCCTAATGTAAGAAGAAAGAAAAAACACAAAGGGTTCCGCACTAAGATGAAGACATCAGGCGGAAGAAATGTTTTAAGCCGTCGCAGAAATAAGGGCAGAAAAAATCTGATACCGTAATGGGTTTATCGCGGTTAAACCGCCTGACAAAATCCGATAATTTTGCGAAAATAAAAAAATCCAAAAACTGCCGAAAATTTTTATCCGGCGGATTTGTTTTCTATATTTGTCCGAACGGAAAAAATGTTTTCCATATGGCCGTCGTGTGTTCCTCAAAATTAGGAGATGCCTGTAAACGCAACCGCTTGAAGCGTCTCATTCATGAAGTTTTCCGTCTCAATCATACACGGTTACTGCAAAACGCGGACATTATTGTAATTCCTCAAAAAGAAGTTATGCAGACGGTAAATTACCGGTATATTGAAAAACATTTTTTAGGGGTGTTTCAAAAAGCGGGGTTTCTGAAGATGGAACCACAGATGAACGCAGATAGACACAGATAAGACATACCACGGAAACACGGAAAAACAGAGACACGGAAAAATTTCAGTGCTTCCGTAATTCGGTGCTTCAGTGGTAAATGTTTTTAATCTGCGAAAATCTGTGTGTACCTGCGGTAAAAAGAATGAAATCAGTATCCATTTTTCTTATTAAAATATACCAGTTTTTTGCAGGACCGTTTCCGAAACAGTGTAGGTTTTATCCGAGTTGTTCCGTCTATGCAGTTGAATCACTGGAAAAATTCGGATTTTTTAAGGGATGGTTTTTAGCGATAAAACGGCTTTTTAAGTGCGGCCCATGGCATCCCGGCGGTTTTGACCCGGTGCAGTAATTCATTTCAAATGCCGTCTCAAAATCACTACAAATGTAGTGATTTTCACTCGGAGAATATTTTGGAGCATCGGAATTTCAAAAGCGCCACAGAATCACACAGAAAAAGAACACAGAAAAAACTTCTGTGAAATTCTGTGACATTCTGTGGCTTATCTTGTTATGGAAAAAAGAACTTTTTTGGCAATTATTCTATCATTAGTAATTCTTTTCGGTTGGCAGTGGTTTTTTGGACCTAAATCCCGCAGACCTGTAACTACGCCTGCCGTTACGGATACCCGCGAAGTATCGCCGGCAATATCTCCCCGGCAAAAAAACCTCGCACCGGCAATTCCATCCCAAAAATCTGTCGCAAAATTTCAGATAGAAACTGACAATGTTATATATGTTTTAAGCATGGACGAAGCATCAATCGTAAATTGTTTTCTCAAAGAGGAGCGTCTGAAAGAAAAAACCACGGTTGAACTCGTATTAAACGGTAAGTTGTTGAACGATAAAAACACAGGCATCTGGTCAAACATTTTGACAAAAAATCAGTCATATCAGGCAACTTTTGTCCGTTCCGCTGGTGATTTTGATATAGAGAAAACTTTTTATTTCAGTAACGGTTCGTATCTTGTTGATATAAAATATACCATATCAAATAAAACCAAATCTCCCCAGAGTTTTGAGGGTTTAACGCTGTCAGTCGGTCCCGGTCTCGGTACCGATGTAAAAGAATTAAAGGAAAATATAAGATTATTGCGAGTGATTTCATACTCTCAAAAAAAAGTTGAAAAATTAAAACCAGGCGACTATCAATTTCCGTTAAAGTGGGCGGGCATTGACAACAGATATTTCCTTTCTGTTTTTTTGCGAACCAATGATGACTTTAAAAATATTAAAGTTGAAAAAGCGGAAAAGTTGCCGTTAATGGAAATTTCCACCGGCAAAATTGATTTTTTGCCGTCGGAGAAAAAGAGTTTTTCAACGATTGCCTACATCGGACCGAAGGGCTATACGCATCTCAAAGGAATAAAGGTTGACCCTGTTAGAAGTGGCACATCGTGCTACGATACTTCTAACAGGGTTGACGGATTAAAGCCGAATCTTGAAAAGGCGGTTGATTTCGGATTTTTCGGTGACCTCGGAGAACTGGCGCTTTCCGCATTGAATTATATCTATAAGTTCACTCACAATTACGGCTGGGCGATTTTTATCATCTCGGTAATTCTTAACATTATATTTTATCCGCTTTCCAAAAAGTCATTCACATCCGCACAGAAAATGAAATCGGTTCAGGAAGATGTGAAGGCACTTCAGGTAAAATACAAAAGCGATCATAAAAAAATGAACTCCGAAACTTGGGCGCTTTATAAGGCAAAGGGTGTAAATCCTTTCAGCGGCTGTCTTCCTATGCTGGTTCAGTTGCCTATTTTTTGGGCGCTTTTTACTATGTTGAGAAATGCCTACGAACTTCGCGGCGCACCTTTTATTTTTTGGATAACGGATTTATCGGCTAAAGACCCTTATTATATTTTACCTATATTGATGGGTGGAGGAATGTTTTTGCAGCAGTGGATGTCAACAAATACCGCCGACCCGACACAGAAACAGATGATGATAATGATGCCCATAATTTTTACCGTGATGTTTTTAGGTTTTCCTTCGGGTCTGGTTATCTACTGGCTTACAAACAGCATCATAACGGTTTTGGAGCAGTGGCTTGTTTTTAAGAAAGTAAAAGCATAATTTTGGAGGTCTATTTATTATGAAAAATGAAATTGAGGTAACCGGTAAAACGGTAGATGAGGCGATAGAGAAGGGACTTAAAAAACTTGGAATTGACAAAAAGGATGCCGAGATAAAAATTCTTGACGAAGGAAAATCAGGACTTTTCGGATTGATGGGTTTTTCCCCGGCGAGAATAAAAATTTCAGTTAAAGGCGGGACTACCGCATCGGCAAAAAGCGATGAAAAAATAGATGAAATTGGTTCTCCACCCGCCGTTGATTATGCCGCCATATCAAAAAATGCCGAAAAAATTATCAAAAAAATACTGGAATTATCCGGCTTTGTAGCCAAAGTGTCCACAGAGGCATCGCCGCGCGGCATCGTCTTATATATCTCATCTGATGACAGTGCTATTTTGATAGGCAGGCAGGGGCAGACAATAGCAGCATTGGAATACATACTGAAACTTATATTGAGCAAACAGGAAAGCCGCGGGGTAAGAATAATTCTTGACATAGACGGCTATCTTGAAAGAAGGAATGAAAAAACTGTCAATAAGGCGAGAGAAATAGAAGAGCGGGTAAAAATGAAAGGCGAGCCGGTTGAAATAAAACTTTCATCCAGTGAAAGAAAAATAATACATCTTACTCTTAAGGACAGCGAATTTGTTGAAACGGTGTCCGAAGGCGAAGGCGAGGATAGAAAACTTATTGTGAGACCGAAGTCCCGCCCCTAATTTTTCCGAAGTTTTACCCCTAAAGGGACTTCCTTATGGTCGCCCCATTCTAATTAAACGGGGTTTTGTCGATGAGGTGCGGGGTGAAAATAAATTCTGATGATACAATTGTTGCCATATCAACTCTCGCAGGTTTTGCCGGCATAGGGATTGTTCGTCTCAGCGGTCCTGCGGCATTGTACATCGCTTCCAAAATATTCCATCCGAAATCTAAAAAAAAAATTAAAGAACTTTCCGCCAACACCGTCCATCTTGGAAAAATAACTGACGGTAAAAAATTTGTTGATGAAGTGCTTCTGACCGTTATGAAAGCCCCGAAATCGTATACCCGCGAGGATATAGTGGAAATTTCCTGCCACGGCGGAACCGTTCCGCTAAAAAAAACTCTTGAATTGTGTGTTAAATATGGTGCTCGTCTTGCCGACCCCGGCGAATTTACAAAACGCGCCTATCTCAACGGAAGGATAGATTTATCACAGGCGGAGGCGGTCTGTGATATTATAAAGGCAAAAACGGAAGCGGCGCTTTCCTGTGCGGTTAGTCAGTTAAGCGGGGTACTGTCGGAAGAAATAAACAGTCAAAAAAGCGAACTTGTGGACATATTGGCTACAATGGAAGCGGCGATTGATTATTCGGAAGACGAGGTGCCGGTTATAGACGGCGAAGAAATAATATCAAAAGTTGAAAAAATAGGGACTGCGTTGGAGAAAATACTTCTGACATTTCAAACCGGCAAAATTTTCAGAGATGGAGTAAGGACCGCTATTATAGGCAAGCCGAATGTAGGCAAATCTTCGCTTTTGAATGTTTTAGTCGGACAAAACAGGGCGATTGTGACAGAAATTCCCGGCACGACAAGGGACATCATAGAGGAGACGATTGACATTTCAGGTATTCCTTTGATTTTGACCGATACTGCCGGCATAAGAAAACACAGCACCGATGTTGTTGAAAAAATAGGCATTGAGCGGGCACAGGAGACACTGAAAACCGCCGATTTAGTTCTGTTCGTATTGGACTCATCTTCGGAATTAAGTCATGAAGATTTTCACATTGCCGAACTGCTCGTTTCAAAAAAAGTTATTTTGGTTTTGAATAAATCGGATAAATCTTCTAAAATTGGCAATGTTTCCGAATTAGAAATTTCTGCTCCGGTCGTTACAATTTCCGCCTCAAAAAATGAGGGTTTAGAAGAACTGAAAAAGATTATTTATAATTTATTTATAACAAGCGATATAAATACCAGTGATTTTATGCTTACAAACACAAGACATAAAATATTAGTTGAAAATGCTTTAGGTTCGCTTGAAAAGGCGATTGTGTCGGTTAAAGACGGCTTATCGGAAGAGTTTACGGCAACCGATTTGCGGAGTGCTCTGAATTATTTGGGTGAAATTACGGGCGAGGTTCCGACGGAAGAAATACTTGACAGGATTTTTTCAAATTTCTGCGTCGGGAAGTAATTTTTGAAAACGGAGTATTTATTTTTTTCTGCTGTGTGAAAATCACTACATTTGTAGTGATTTATCGTCGGTACAATTTTTTAATTTTTTATTTTCGGAGGGAAAAATGCTCAACATTGCGTATCTAATTGTCGGTTTGGTAGCGGGAATTATGGGCGGACTGTTCGGCATCGGCGGCGGCACGATTTTAATCCCCGTGCTTGTTTATTTTTTCAAAATGACTCAACATCAGGCGTAAGGTACATCTCTTGCAGCGATGATTCCTCCGATAGGGCTCCTTGCTGCCATAAAATACTACCAGGCGGGACATATAAACATAAAAGTCGCCGCATTCGTAGCTCTCGGTTTTTTTGTCGGCGGTTATTTCGGCGGTATTTTTGCCCAGCCGGTAAGCGATCCTCTGCTTAAAAAAATCTTTGGGGTTTTTATTATGATAGTCGGATTAAATATGTTTTTGGGAAAATGAACCCTGTTAGACCTTTTGGTCTAATTGGGGAAGATTTTGAGTATTAATTTAAGCGAGGTCTAACAGGGTGAATAAAACGGTAAAAGTGATTTCCTGGTCGTTATATGATTTTGCCAACACGATATTTTCAATGAATATTGTATCAATGTACTTTGCTCTATGGGTTGTAGTGGATAAAAGCAGCAAAGATATTTATTATAGTATTGCACTTTCTGTCTCAACATTTTTTATAGTAATTCTGATGCCGCTTTTCGGTGTAATTTCGGATAAATATAAAAGAAGAATGCCATTTCTGATTTTTACCATAATCTGTTGTGCAATTTTTACGGGACTTATCGGTGTTTTTGATAATCTTATGATAGGGCTTTTATTTTTCGGATTTGCCCATTTTTTTTATCATACCTCGCTTGTTTTTTATGATGCGATGATACCTCAAATTGCGGGAAGCGAAAACCGTATCGGAAAAATTTCCGGTTACGGCACAGCATTTGGTTATATTGGTGCAATACTCGGGCTTTTAATGGTAAAGCCGTTTGTTAATACTTCCGGAAGAGCGGGTGCATTTATCCCGACGGCAGTTTTATTTTTTACATTCTCACTTCCTCTAATTTTTTTGATAAAGGATGTTGAAAAACAAAAGATACTGTTTTCTGAATTTAAGGGGAAACTTAAATCAGCAATAAAGGAACTGATTGGTTTATCTCGCGAAATAACCGCTCATAAACCAATTTTTATATTTCTTCTTGCGAATTTTTTATACAGTGATGCGACAAATACAACTATTGTTTTTATATCAATATATGCCAATAAAGTTATCGGCTTTAACAATTTAGAACTCACAAAATTTTTGATTCTCTGTGCTGTTTCAGCAATTATATTTTCATTTTTTTGGGGAGCAATCACGGATAAAATTGGGGCAAAAAAATCGCTGTTGCTCGTGCTGTTGGGTTGGTGTGCGGGGCTTTTAATTGCAATTTTGAGTTTCGGAAAAACCATATTTTATGTTGTGGGTATAATTTCCGGCGCCTCGCTTTCGGGCATATGGGTCTGTACACGGGCGTTACTTGTTAAAATTACGCCTCCTGAAAAACTGGGGAAGTTCTTTGGTCTTTACGGTTTAACGGATAAACTGTCAACGATAATAGGTCCGTTGATATGGGGACTTGTTGTTTTTATATTTGAGCCGCTTGGTTTGATAAAGTATCGCATCGCAATTTTTGTGCTTTTGGGTTTTATAACTGCCGGATTTTTTATTTTAAGAAAGGTTCAATATGGACAGAACTAAAATTTTTATCACTCTATTGCTTTATATTATAATTTCTTTAGTACTTTTAACTTTTTCGGCGTGTAATCTATATCGTCCGAAACAAAAAGTTTGCAAAATAATTTATGCACAGAGTTCCCCCGTATCGTTAGAATCTGTCGCAGTTTTTCCGGCTGTGATAGGATTCCCCACTGCATCTGCAACCGAATTCATTCCACTTGTCAAATCACCGCTTATTATAGAAAGCAAATCAAAGGATTGGCTCGGCCGTCGTGAAGAAAAAATGATAGTTGACTTTGAGACCGCCGGAAAAATAATTGATGCAACATCGGAGCATTTTTATAACATTTTGCTAAGAAAGAAAAAGTATCGCCGCATCGTCCATCCTGACACTGTAAAAAATGTAATGCGGGGTAAAGAAATAAACATCGGTGATTTTAAGAGGATAAATGATTTGAATAATCCCGCAACCCTTAAAAAATTATATGAAATTTCTAACGAATTAAAAGTTGACAGTTTGCTTATCAGCGTTATAAAAAAATGTGAAACGATTATTATTAATAAAAATGTAAAATCAACCGGAAGAGAAGGTTTCGGCGAATATCAGAAAAGCATGAGTTATTCTTATAAATTTGAACTTGAATCGGGACTTTTCGCCGCATCCGAGAAAAAAATCGTTTGGATTGGCGAGTCAAAAGAAACAAAATCAAACACCACGCCCGAATTAGAGCAGAATATACTTGTCGCCGTTGCCACAAACGGGCTTGAAAAATATTTCAAGAGATATTTGACTGCTAAAATTTTGAGAGAGGAGCCGGAATATCAATGCGTGCTAAAAATAGTAAATACCTTGCCATTTTAGAGCATATGAATTTGGGAACCACAAGATTACACAAGATTTTCACAAGAAAAAATTTTATAAAATCTGTGTTAATCTGTGTCAATCTGTGGTTTTATATCTTGATTTTTTGTTTTTTGTTGAGTGCTTTTGTATATTCCGGGCCATTATCGGGAAAAATTATTATTGTTGACCCGGGACATGCCGCAAAAAATTCTAACGGGGAAATTATAAATTACGGATGTAAAAGCGCCTCCGACGTAAAAGAGATGGATATCGTAATTGATATTTCCGAAATTTTAGGTGAGATGTTTTTACAAAATGGTGCAACTATTTATTTTACCCGTGACAGACAAAATTATTGGCGGACTGCGGAAAGTCAGGACGTTGATAATCAGGCGCGCGCAGAGTTCGCCAACTCAAAGAACGCCGACCTGTTTTTAAGAGTTCACTGTAACTGGTCACCGCGCAAAAAAAAGTGCGGTGTTTCTATTTTGTGGTATAAAGACGACTCAAAAAAAATTGCCGAAACGGTTTATGAAGAAATAAAAAAATCCGGAGTTATAGTTGACGGAATGCACAAGCAGCAACTCGTCGGTTTTGAGTTCGCCAAAGTCCCGTCAATTCTGATAGAATACGGCTATCTTTCAAACAAAGAAGACGAAAAACTCCTGAAAGATAAGGAATATCTAAAAAAAATTTCAAAGGTCATCGTAAATGGTCTGAATAAACATTTTGCGGAGGAAAAAAATGCAGGAAAATGGAAGTAATTCAGAGTTAACATCGCAGGAAATCTTATCTGCTCCGGTAGACCAGCAGAAAAAAATTCCGGAACCGAAACTACCGTTAAAAGAAAGGGTAATAAATTTTTTAGATAATCTTGTCGTCTATGGTCTCGGTTTTCTTGCGTTTGCAATTGCTGTCGGTTTTTATTTAAAAACATATGATTCCTGCCAAATCAAAATAACGATTTTTCAAATTGGCGGTTCAATAATTATCGGTTTGTGGTTGATAAAAACATCAATTGAAAGAAAAATTTTAATAACAAAAGAGCAGAGAAAAATTTTATATCCTGTTTTGGTTTTCGCTTTATGGGGAATAATTTCATATTTACTGACGGATTTTAGAGGCGCCGCATTTGAAGAACTTACAAAAAGAATTATTTATGTCGGTATTTTTGTAATAATTTCCCTTGATTTCAACGAAAAAAAGCGAAATATAATCATTTCCTTTTTAATCACCGCAACCCTTGTTTCAACGATTTATGGTCTGATACAATTCTTTGACACCAGATTCTGGCCGCCAAATCCTGCACATGGGCTCGACCCGTTTATCTGGCGGCAGGCATTCGGGAAAAGGATTTTTTCAACTTTTGGAAATCCGACCTTTTATGCTGGTTATTTGATTCTTGTTTTTTCGCTTTTCTTTTCACTTCTTTGGAACAATCAATGGAAAAAATGGTTTATCGGGATAGTGTTACTTCTTATTTTGTTTAATTTAAGATTTACATTTATCAGTTTGTCGCTTTTAAGTTTTTTAATCGGATTTTTTATATGTTTGATTTTAATAAAAAAAGATGTTGTTACAGAAAAATACAAAAAGATTTTATTGATGGTATTCATATTTTTAGTTTTTTTGTTTTTTGTGTTAGGAATTTTTTTATACCGCGGAAAAGGGGAACTCATAAGATATAAAAAAGCCATTTTTTCTGCGACAATTGAAATGATAAAAGACAAACCTATTTTAGGAAGCGGTATCGGAACATTCAGAATCGTTTATCCTGCATATAGAAAACCTGAAATTTTTTTGATTGAAGGAAGACACAACACAGAAACGGACCACGCTGAAAATGAGTTTTTAGAAATATGGAGTGAGGAAGGAATTGTTGGACTTTTAATATTTTTATGGTTTTTGTTTGAGATTTTTTCTAATACTATTAAAAAATTAAAATCTGAAATAGAAATTGCAGAGAAAGTTTTACTCATAGGATTATTCTCAGGTATTATTACTTTTTGGATAAATTCGCTGTATCGCGGAGTAAGTTATTATTTTGTTGCACCGGGATTTTTTGTATGGGTATTGACGGGTATAACAGCAAATATTATTGTGAGTCCAAAATATTCTGAAACGCCGCAAAAATGGGAAGGATTTAGAGTTTTAATTTGTGCCGTCGGAATTGTTTTGATTCCATTCTCAATTTTATATTTTCCGAGGTATTTTATCGCGGATGTACACCATAATATAGCAATTTTTCATTCAAAACGAGGTGAATGGGAAAAGGCACTTAAACATTACAATCTTGTTTTAGAAAACAACCCGAATTACATTATGACGCATTATTTCATGGGAAATGTTTATAATGACAGGTGGAACGCCGGCGACCCTGAACGGGCTTTGCAAAAATATGAAGATGTGAAAAAACTTGCGCCAAATTATGTCCAGGTGCATTATCAAGTTGCGACTATTTACGCAAAACTTGAAAAATGGGAAAAAGCAATAGAAAATTACAATAAGTATCTTGAAATTGACCCCGTATGGGAAAGAACATATCCATTACTTGCAATGGCGTATGCTCAACTTGGAAAATATAAAAAAGCGGAGGAAACATTTATAGCAGGACTAAAATGGCATCCGGAAAGTGCTGATATGTTTTTAGGTCTCGGTAATATTTGTTATGCCCAGAAAAAGTTTAAGTCCGCTGAAAGATTCTATAAAAAAGTGCTTGAAATTAAACCTAATAATAGAGAAGCCATAGAAAACTTAAAAATTCTTTACAAAAAAACTAAAAAATAAATTTTATGTTCACATATCCGGAAAAATTTGATGTGATTGTAGTAAAATAATTTTTTTCAGATAAAATCACTTGACAAATTAACTATAATTGTATAGTATATTACTTGTTGGGTAATTTACATTACACAAAAGGTTTATAAAAATGAAAACACTCGGGAAAATCAGCGCCAATTTTATTGCCAAACTTTATGACGAAAACAAACCGGTTTTTACGATTGATGATATTGTCCGCATAAATAAAACATCCCGCATGAATGCGGCGAAATTAGTTTTTGATTTAATTCAAAGAAAGGTAATCCATCGGCTTAAAAAAGGCAAGTACATTATTATTCCACAGGAACTTGGTTCGGCGGATACATTTACCGGCAATTTGTATATGATGGCAAAGGAAATTGTAAATACACAGAATTACTATATTGCTTTTTATAGTGCTATGAAATACTGGGGAATGACGACCCATCCGGTTATCAAAATGTTTATTGTTACATCAAAAAGACAATTTCCACCTAAAGCAATCGCCGATAAAATTTCATTTATATTTGTGAACAAAAAAAAAATATGGGGTATAAAAAGCGAATGGATAACAAAAACGGCGACAGTCAACATTTCCGATATTGAAAAAACGATAGTTGATGCGCTTTCCCACCCAGAATATTGCGGTGGGATTACAGAGGTTGCCAAGGGTATCTGGTTGGTTAAAGATAAAATAAACTTCAAACGGCTCGCTAAATACACGCTAAAATATAATAAAAAAGTAGTCGCTAAAAGATTGGGTTATATTCTTGAAATACTAGGCATAGATGCCGGTGATACATTTACAAAACTGAAAACTTATATTGCAAACAGATATGATTTATTAGATCCGACCTCTATAAAAAAAAGTATTGGTAGAAATAATTGGCGTTTGATTGATAATATCGGGAGGGAACAGATATTAAAAATTATATCTGCATGAAATTATGATTGATTATAATTATGTAAGAAAGTTGAGCGAAGAAATCGGTGTTCCGGAAGAAACCATTGAAAAGGACTTTTGTATAGAATTATTGCTCAACCGATTTTGCAACAGTGCTCTTCTGATAAAAAATTTGGTATTTCGCGGAGGAACAGCATTGAAAAAAATGTACTTTCCGGAGTTTCGTTATTCGGAGGATTTGGATTTTATATTAAAATCCGACGATAGTTTAAGTATTTATGAGAAAACCATTGAACATATTTTAAATGAAGCATCAAAGCATTTGCCGGTAGTTCTTAAAATAAAAAGTATTTTTTATCCTCAGCGAGGGCATCTGCAAATATTTATCCTATATGATATTATTACAGAAATTCATTCAACCAAAGAACTGAAGATAGACATTATTGAGGACAGTATTGTATTGCCTTCCCAAAATAGAAAAACAAATTTTTCATTTGAATATTTTAAAAAGTTAAATTGCTTTCTGAATACATATAATTTGGAATCAATAATTGCAGAAAAAATCGGTAGAATTCTGGATGTGGTAGATGAACCGCGTGATTTATGGGATTTACTGTATCTGCTGAAATCAAAAATAAAAATTAGCGATGCCAAAAAATCATTCAGGAAAAAATATGGGACAGAAATAAATGTAACAAGTTTATGTAATGCTATAAAAAGTAAAAATTATAAAAAAATGTGGGATGTAAGATTAAAAAACCAAATACCGAACCTCACCGAGTATGAAACAGTTGTAAAAGAACTTGAAATTTTAATAAAATCTTGTTTCGGCAATATGTAAAAAATAAATTTTATGTTCACTTATCCTGAAAAATTTGATGTGATTGTGGTTGGGGCGGGGCATGCGGGTTGCGAGGCAGCTTTGAGTTCAGCGAGGATGGGGATGAAAACTCTGCTTCTTACCATAAACGCCGATACCGTCGCGCAGATGTCCTGCAATACTGCCATCGGCGGAGTCGCGAAAGGACAAATGGTCAGAGAAATTGATGCCCTCGGCGGTGAAATGGCAAAAATCGCCGATAAAACCGGTTTGCAGTTCCGAATACTCAACAAATCAAAAGGGCCCGCAGTGCAGTCGCCGAGGGCACAGTGCGACAAAAAACTTTATCAGTTCACAATGAAGCACACGATTGAAAAGCAAAAAAACTTGCGGTTCATTCAGGCGGAAGCAACAGAAATTTTAACCGTCGGGAAAAAAGCAATCGGTATTATCGCAAAGCCGTCAATAAAATTTTTTGGAAAAACCGTAATTATAACAACCGGCACATTTTTGAAAGGACTTATTCATATAGGCGAAACAACTTTTCACTCCGGTAGAAGCGGCGAGTTTGCGGCTATGCATCTTTCGGAGTCATTAAAAAAACTTGGTTTTGAAATCGGTCGGCTTAAAACCGGAACTCCGCCGAGAATTAACGGAAAAACGGTTGATTATTCAAAATGTATCGCACAGCCCGGCGATGAACCTGCCGTACCCTTTTCATATTTCACCGAAAAAATAACGCAGAAACAACTTCACTGCTGGCTCACTTATACGAATGAAAAAACCCACAAAATTATTTCGGAAAATTTTCATCGCGCACCACTTTTTTCAGGCCAAATTAAAGGAATAGGGCCCAGATATTGTCCGTCCATCGAGGATAAAGTAAAAAAATTTCCCGAAAAGAACCGCCACCAGATTTTTCTTGAGCCGGAGGGATATGATACGGAAGAGGTCTATTGCAACGGGCTTGCGACCTCGTTTCCCTACGATGTCCAGTATGAAATGTTGAGGATGATAGACGGGTTGGAAAATTGCCAGATGATAAGGCCCGGATATGCGATAGAATATGATTTTTGCCAGCCGACACAATTGAAGCCGACACTTGAAACAAAAAATATTGAAAATTTATTTTTTGCGGGACAGATAAACGGAACTTCCGGTTACGAGGAAGCGGCTGGTCAGGGAATAATTGCCGGAATAAATGCAGTTGCAAAAATTAAAGGGCTTGACCCACTGATATTGCGCCGGGACGAGGCATATATCGGTGTCTTAATTGACGATTTAGTTACAAAAGGCGTCCTTGACCCTTACAGAATGTTCACTTCCCGTGCCGAGTATCGTTTGCTTTTGCGTGCCGACAATGCCGATTTGCGTCTGATGGATTACGGCTATAAATACGGCTTGATTGACGGTGAAATGTATGAAAAGTTTCAGAAGTACAGGGAACTTGTTAAAGAAAACAATTTTATGTCTGACGCTGATATTTTACCTTGGACAAAAGAGAAAATTGAATATGAAATTGAAATAGAAAAAAAATATGCCGGCTACATAAAAAGACAACTCTCGGATGTTGAAAAATTTAAAAAAATTGAAAATAAAAAGATTCCAGAAAAAATTGACTATAACAAAATTCCTGGCTTACTGACGGAAAGCAGGCACAAGTTAAATCAGGTGCGGCCGGTTTCCATCGGTCAGGCGTCAAGGATTTCCGGCGTTACGCCCGCGGATTTAAGTATAATTATGATTTGGGTTGAAAAGAAAAAACATCTGGAAATAATAGGTGATGGTTTATGAATAATTCAGACGATGATATTGTTTCGCTGGATGTTCTTGACGCCGATCCAGTTTTGGAAATAGTTCCAAAAAATATTTTCGGACTTAAAAAACGGTTCCTATTTTTTGATACCCATTTTGAGTATAAAGATTTTTTCGGAAGAAAAAGAAAGGTATATTACAGTTTGATAGAAAAAATTTATCTTGTCAAAAACAAAATAAAAATAAAACTTTACAGTAAAATGTTTACCATAATGCTGCGTGGTGTAAAAAATCCCGAAGAAAATTACGAAAAATTGAAAAAATTAACAGGATTTTGATATGTTTTTTTTAGTTTTTAATTTTACATTTTTAATTTATCTTTACACAATGTATCCGACCATATCGCCCTATCGCGATAGCGGCGATATGATTGTTTCCGCATTTACATATGGTATCGCCCATCCGCCGGGTTATCCTTTATATGTTTTGCTCGGGAAAATTTTTACCGTTTTAATTCCTCTCGGAAACATCGCATATAAAGTAAATTTGATGTCCGCATTTTTCGGCGCTTTGACTTGTGCAGTTTTGTATTTGTTGATAAAAAAAATCGGAGAACAAATTTTTAGCGATAAAAAATCGGTTTTGATTTTATGCTCGTTGTTTGCAGTATTTTTGTTTTCTTTAAGTTCATCAATGCACTCTTTAAGCATCGTTTCGGAGATGTATTCAATGAATGCCCTTTTTACCGTATTGATAGATTATGTTTTAATTACCAATTACCACTTACCGCTTACCGCTTTCTTATTCGGTCTCGGTCTTGGCAATCATCAAACGCTTGTACTGTTAGTTCCGGGAATTATGTATTTTTTAGTGAGCAGTAAGCAGTTAGCAGTAGCGGTGGGATTGCTATCCCACAAAATATGGCGAATAGCAATTCGCCCGCTACTTTTTTTTCTTCTTGGTTTCTCCATCTATCTTTTTTTGCCTATTCGGTCCGCTCAAAATCCTACTGCAAATTGGGGTGATCCGTCGGGTTCGATAAAAAATTTTTACAGGGTGCTCACCCGTGCCGATTATGGCGGTGTCCGCCTTCATCCTGAGAAAAGTCCGGCGGAGCAAAATTTTTCAACAGTGATGAAAAATTTCGTTAATTTTTTAAGTATATCTATTGAAAAAAGAAACGGCTGGGCTATTGTAATAATTATATTTCTCGCACTCGGTATTTATTTTTCATTCAGAAAAAAACTTTTTTGGACTTTATTTTTATTCTGGTTTTTTTCTGGTCCGGTATTTTTTATAATTTCAAATTTACCACTAAGTGACAGAACCTCGCTTCCGATTTTGGAGCCGTATCTGATAATGCCGATGATAATTTTTACATTGTTTTTTGCTTTTGGATTTTTTCATCTATTTTCTTATTTGCCTAAATTAGAAAATATAAAAACCGTATGTTTTCTGATAATGATTGGAATAGTATTTTTAATAACCGTTGTAGAATTGCCGAAATTAAACAAAAGATATGAATTCATCGGATATGATTATTCAAAGGACTTGTTGAAAACTCTGCCGAAAAACTCCGTTTTGTTTAATCCCGACGATACAACAACATTTACCTTGAAATATCAGCAGGATTGTTTAAATAAAAGAAGGGATGTTAAACCTGCTATTTTTTATAAAACATTGTGGGGTTATGGACAGATTAAAAAGAAATATCCTGAAATTCTGCCGAGCTATGAAATGAAATCAGGAATTGAACTTGAGACCACGCTTTTATCGTATAATTTCAACCGTCTTCCGTTTTTTAGTGATAATATAAGTAAAATCCCGGTAAATTATAATAATGTTTTTCCTCGCGGGCTGCTTTACGGCAATCAAAACATTTTTGAACAAATGTTCAATTTTTATATTTTGCCCTGCCGCACTTGCGGTAAAAACAGGTTTTTCACTAATCAGATAATAAATTATTATTCCGCGGGATATAACAATTTGGGGCTTGTATTTAACGAAAAAAAGTTATACAATAAAAGCATTCCGCTCTTTGAAAAAGCAATTTCTGTTGACCCGTCGCTTTCACAGGCGTATAATAATTTAGGTGTGGTGTATTGGGAGAAAACGGATTACGAAAAAGCAGCCGAGTATTTTTCCCAAGCGCTAAAAAATGCTCCGAATGACGAAGGCGTAAAAAGAAATCTTTTAATGGCACAGGAAAAATTAAAAAAATGAAACCCGATATACTTAAAGTTTTTTTAGACGGATTGGAATCTCTCAACATAAAACTTGTTGAAGAACAAATAAAAAAATTTTCAATTTATTTTGACGAATTGAAAAAGTGGAATCAAAGATTCAATCTGATAGGTCCCGCAACGGATGAAGAAATCATTAAAAGACATTTTTTGGATTCGTTAAGCGTGCTGTCTGTTTTGCCGTCTACCGTCTACCATCTACCATCTACCGTTTTGGACATTGGTACCGGCGCAGGTTTTCCCGGCATACCTGTGAAAATTGCATTGCCGGCAATATCGCTGACACTTTTGGAATCATCAAAAAAGAAAACGGAATTTCTGAGGCATCTCTGCAAAAAATTAGACATAAAAGCAGAAATAATCTGTGATAGAGCGGATAATATAGCCAAGTTATCAACACACATAGGTAAATACGATTTCGCTGCCGCAAGAGCCGTAGCCAAATTGTCAACAGCGGAAAAACTTTGTCTGCCTTTTCTTAAAAATTCAGGGACTTTAATTTTGCAAACAGGAAATAAAACAGATATCAAACTGAAACAAGGAGAAATTATGGAAAAGTTTCGGCTGCCGGAAGAAATTCTGCCGGGAAGAATAGTTTTATCAATCAGAAAAAAAACCGTTGGGTTTACCCCGTATAGAGATAAATCTCTAACGGGGTTTACGCTTATTGAACTTATGATAGTTGTTGCCCTCATCGGCATTCTTGCTTCCATCGCAATTCCAAAATTTGCAGAAATGATTAGAAGAACAAAACAGGGAAAAACAAAAGGCGAGTTGGGAAATTTAAGGAGTGCCATAACACTTTATTACAGTGATTTGGAGGGAATGCTATATCCTCAAGATGCCGCTGCTATTTCTAATGAAACCGGTCCTCTGCAAACGAAATACCTGTCAAAAATGCCGACCGTAAAACTCGGGCTAACCAGTTATCAGGAAACAACAGATATAGATGATTTTAATGCCGGTGATGCTCTAACCGATTTAGGAAATTGGGGTTACATAGCAACCAGTGGTAGCGTATTTGTGAATTGTGCTCAGTCGGATACAAAGGGCGAACTGATAAGCAGTTGGTAAAAAGATGCGTCCGTAGCTCAACTGGACAGAGCGACTGGCTTCGAACCAGTAGGTTGGGAGTTCAACTCTCCCCGGACGCTTTTTAATTTTCAGAAATAAAAAAGGACGAGCCAGTTATTACCCGTCTTTTTTTAATGGAATTAACTAATTGGATGTGTGCCGGTTCCGTCGGTGTAATAGCCGGTGTATTTTCCGGTTGCATCATATGTAAGATTGACAGTTGCAACCTGTTGTCCTCCGTAAGAAATTGTTCCGTCACATGTATAGGTTGTTCCCGACTTACCAAATGTAAATATCCCGCTATAACCGGAAGAACCGGAAATCGTCATAGTGCCGCCCGTAGGAATTCCCGTTGTTCCAGATTTATCATATGTGATATCGGTTAAAGTTGCGGTAAATGTTCCGCCAATTGGGTCTGATGAAGTTATTGTACCCGACATCTTTTCATTTACATTGTCAACTGTAAAATCACCGGAAAAAGTTCCGTAACTGTATGTGGCGGAAATTTTAACTTGAAGTTTAGCACTATCCCACCCCATCATTGTAGCGGTGGAACCGTCAGCATTCAGGAATTTTACTTTTATTGTCATTCCTTGTGTTGAAAAATCATAAAAGCCCTCGTTATCTTGAGTCGGTATTTCTCCTGCCTGTTTTTTTGCAGGTGCTAAATGGGGAGAATATGTTGCCCCCATACTCGCGAAGGATAATGCCATAGTTGCGCTTTGTTTGGACATAACTGCTGTAGTATTTGTACCTGCCCCGTTCCCCGTGTCGCTACCCGTAAGCAACGCTGTTTTTTTCTCATTCTTACCGCATCCGACGAAAATCATTGTTCCGATTAAAATTGGGATTAAAAATAAACTGAATTTTTTCATCTAAATCACCTCCGTTAAATTTCAAACTTATAGGAACCGGAAAGTATAACCTTGTAGTCCCAAGAATCATAAAAATGATTTAATCCCGCCCTGAAATCCTCATCGCCGATGGCAAACTCAACGCCGAGTTTGAGTTTCATTGCATCTTTCAAATACTGAATGCCGGTGAGCAAATCAATCGTTGAACCGTCGGAGTCATCATCTTTTACATCATTAACTTTCGTTTTTCCGAATAACTGCCCCTGCGCTTCACCGATAAGCGAGATTTCATTCATCGGATATTCCAACGCCGCTTTCACGATAATCGGGTCGCCCGGGTCATATTCTACATCATCTTCATCCTCATACTTTGTTTTAAGAAGATACCCTACATTTCCCGAAATTTTCAGCGGGTCAAGATTACCAGATGCGATTAAGTTTAAGCCGATATTTGTTCCCTCGCCGAGTGATTTATCCACATCACCTGTTGGTGACTGAATATCCAAACCGATTGCGATGTTTTCAGAAAGGCCTAATTTTCCGCCAACACAAACCTGCCCAATTCCTGCTTCATCAGTATCAATCGGCGTTGTTCCCATTTCCAGTTCCGATTTCCACGACCTGTACGGAATGTTAATGCCTAACTGCAATTTGTCGGACACGCCGTATTTAACCGGCATTTGAATAACGGTCAAAGAAACGATGCTGTCTCCCGCCGTATTGTCTGCCCATTTCCATGAATCCACGCCGTAAGAAGCAGTGAGTCCGATTTCTAAATTTCCTTTCTCAAGACATTTCGCTTCTTCTGTCAGAATCGGTTCTGCTGCAACGGTTGAAACCACAAACAAAATGCCAAAACATGTTGCCAAAACTTTTTTCATCAAGAATACCTCCCCAATATAAGCGTTCCGTCGGAATTACCGACACTAAATATATTTATAGCATAAATCGGCAATTTTGTCAAGTACTTTTTTGTTGACTTATTATTTTTTTTTTGTAAAATAAAAATATGTTCAATAAAGCCAGAAGAAAATATCCGAGAATTGTTTATTCGGCAACGGTAAATGTTAAGCCGCTTATTGCAAGTAAAATTTCTCACAATGGAATTATAAAAAATATAAGCGTTAGCGGGCTTGCTTTAGAAATAGAAAATGAGTTGAACAGCAGTACGGAATATATTTTTGAGTTCTATCTACCGGATAAGAGTACGGTAAAATCAAAAGGCAAACCGGTTTGGGAATTAAGGTCAAAAAATTCAAATTTTTACGGCATAGAATTCTCATCAATAGGATTTTTTAGCAAACTTAAACTGAAACGGTTTATAGAGAATAAATTGCATGAAATATAGGGCTAAATCGGTTCTTGTATTTTTACTAACTTTATGCTCTTTTGTTTATGCCGGAAAATTAGACACGGGCGGATATTCTTTTATTGATTGGACGGTCCCTCATATCATAGAGGAAGTAAAAGTAGGGTATGTTTTTGACGGCGATACAATAAAAACCGCCGACGGTCAGGCAATTCGTCTGATGGGTGTAAATACGCCGGAGATAGCACATCCTTCTCACGGGAAGCCGCACGGTGAACCGGGAGGCGAAGAGGCAAAATCATTCGCAATAAATCAGATTGAAGGCAAAAATATAATTTTGGTGATTGACAAAGAAAATACAAAATGCATCTACGGGAGAATTTTAGGGCTGATATTTTACGACGATGAAAACGGGAAACAGCGGTGTTTTAACTGGGAACTGATAAAAACCGGTTACGGGCAGGTGCTTATTTATTCCGACAACCGTCTCTGTATTGAAGACGATTGGGACACGATGTCAACCGCATCATCCAGAAAAACTCCGAATAATTTTTATACGCTTGCCGAGCAGTATGGTGCCGAAGGGTTGGAAGAAGAAGCGGTTAAAATATATCAGGCGGGCCTCAAAAAATTCCCGTCGGAAATCGGATTTTACGAGGAACTTGCCAATCTATATGATGTTTTGAATCTGCCCGGCTTGGAAGTTGATGCTTATCTTGCCTGCCTTGAAAAAAATTCGGATTCGATTGAGATAAGGCGGAAACTCGCGATTGCATATGAAAAAATGGTAAAAGCAGTTGGTTGGGTGGCAAAGGGCGGCTATAAAGAAAACGCAATGTCCGAGTGGAAAAAACTTTCCGGCACAAAATACGAGGAAGAAGCCCGTACGCATCTTGCTATGCTCGAGAAATAAAATCAACACAAACGTCCCAATTCCGTGACGGTAAAACTTGATTGAAATAAAAAATATCCGACGATAAATCACTACATTTGTATCAGTTTTCAGTCGGTAAAATCTGTTGAAAAAAGGAGGTCCAAAACAATGGCGGAAGCAAAATTCAAAAGGAAAATAGTTCTCATTGACAAAAAAATGCAGTTGAAGTATGCGTTTATGATAGGCGGGGTTTTGATATTTATGTTGCTTCTGGTAGAGTACCATACATATCTTACTATTCAATCAATTTTGCCCAATATTCTTTCGTCGGCAATCGGAAAACAGGCCAGGCAGATTCATTTATGGCTTATCATAAACAGTTTTATTTACACCGCACTTATCACCATTGTTTCCGTCTATATTTCCCACAAAATCGCGGGTCCAGTTTTCAAGTTGAAAAAACAGATACGGGAAATCATTGATTCGGGCGATACGAATAAAAAGATTTTTTTAAGAAAAGGCGACGAACTTAATGATCTTGTTGCTGTGATAAATGAACTTTTAGAAAAGGTCAGCATAAAAAATAAATGAAAGTGATTGTAACCGGTGCAACAGGTTTTTTGGGAAGCCATCTTGTTGAAGGACTTCTTAAAAAAGATTTTTCAGTTAAATGTCTCGTCAGAAATCCTAAAAAACTTAAATGGCTTGAAAAAACTCCTGTTGAAATTGTTTGCGGCGATTGTTCTGATAAAAAATCTTTAGAATCGGCGGTTGAAAATACCGATTGTGTTTTTCACTCGGCGGGGCTTGTAAGAGCAGTAAAATCCGACGAACTTTATTTAACAAATGTTGAAGGCACGAAAAATTTGATTGAGGCGGTTTTTGAAAAAAATCCGAAAATAAAAAGGTTTGTCTATATTTCATCTCAGGCGGCGTCAGGTCCTGCGGAAGCCGGTTGTAGCCCCCGACTTCAGTCGGGGGTGAGTGAAGCGAATAGGAAGTCGGAAGACGAACCGTCTAATCCCGTTTCCCATTATGGATTTTCTAAACTTTTGGGCGAATTGGAGGTTCTGAAATTCAGGGAAAAATTGCCGGTGACAATTTTGAGACCACCATCTATTTACGGTCCACGTGATAAAGATATTTTTGTTTTTTTTAATTATGCTAAAAAGGGTTTTCTTCCGATACCGTCAGACGAAAAGTTCATAAATATAAGTTATGTCTCGGATATCGTTGATGGTATAATTTCAGCAGCGTTGAAGGACACAGCAAATGGTCAAACATATTTTATAGGTGACGCTCAAGTTTTTTCATGGCGAGATTTATGCGAAGTGCTGAAAAAAACTGTAAATCCGAAAGCCCGCATAATAAAAACTCCGTACTTCGTTTTTTGGACATCTGCATTTTTTTCCGAAATTATTGCACGGATAAAAAACAAACCGGCACTGGTTTCCTTTGACAAACTTAATGAAATGAAACAGAAAAGCTGGCTGTTTTCGTCGGCAAAAGCAAAATCCGATTTTGGCTATTTACCGGAAATTTCACTTGAAGAGGGTATAAAGATTACATATAATTGGTATCTCAAAAACGGCTGGTTATAATTTCGCTCGCAAGCAAATTTCTTTGAGACGCTCCCTTAAGGTCGCTCTGCAATTGACGCAAAGCGTCATTGCGAGGAATG
Organism: Elusimicrobiota bacterium; assembly: GCA_016218625.1. Lineage (GTDB taxonomy): Bacteria > Elusimicrobiota > UBA8919 > UBA8919 > UBA8919 > UBA8919. Next base: position 26,236 of record JACRDL010000070.1, read on the forward strand.
AAATGACGAAGCAATCTCAATGGGATTGCCACGGGACTTCGTCCCTCGCAACGACTTCGTCGATTGAGGCTCTTCAGAAATTTCTTGCTTCGCTCCCGATATAAAATGAAAAAATATAATGGTGGCGGAGGAAAATATTAGAAATAATGGGGACGGAGGAAATTAAAACGAGATTGCCCCAAAATCGGGACTCCCTTTGGTTGCTACGGGCGGAGTTTATTCCGCACATTTTCAAAAACGAGATTGTTTCACTGACGCTCACAATGACAAAATGTGCGGAACCCTCACAATGACAGAATAAAAAATACCATTAATCTTGTCAAAAAAATTTCAAAGAAAGGATTTCAAAAAAAAGGGGAAAGTAAATGAAAAAATATAATGTTGCGGTTGTCGGCGCTACGGGTGCTGTCGGGATTGAAATGGTTAAGATGCTTGAAAAAAGGGATTTCCCCGTCGGGAAACTCGCGCTTTTTGCATCCTCAAGGACTGCCGGGAAAAAAATGGGCTTTAAGGGAAAAGAAATTATCGTTGAGGATATCAACAAAATTAAGGATTATTCATTACTTAAGTCGCATAGCAATGCGACCGCTACATGTTACTCACTACATTTAGCACTTTTTTCTGCCGGCGCCTCTATTTCAAAAGAGTGGGCTCCGAGATTTGCTGAGCAGGGAATATATGTTATTGATAATTCCTCTTATTTTAGAATGGAAAAAGATGTTCCGCTGGTTGTGCCCGAGGTAAATCCCGATACACTTTCAAAAGAGAAAAAAATTATAGCGAACCCGAACTGCTCAACCATACAAATGGTCGTTGTGTTAAAACCGCTTCACACTGCCGCTAAAATAAAAAGAATAATTGTTTCCACTTATCAGGCGGTTTCCGGCGCCGGAGGCAAGGCGCTTGACGAGTTTGAAAATCAAACGAGAGCATGGTCAAAGGGAGAAAAAATTCCGCCGGCTGTGAAACTTCCACATCAGATTGCGTTCAATGTAATTCCTCAGATTGATGTTTTTTTAGAAAACGCATACACCAAAGAAGAAATGAAAATGGTTCACGAGACCCAAAAAATTCTCGGCGATGACACTATGAAAATTTCTGCAACCTGCGTTCGCGTTCCGGTAATGCGGGGGCATTCGGAAGCAGTCTGGATTGAGACGGAGGAAAAACTTACTCCGCAGGATGCCCGTGATATTCTCAAACATTCCGAAGGTGTAGTTGTTGTTGATGACCCGTCTACGAAAAAATATCCGATGCCCATAGATGCTGCAGGATTACAGTTAACTTTCGTCGGCCGCATCCGTGAAGATATATCGTCAGAAAACGGACTTGCCTTGTGGATTGTGTCGGACAATCTATTGAAAGGCGCGGCATTGAATGCGGTTCAAATTGCGGAAGCGCTTGTGTCAAAAAACTTTTTATGATTGACCCCGTTAGATATTCGCACTGTTAGGATAATTTAGTAATGCATGGAGCAAAATTGTCTAACGGGGCTTGTCAAATCATTTAAGAATGTAACCATGGGTGAGAGGGAAATAAGTTATTAACAACATAAGGTTCGGATTTAAAATTTTTGTAAATTTTTCTATTTTTCCCTGTCTGCCGGCGAGGCAGGGAGGCAGCGTCATAAA
>JACRDL010000069.1 GCA_016218625.1 Elusimicrobiota bacterium
AACGGAACAGGAATCTGCTGCATAAACACCCCCAAAAATTGTAGCGGTGGGATTGCTATCCCACAAAATAAGGCGAATAGCAATTCGCCCGCTACTCGCTTTTTTTAACAATAAGTCGTACGCCTTTTACTTCAATAATTTTTACCCGACTGCCTTTCTGAATTTCTTCCGACGATTCGGCAAGCCATTCCTCGCCCTCAATTTTTACCCTACCGAATTTATTCGGTTTTATTTCTTCCAAAACAACGGCTTCCTGATTTATAAGAGCGTCCACATTGGCAGGACGAGACGGTTTTTTTATAAGTTTATTAACGAGAGGACGGGAAAAAATTATTGCCAAAAGTGAAACGACAAAAAAGACCGCCCAGTTAAGCCACATCAAACCGAAGGTGGTTGTAACGGCTGCAAAAATCGCACCTATTCCAAGACAGTCAAAGAAAAATACCGTCGGTGAAATCATTTCATAAATAAAAAGAATTGCCGCTATTACTGCCCAAGTAAGCCAATTGTCAAACATATTATCTCCTCGCTTCGCTCGGTTTCACTGAACTGACACGGAACTTGATACACGGAACTGACTCGGAAAATCAGGCGGATAAACTTGCCCCGTAAAATTTTAATACGGGGTCCGCCCCTACATTTCTGTGTCTGTTCTGTGTCCTGTTCCGCTTCCGTTCCGTGTTACTTAATCAGTTTCACCCTTTTCGGCGGCCAGTAAATCAAAAGCGGGCTGCCTTTGACATATTTCTCCTCAAGCGTGCCCCAAAAACGGGAGTCCTTGCTGTTGTCACGGTTGTCGCCCATCATAAAATAATGTCCGACGGGAACGGTAATTGGACCAAAAATATCACGACTTCGGATATTATCGTTATAGACATCGGAAAATACAACATATGGCTCTTTTTGAAGGGCGCCGTTTAAGTAGAGTTTTTTGTTTTTGATTTCAATTTTGTCGCCAGAAACTCCGATACATCTTTTTACAAAGTCCTTTTTCACGCCGGATTCTCTTTCATATGGTTCAAGCGCCTGGGGCGGCGCAGCAAAAACAACGATGTCGCCGCGTTTTGGCTTTTTCAATACCCATACCCGTTTCATTTTAATTTTCACACTGTCTGAAAACGAAGGATAAAAAAGCCGAGTTCCGTAGATGAATTTATTTACAAAAAGCTGGTCGCCTTCCAAAAGCGTATTCCTCATTGAACCCGAAGGAATCTTAAACGCCTGAAGAAAAAAATACATTATCAAAAACGCAAAAAAACCCGACCATACAAGAGTGTCCGCCCACTCGGTCGCCTCGGCAATCGCCTTTTTCAGAAACCCCTTTGATTTTTTTCCGATTTTCCTGAAAACAACGGCGCAGATGATGGAAACCCCGACGATGATGCCCAGTTTCATCTCCATCGGATATTCCTGCATTTTGAAGAAGACATATACGACAGTACCTATTTCCGCAGCCGAAAAAATCAAAAAAAGTAAAAAGTTCACCCTCTTAAACCTCCGATAATACCCTGTCAAACCTTTTTACAACACAGGTCTAACAGGGTTCATAATTAAAGATTATAACTAAAATTACGCAAAAGTCAACTAAAAATCATTCGGCGTCAAGTTTCAGCACGGCTAAAAACGCCTCCTGCGGGATTGACACGTTGCCGAACTGCTTCATTTTTTTCTTGCCTTCTTTCTGCTTTTCAAGGAGTTTTCTTTTGCGGGAAATATCGCCGCCGTAACATTTAGCGATGACATCTTTTCTTAACGCGCGGACATTTTCGCGGGCGATGATTTTTCCGGAAACGGACGCCTGTATGGGAATCTCAAACTGCTGGCGTGGAATAAGTCCTCTGAGCTTATCAGTTATTTTTCTTCCGTAAAATTCGGCGTTGCTTTTATGAATAACAAATGAAAGTGCGTCAACCGGTTCGCTGTTGACAAGAATGTCCATCTTTACCAATTCCGATTCTTTATAGTCGGAAAATTCGTAATCAAACGAGGCGTAGCCGGACGAAACGGATTTTAGTTTATCGTAAAAATCCACAATCGCATCCGCAAGCGGCATCTCGTAGGTAAGTTTCACTTTATCCTCGGTGATGTATGTCATATCAAGAAAATCGCCTCTTTTTCCTTCGCAAAGAGCCATTACATTTCCCAGAAATTGAGCCGGCAACACTATTGTCGCAAGAATATACGGCTCGTAAATTTTTTCTATAAATTGCCTTTCGGGAAACTTTGACGGATTTTCTATTTCAATTACGGCGGCGTCGCCTTTTGCACCGTTTACCGGTTTGCTTCCGTCAATACATTTTATTTTATACCTGACATTCGGCGCCGTTATTATAAGATTAAGGTCAAACTCTCTCTGCAAACGCTCCTTGACTATGTCCATATGGAGAAGCCCCAAAAATCCGCAGCGGTATCCGAAACCGAGCGCGACCGATGTTTCAGGCTGATAAAAAAAAGAGGAATCCTCAAGATGAAGTTTTCCCATTGCGGAAGATAAATTGGCGTAATCGCCCGGCTGGACCGGATACAACCCGCAAAATACAAACGGTTTTAATTCACGGTAACCCGGATGCGATTTGTCAGTGGGATTTTCTGCATTAGTAAGCGTATCCCCTATTTTTATTTTGTGTATATCCCTGATGCCCAAAATTACATAACCAACTTCACCGGCGGAAAGCTTTTCAGTTTTTGAACGGCCAGCGGGCGCGGACGGGTTTTGAATCTGAAAAAATCCGACCTCTTCAACATCAAACTTCTCCAAATTTGATAAAAAAAGCACTGAATTTCCGGTTGAAATTTCACCGTCAAAAATACGGATATAAATTATAACCCCGCGGAATGAATCGTAATGCGAATCAAACACCAGCGCCTTGAGCGGTTTTCCGATGTCACCGACGGGCGCGGGAATTTTTTCAATTATAGCATCAACAATCTCTTTTGTGCCTATGTTTTGCTTCGCGGAAACAAGGAGCGGCTTTTCAGAAATTTTCAACACTTTCTCTATTTGATGGATTGTCTTCGGTATATCCGCCTGCGATAAGTCAATTTTGTTAACAACCGGAATAATTTTAAGGTTGTGCTGGCGGGCAAGTTCAAAATTGGAAAGTGTCTGCGCCTCAACGCCCTGAGAAGCATCAACTAAAAGAAGACAACCCTCGCAGGCGGCAAGCGCTCTGGAAACCTCGTAGGTAAAATCAACATGACCCGGGGTGTCTATCAGATTCAATTGATATTTTTCACCGTCAGAAGTCGTGTAATTCAGACGGACCGCTTTCGCTTTAATCGTAATTCCGCGCTCTCTTTCCAAATCCATCGCATCTAAAACCTGCCCATGATGCGAGGTAGAAATCGCGGAGGTCAACTCCAAAAGACGGTCTGCCAGAGTGGATTTTCCGTGGTCAATGTGCGCTATAATAGAAAAATTACGGATGTTCATGATAAAACCAGTGATAACAACGGTGAACTAAAGTGGTGAAAAAGTGAATAGAAGTGAGCTTCCTTTCACTTCCCATCACTTCCCTTCACTGCCTTTTTTAACGTCCTTTTCTCTGATTAACTCTTTGGATGAGAAGTGCCCGGTTGGCTTCGTGGAGGATTTCCTCCGTAATTTTCTTCGCTTCCGAGAGGTTGGTTTTTGTTATATTTTTTTTCACCCTTAAGACGGATGCCGCTCCCATGCTTAAATGTTCAAGCCCGAGACCTAAAAGTATTTCCGTGTAAGACGGGTCGCCGGCCATCTCGCCGCACATTGAAACCCATTTGCCTTCTTTGCGGCCGGCATCAACTATATTTTTAAGAAGACGGATAACTGAAAGATGGAGTGGCTCATAAAGGTGCGTGACATATTCATTGACCCTGTCAACTGCAAGCGTGTACTGTATTAAATCATTCGTTCCGATGGAAAGAAAATCCGCCTCTTTGGCAATCAGATCCACTGTAAGTGCTGCTGACGGTATTTCAATCATAACTCCTACCTCTATATTCTCATCAAACTGCACCGACTTACTTTTTAATTCCCGCTTTACTTCATTCAATATCACATTTGCGGCACGAAGTTCGTCAACACCTGAAATCATCGGATACATCATTTTTACATTTCCAAAAACGGAGGCGCGCAAAATCGCACGCAATTGTATTTTGAATATTTCCGGATATTTAAGACAAAATCTTATGGCGCGAAGACCCATAAACGGATTCCTTTCGGTAGTGATATTGAAATAGGGGAGCAGTTTGTCGCCGCCCAAATCAATGGTTCTGATAATCACGGGGTTAGGAAAGACCTTTTCAAGTACTTGACTGTATGATTCAAACTGCTCTTGTTCAGACGGAAATTCAGGTCTGTTAATAAATAGATATTCCGTCCTGAAAAGCCCGATGCCTTCCGCACCATGCGATATTACGGAACGAACCTCTTCCGGAATCTCTATGTTTGCCGCAACTATTATTTTTTTGCCGTCGGATGTAACCGCGGGGACATTGACAAATTGAGAGAGTTCTTTTACTCCCGCCTCATAACTTTTGAGCCGATGGCGGTAATTTTCAAGCGTTTCCGGGTCCGGCTTTACTATAACAACCCCTTCGTTGCCGTCTACAATAACAATATCACCATGCACAACATTAGCGGTTATATCCTTCATTCCTACAACTGCGGGTATTTCCATCGCCTGAGCCATTATGGCGGTATGTGATGTTTTACCGCCCTGATTAGTTGCGAAGCCAATTACATTTTCATTTTTCATCGCGATAGTATCCGTCGGGGTGAGGTTATCGGCAAAAACTATTGAGTTCTCTTCCACATCAGCAAGCGTTTTTTTATGAATGCCATTCAAATGCTTCATAATTTTTCTTCCGACATCATAAATATCCTTTCCGCGTTCTCTGAAATACTCATCTTTTATTTTTTCAAAAACTTTGGCGTTTTCTTCTATTACTTCATATAAAGCATATTCTGCATTTATGAGTTCTTTTGTGATTTTTGATGTTACTTCACTTTTTAAGACGGGGTCATCGGAAATAAAAAGATAGGCATCAAAAAGTTTTATATGCTTTTTGCCGAGATGTTTTGCGGCGGCAGTTTTTATTTTTTCAAGGTCAGCTTTTGTATCGGAGACCGCCCTGCGGAATTTTTCAACCTCTCTTTTCGCATCATCTTTGACAATATTTCTTTTTACCGCACAAAATTCCTCATCTTCAATAACAAACGCCGAACCTATAGCAATACCGGACGATGCCGAAATTCCTTTGAATAACATAGTTAAATCAGTGATAACAACAGTGAACTAAAGTGGTGAAAAAGTGAACAGAAGTGAACTTCCTTTCACTTCCCCTCACTTCCCTTCACTGCCTTCTTACTGCCTCCTTTTATTCTTCGTCAAATTTTCTTTCTATGAGACTTTCTATTGCGGATATCAATTCATCCTCGTCAATTCCATCAATCAAAATTTGCAATTCGGTGCCGAGGCCGGCAGCCAGCATCATTAAGCCCATTATTGACTTACCGTCCACCTCATGTTCGTCTTTTAACACTTTTATACCTGACTTAAATTTGGAAGTGGTCTGAACAAAAAGTGAAGCAGGACGCGCATGTAAACCCAACTTGTTTTTAATTTTTACCGTTTTCTTAATCATATAGAAATACGATGCAAACAGATGTAAGCGGATTTAGACGGATGAAATCTGTTTGCATCCGTGCCTTTATCAGTTTGAATCGTTATATATATCACATTAAAAATCCTATCCCGACACATCCGATAACCAATCCCCAAAAAATTGAAATAACAGAAACATTCTTTTTGAGCAGAATAAAAGAAACAAGAAATACCAAGGCGCCGACAAACCGATATTCTGCCGATGTTATTATATACGCAACCAGAACAAAAATACAAATAAAAATTCCTATAATCCTAATAATTTCTGAAATTTTCTGAAGTCTAACATTACTGATAATTTTTACGACATCCGTTTTACATTTTAACCCGAGCCAGAAACCGAAAAAACGGAAAAAAACATGGGGTATATTATACAAAAAAATAAAAGCCAGCGGAACTAAAAAATGACACGAAGTGAAACCCTGAACTTGTTTTAGGGTCTTACATTGTAAAAATACATAACCCGCTGCGAGAAGACCGCATAACGGTCTCAAACGGGCCCAGAAAAATGTGTCGCCGATAGCGGCAATCGGACCTCCTATATGAAGTTTAAGCGATTTTATTTGCTGCGATTTCGTCTCATCGTCTACCGTTTTTTCGTTTTCTAAAATAAGCGTAATCGCAATAATCGCGTTTGCGATATACGGGTGCGTATTGAAAAAATCAAAATGCCTCATTGCCGCATTTTTCAGACGATTTTCGTCGGTACCGTAAATTTCTTTTAGACACGGCATTATTGAATACAAAAATCCGACATTTTGCATTCTTTCAAAATTCCAAACCGCCTGAAAAAGAAAAGAACGAAAAAATGTTCTTATTATATTGCAGTTTTTCATATAACGACCACAGAACTGACACAGAACTTTACACGGAACTGACTCGGAACTTTCTGTGTCTGTTCCGTGTCTTGTTCCGCTTCTGTTCCGTGTTTTTCACTTTGTGAAACTTGCTAAAAACGATGCCAACCCCAAAAGGGGAAGAGCAAACATAAAAACTTGTAAACCTTTAACAACCGCCGGGGATAAAATTACAAACGGCAAAATATACGATAGTATTAAAATGCAAATAAATATAAACAGAAAACTTTTTATAAATGATAAAAAAACTCCGAGCCATGTAACAAAAGTCAATATGTAATACCTACCGCTTTTAATTCCGTTTTCAATAACCGGCAGAAAAACCCTGTTCCATTTTCTGTGGGCAATATCCAACCGCTTAAAAATAATACCCAACGGCACCGAAAATATTATTGCGAGGGCCGCAACATCCGGCGTATTATTCGCCGCAAGCACAGTCGCTACTATGCAGACAATTGTTGAATCCGGAGGCACTCCTACTCCGACGGGCACAACTCCAACCCACAAAAGTTCAATCATCGCACCGATGAACAATCCGGTTTTTATATCGCCGCAAAGCCATCCGATAACAGGTCCCGTAACTATCGGCCTTGAAATCATAAACTGACCGAAAACGGTGGAATCAAGTGAAAGCAGTCCGCCTACAAAAGAAACAGTTAATAGTTCATAGTTCATAGTTGACACGAAGTGTCATTGCGAGAGCCGATTTATCGGCTCGTGGCAATCCCAAAAGATTGCTTCGTCGCTTCACTCCTCGCAATGACATTATTGGCAATTACAATTTCTCAATAGATATTTTTATTTGGAATTCAAACATCTCTTTCGGCTTTAAGAAAATTTTTTTATTGGGCGTAACCGACGAGCCCTGATATGTCTTTTCAAAACCGCCCTCGGATAAAGAAATTGTCCAGATAGGGAACACCCAGAAATCAAATAAATCCGAACTCATAAGATTAATATTAAGATTAAGATTTTTGTCCGATATTTTCAGCAAACTCGTTTTTTCAAAACAGGTTTTCGTATTAAATTTTTCACATCTTTTTTCCATTTTATAGAAACAATTTTCATCGTCAGGATTAGAAAATGCGAAATTGAATTCGCTTCCGAACCATATTTCGCACTCTTTTGAGGAATTGTTCGTAATTTTGTATCCGATGATTATGTCCGATTTAGAAGAACTTATTGATTTCACAACCTGAACTGGCAGCGGACCCTTTTCCGTCCACAGATGCCCGTCTCTTCTTAACACTACTTCCGACTTCCTATTCGCTTTGCTCACCCCCGACTGAAGTCGGGGGCTACAACCGACTTCCCGCTTATACGGTTGGTTGACAAAATCGCCCAATTCCCCGTATTCAGAATCACTAAATTTTTCAAGCGTTGTCGTCGGATGAAAAAAATGGTCAATTAGCGAGTATCTGTTATACCAGTCGTATTTCAGGTATTTTTGAAGTTCAAGTTCTTTCGTATAATATACGCCGTGTATTACCTCCAGTTTTTTGGATTCTGATTTCATAACAGCGATATCAACTTTTTTATGATATGACTCAAACCTTCTACTTATTACATCGGTCAGATTATATGATGTCGGTCTGAAATCAATCTCGGTTATCGCGCCGCCGTAAGACGGTTTTGCATAAATGTTAAAAATTTTATTCGTAAAAATTATTTCGTCCTGACCGTCTTTGTCAAAATCAAATACTTCTACTTCCGACTTCCGACTTCCGACTTCCGACTTAACTTCTGCTTCTATAAGATTTTTATAAATTGCATGTCTCAGATGCGGAAGATAGAGCCCGCCGAAAATTCCGTGCCAATAGGCACAGTTGCATTGTGCTTTATACAAGAGATTGAGTAGCGGTGGGATTGCTATCCCACGATTTTGGCGAATGGCAATTCGCCCGCTACTCGCTAACTCGCTAACTCGCTGACTTACATAAAGCATTTTCTTATGCATCTGGTTTGATTCGGAGTATTTCGTCAGAAAATTGCGCCAAAAACCGCCTTTCAAAAATCTTTTTATGCTGGTGTCGGCATGCGCAACTATTTCTTCAAATTCAAATTGCGACTTGGCGGAAAGCGTCCATTCACCCATTTCAAAATATGAAGTGGTGGGAAGATAAATCCTGTCTACTGCGGGAAATTTTTTAACATACTCGGAAAATGTCATAACATTAATCCAGTCGGAATTTTCCTCTAAAAGCGTCAAAAATTTTTCCAGCCATTTTTCCTCGTAACATGTTTTGTATGTATCAGGCCAAACGCCGAATTTCTCGCCGTCGTCAGCCATAACAAGTAACGTAGAAGGGTCATCTGACGATTCGCTTTTGAGATATTTTATTGTCTCCTCCGGAATTGCAAAAGGCATAGCATATCTTAAATAGTGACTGATGGGGAAAATTTTAACCGCGGAGCCCTGCTCTTCAGTGATGAAATACCCGCGGAGTTTTTTTTCCTCTATGCCACCTGAAAGAAAATGCGAGTCATCCAAAACGACATATTCAACACCCGCTTCACTCAATGTTTTGGCAAGCGAGGGTTCCCAGACCCGTTCCGCTAACCACATTCCACGAGGTGTATGCAAAAATTTCGCTTTTATGTAATCGGAAAGTTTTTTTATCTGACCGGATTTGTCGACATCCGGAATGGAAGATAATATCGGCTCATAATATCCGCCGGTTAATATCTCCGCCTGACCAATTTCAACCAGTATTTTAAGACGGTTAAGAATTTCCGGCCTATTTTTTTCCAACCAATCAATCAGACAACCCGTATAGTGAAAGACAATTTTTATATTCGGATGTCTTTCAATTACATCCAAAAACGGCTCATATCCCTGTTTCGTCGCCGACTCAAAAACATTGTCAAAATTACCGACCGGCTGGTGGTTGTGCACCCCGAAAATAAAATTAATTTTTTTCATTGCTCACTCCTTTTTTCCGGCTCACGCCGAGAAAATTTCCTAAAATCAATATCACTAAAAGCACCATCAATTTCTTCAGTCAACTTAAGAAATTCAAGAAATTCCCCATTTGATACGGTATTATCTTTCAATGCCAAAACAATACGGCAAAACCTGTTGTAGTGAAGAATAAATCTTTCCGTCGCATATTCATTCGCCTGTTTCGTGGTGATAAGGAACGGCCAGTCGGATGACTGCAATAAAAGCAATTCTCGCGACGCTTGTTTCAACGCACGTGCCTCGTCGGAATCCGGAAGAATTTCTTTACGACTGAAAATTCCGGCGATATCTTCCATCTGAACTTCCGCATCGTGAATATATGTCCAAAGCCAGTTGGTTTGAGAGTTAAGCCATACATAATGCCCACCGCCGTCTCCCCACGAGGACTCGGGAATTTCCGCAACATATTCTGGCGGATGATTTTTAAGATATTCCGAAAGCGTTGTAAGTTCTACATTAGGATTTTGGGAAATTTTTATTAAAACCTGCCTGAGCCACTCAATTCCCTCAAACCACCAGTGCCCTAAAAGTTCCGTATCATATGGAGCAACAACAATCCCTTCATTTCCGGAGTCCTTACTAAAAACAGAAAGTGTGCTTTCAACCAACCAATTGAAATGGTCTGAATTCTCGTTTATCCGTGAGGAAACATTTCCCGGATTGTAAATCTCTTTAAGACCAAGGTCAATTTTCGTTGAAGTAATTTTCCAGTATTGAAGACCCGAGTCGCAGTCCTTTTTGTGAAACTCCCTGTAATTACCGTCGGCGGGATAACCCATTTCACCCGACCAGACCTGCAGTCCCGTCTCAAAATTCCGCCCGAATGCGGCAACGCCCGATTTTGTAAGATACGGAAGCATCGTCGTTTTTCCCGTCTTTTTGGAATAGTCAATAACCGGTGATTTTATATCGCCGTAAACGCCGTTTCTTTTCCAGCCGGAAAAAGCCGCACCGCCGGAAATAGCGCGACTGTCAACTATAAAATACTCCAGACCTTCTCCGGCGAGAAACTCGTCAATGGCCGGTTTGCGATACGACTCATTTTTGGTTATTTGGACGAATTTTTCCGGACGGTATGCACACTCCGGAAGCCAGATGCCCTTCGGTTTTTTTCCAAAATGTTTTTTGTGGATATCAATTCCTATTTTTAACTGTGCATAAACGGAAGAATCCCTTGATAAAAGTGGCAGATAGCCATGAGTGGCGGCGGATGTTATGATTTCAACATAACCCTCGTCCTGAAGTTTTCTGAAAGCCGCAACTATATTCCTGTTATATCTATTTCTGAAACTATCCAGTATTTTTTCAAAGGAATGTTTATAAAGTTCGGCAAGATGCCTGTAATCGTTCTGATGACGGTTTGTAAATTTTTCAATATCAAAATTGCTACGGCGGATTTTATCGGATACAAACTCCTCAAATCTTTTTTTGAAATAATCATCGGCAAGTTGCTCCGCTAAAATCGGGGTTATACCGACCACAATTTTATAAGGGATTTTTTCATCTCTCAGTTGCTCCAAAACATCCAGAAGCGGCAGATATGTTTCAAGCATACCTTCCAATAGCCACTCCTCACCGAAGGGCCAAACGCCGGCTTTTTTAATATAGGGCAAATGACTATGAAGAACGAAACAAAAATTTCCAAGTGGATTTTTCATTTTTTAATTTCAGATTTTTCCTCTATAAATTTTAATATGTCCATGCGGTCGTCCATTGGAAGTGCGCGTGATTCTATCTCAATTCCTCTTTTTTTGATTTCTTTGATCTGTTTTATCTCTTTCTCATCCAACGAAACGGCTTTCATGTACTGGGTTTTACCTTGCGACCAGTGGAGTCCGCCGAGGTTTAACGACTCCATTTCAACTTTCAGTTCAATCATTTTTGACACCGTCTCAATATCCGGCACAAGCACAAAAATCCTCTCTTCTGTCTCGTGCCCTGCGTTGATTATTTCTACGGAATTTTTTACATCGGCAATTGTTAACTTTATATTTTCCGGAACCGCCAAACCCATAAGCTGTTTTTGGATTTCGTCGTTCACAACCTCATCGCTTACTACAAGAATTGTATCGGCATGCACCGTTTTCAGCCATCCCTCTATAACCTGCCCATGAATAAGACGGTCATCAATTCTGATTAAAACAATTGACATAGTTCGCTTCGCTCACTACACGGAACTGACTCGGAACTTATACACAGAACTGAAGCGGAACTGTTCTGTGTCTGTTCCGTGTTCCTTATTTCCGCGTCTGTTCCGCGATTCTTTTCAAAAATTTTTCCTTCGCATCCATTATAGATGACTTGGCGTCTTCTATAATTATATTTTTTAGTTCCGCTAACGGCATTTTATTCCTATTGATAAAAGCTGAAATAATCATATAGAGATTAGCGCCGCTGACAACCTCATATTTTTCCTTTAATTTTTCAACAAGCGTAAGGCAGATATTGCACGGGGTGCCACCGACCATATCGGTTAAAATCAGCCAATCGTCAACAACCCTATTCGCGTCTATTTCCTTTTCAAGCCGCTGTTGGACTACCTTCGGATCTTCGGCATATGATATCGTTATCGCAGATATAAATTGCTGTTTTCCGACGATGGCCTCCGCCGTTTCAAGCAGTGCTTTGGAAAAATCCCCGTGTGTAATGATGATAATGCCTATCATAATTCCGTTTCCATTTTCAGGAGTGTAAATATACAACTTTTGGGAATTATCTAATTTTTTTAAGTTGAAAATTCAGAGCGGTTATAAAACACTATTCATGAAATCAATGTCTTGTTTTTGGTAATCCCATTTGATTATTTGAATTTTTCTTTTCGGACGAAATTCTAAAATATCTTTTCTGTTAAAAGTTTGAAGCAATTTACTTAATGTCGTTCCCATTCCCTGCGGACTTAAAAGAATAGAATAAATTGGTAAGGCAATACAAGAATATCCGATTATTTGTGAAAGGTGGATTAAAGACATTGTTTCATTTTTGCACTCAACAAAAATTAATTCCACTTTGTCTGCATACTCAATAAAACCAGTAATGTCTTGCCTTATTTGATAGGTGGTAAATTCAGGAAAATATTTTTGATAATTCAAACGAATAATAAAATTACTCAAATCAGAATCGTGTGTGTCTAACACGGTGATTTTTTTCGTTTGTTTGGAATACTTTTGTTTCAAATCATTTTCAAGCCAACGAATAATATCGGGATACATTTCTACTTCTGTGCTATACATAAATTTATGGTTAATCCTTTTGTAAATAACATCCTAAACATTTACAAATTTCTTTGAAATTGTCAAAGTGTTGTCCGTTAATTTCGGGAGGAAGTTTTTCGTGTGTTTCGTGTGGGTGCGGTTCTTTCACAACTTTTCTACTGCTTTTTCCAGTGCATAGCGATTGTTTTTTGCCAAAGTTTGCTTTGTTGTAATCAGCAAGTTCTTTCAATGCTTCGTTCTTGTGAGAAATATAAAATCCGATTTTCTCAAAGTCCTCTGCATAAATTTTTGTCTGATGTTCTTTCGCCCAACTTGTTCCACTTCCGCCTCTGATATTCGGATGTCCGTAACCAATGTATTGAGTTGGCACATTGAGGGATTGAGATAATTGACAAATTTGTGGTGGTAAAAACCAATTCTTGTTTGATATTTCAATATAGACACGGTATCTGCCAACCTGGTCACGATTGGAATTTCTAACATAAGCAGTAACATCAGAAAATCCTCTCAAAAATTCTTTTTTGTTTGCGTCTGTTGATTCAAAGACAGGTTCGGGAATTAAAAAATCGTGGTAACTAAACCTTGTTCCGTTGATAAGATATTTTATAAAAAGCCATGCAATATCCTCTTGTTGCCAACGCAAGACAAGTGATAATTTTTTATCTGTGATTACTTTTTGTGTGTTAATTCCGATGTTTTGCAAACGTAAAACAACAGGGTCTAAACTTGTTTGAATATGCAACTTTTGGTCAAAAACTTTTTTAATTGCTCTTGATTTTAAAGTTTTATACTCGAAGTCAATGACAATTTTTTTTACTTCGTTGGTGTATTGAATTTCTCCTCTGCCAATGATTAAACCAAGTAAATATGAAATGTCAGGAGTTAAAAAGTTTGAGATTTTATTTTTTTCCATAATTAATTTTGCCCTAATCTATAACCATTTTGAAAGAGCATCCAAATAAAAGCATTATTACTAATTCTTTTGTCATACATTTCATAACCGTGTCTGCTATTATTTTTAGCAAGTGTTTGTAGCGGTGCGGGCAAATTATTATCTGAAATAAAATATAACCTCAATTCAATTCCCCACTTGTCATTTGGGTTTGCATTTGCCGCCCAAACATAATAAGGGAATGTATCGGAATTATTTGGAACAGGGAAACCAGTAGAACCAGTATAGCGTGTATCAAAACGCACTTTATCTTTATGTCTCATTTCAACCTCAATCCAAACAGAATTTTTTCTTGCGTTTAAATAATTGAGACGGGTTTGAAATTCTAAATCTGTCATTTTATAATTTCCTAAAAATTAAAAGATATTCATGTACCTTATTTACAATGAATTTAAATGGATAGCCCAACGGTCGCATATTGTTATATTCGGGTTGTCGGTCCCAAATCAGTATATCCTCAAAATTAAAATTTACTTCTTGTGCTATTCTTGCCGTGTCAATATGGAGTGGATAGAATTTTTCCTTTTTTCGCAAGTCCATCACATTAACAATGAAATAACCTTTTGGTTTTAAAACTTTGTGAACTTCGGCAAAAACTTCTTTTAGAGAATCAATAAATTGGCTGTAATCTTCAATGTTTCCTAAATCATTTTTCTTTGAAGAATAGTTTTTACTTTCCTTATAGTCGACTGTTCTTTGTCTATTTAAAATGTCCCAGTAGGGTGGAGAGGTTATACATAAATCAATGCTCTCTACTTCTATTTTCTTGGAAATATTTTTTGAATCTTCGACAAAATATTTTTTTCCAAGGCCGTAAGGATTAATGCTGTATGAATTGATTGCTCTCTTGATAAATATTTTTTTATAATCAGAACTGAGGTCAAAACCAACAACTTCTTTTTCTTTTTTAATTCCCGCAATTAAAGTAGTTCCAGAACCAGCAAAACAATCCAAAATTTTTCCTCCGTTTGGTTTGCAGAAAGTATCAATGAGTTTTGAAACCAGCTTAATCGTAAAAATTGCGGGATGCTTTAGTTTTCTTTCTTCTTCGGCTTTGCTTAAATTTCTCCAAATGCTAAATGAGTTTTGTAGCCACTCTTTGCCCGAAAGGTTATTTGTTTTATTTATAGTTTTCTTTGGCTGAACTAAAAATAAATGTTCTGAGGTTGTTTGCGGGTCTTCACCTGTTTGATTTATGCTTCTGTATCGTTTGTGATTTTCGGTAAATATTTCTACACTTCCGATTCTTGAAAGGGTTTGCTCAATTGCTTGTCTCGGAATTATTCCCTCGTTGTTGTAGCTTAATAAAATATATTGTGCTTTTGTAGAATTGAGAATTAAATCCTCAAGTGAGTTTAATGCAGATGTCTTTGAGCAATACTTAGATTTTTGGTGGTCATATTCTCTCATTCCAGTTTCACCGTAAATTTTGGGTTTTCCATTAAACCAACCTTCTGCAATTAGTTCAAGAATAAAATAATTTGATGCGTATTGTCTGCTGTTATAAGGCGGGTCAAGATAAAGAATATCCGAGTGAACTTCTTTTATCAATTCGTTTGCGTCTCTTTTGTATGCTTTGTTTTTGTTTTTACTCGGAATGATTTCAACTGGTGCAAGTTTCAATGGATTCAATGCTCGCTTGTCCCAAGTTTTTAAGTATGCTGCATAAGTTCCCGAAACATTGCTTACTAAATTTACTCCACGAAGCAGTGAGGTAATCAAATAATAATATTCAAGTTCGGAAATTTTATTTTCATCTTTCCATTCTTCAAACAAGTAGCGGAATGTGTCTATGCGTAATGCGTTTTCATCTGAAAAATATTTTCTGCCACCGTTCGGAGAATAGTTCTCAAACATAAATCCTTTCTTCCGATATTTCAGTTTGTTTACATAGTCAAACAAAACTTCATTTCCGTTTTTCAGTTTTAGATGTGATTTAAGTTTTTTGAATTGAGGTTCTTCGTTAAGTTCAATATATGTCTTGGCAATTGCGTAGGGAAATTCAAGAGTGTCATTTGAAATAACTGTATAGCCGAGTTTTTTGAAGTGTCTGCCTACTGCTGATGTGCCAGCGAACAAATCAACAAAGTTGGAAGTGCCGTTAACACCTGTCTTTTTAACAACTTCCTCTATAAATGGTAATAATTTTGTTTTTGCTCCGTAGTATCTCATTTTTTTAGGAATGGAACGCTTCACATATTTTTAGAATAAATTGGACCTGTCCACTTTTTTCTTTTTTCGCCCTTTTTTCGTCCCAAAATATGGCGAATGGCATTCGCCCACTACCTACTTTTTACTACCTACCTTACAAATATACGCGGTAATCGATGCTCGGAAAGATATTGTTTTTTCTTTCAAGGTCGGATAGAAATCTCTCGTCAATTTGATTTTTTTTTATCTGCTCGTATAAAACGGTGAACTGGTGGATGTGGTCTTTTGTTCTTTTAAGAGCGTAAGGAATGGTGGTGCCGGCAGTCATAATAAAAGCCCAGTCGGAGGCCTGTGCCAAAAGCAATTCTCTCGCCGACTGATTCAACGCCCGCTTTTTTAGTCCGACCGCATCAGGATTTTCCCTCGTAATTTCAATCATTCTTGCGGCGGCTTTATGAAGATGGCGATAGACCCAGTCGTTGGCGCCGTTGAGCCAGTACTCGTTGTAGCCCTTGTCACCCCACGACGACATACAGGGTTGAAGCACCTGGTTGTCTGGGTGTTTTTTAAGATACTCCGATGGGGTTATTGTTTTTATCGTGTCCTGGTCGTAATGGATTTTTCTGAATAAATACTCCAAAAAATCGGGACCCTCGTACCACCAGTGCCCAAAAAGTTCTGCATCGTACATTGAAACAATCAGCGGCTTTCTTTTGATTAAGTCAAAAAGATGTTCAACCTGCCTCTCGCGGTTAAACATAAAATTTCCCGCATGTTGTGCTGCTTTTTCTCTCGCAGCAGCCGGATTATAAGGTTGCTTCGCGTGAAGTGGAACGCCACCTGTAATCTTAAAATACTTTATTCCGATATTTCTTCTTATGCCGTCGGAATGAAGGTATGGATGAATATAATCGTAGTCAAGGTCGTAGCCGACATCCCTGTAAAACTCCCGATAATCCGGGTCGCCAGGATAGCCGATATCAGCCGACCAGACCTGATGAGCCGACTCCATATCCCTCGCGAAAGCGGCAACACCCGACGGACAATAAACCGGCGCAAAGACACCATACCGCGGTCGAGGCGTGCCGTATAAAATTCCGTGAGTATCTACAAAAAAGAAACGAAGACCGTTTTTTTTAAGAATGTCATCCACACCCGGAGAATAAGCGCACTCGGCAAGCCAAATGCCCTTGGGTCTTCTTCCGAATTTTTCAATGTAATCATGAACCGCAATTTTTATCTGCGCCTGCTTTGCTTTCTCGTGAATCATTAAAGGAATATAACCATGAGTGGCACAGCAGGTAATAATTTCAAGTTTGCCCGCGTCCTGAATTTTTTTGAATCCGTTGATGAGATTTCCGCCGCACCTTCCAAAAATTTCCCGACACTTCTTAAATTTTCTGTTATACATCAGGGCGGTATTATAGAGTGTCCGGTGGTCGCGACATCTTACAAGTTCCTTCTCGGAAAGTTCCAGAAGTTTATCAAGATGTCTAATATACCTGTTCTGCAAAAGTTCGTCAGAAAACATCCCGCAGAGGGTGGGCGTTAATGACATCGTTATGCGAAAATCGACGCCTTCGGAGATAAGCCGTTCAAACATATCCAGAAGCGGGATATATGTTTCTGTGATTCCTTCAAACAGCCAATCCTCCTCTAAAAAATCCTCATATTCGGGATGACGGATGTAGGGAAGATGGGCATGCAGCACCAGACATAAATAACCTTTTTCCATATTAAAATCAGGGAGTAGGCAGTAGTAAGTAGGGAGTAGTTAAAACCACTTCCCACTTCCTACTTCCTACTTCCTACCTTGTTTTTCTTTCGGCAGTTATCGTTATTTTTCTTTCGTCAATTTTATCTTTTGAGATGGCTTTTATTTTGAACTCTTTTTTACCGTCGGGAAATTCAACCCTCAATGAAAATGTTCCGTCGGGATTTAACTGAACCGGTTCGCTGTTTATTGTAAGCGATGCGGATGGATCGGTCGCACCGTAGACAATAAGTTCGGCATCCGCTATAAGCCAGAAATTTCTTGCTTGGCTGATGTTCGGCATCTTAAACCCTCGGGAAAATACGCCGGAAAATGCACCTGAAAAAGCGCCGCGGGAGACAATGTTGAGATATTCCCATCTTTTCGCCAAAAACTTTGCCATCTCCAGTGAGCCCACACCTACTTTGTCAATCCCGGAAAGTTTAAGCAGTTTCTGATAATCTTCGTAGATGAGCATCCACTGCTCGCCAAGAACATCTGAAACCCTGCCTGACGACATAATAATTGTATTTGATAAAAGAATTGGTATAAATTTTCCGTCTTTGGTTTTAATGCCTAACTGTACGCAATATGTCCTGCCGGGATTTTCAACATTTATGTACCAGTTGCGGACGTTAAAGTTTATGGACATCTCTTTAAATTTGCGCGAGCGGCTACCAGGGAATTTTTTAAACCCGGTTATATCATGTATCCTCAAAACAAAATTTGACTTTTCAAAAATATCACTGCCGTATTTCTTTTTTAACTGCGAGGATGTTTTGTCGGAAATATCCCAGTAGGCAAAAATCCAGTAAGGATCCCTCGGAAGAATTACAAGGGTATCCTCGTTGTATCTGGCGGGAATCGGATAGCCGGTATCAAGATAGACCGACTTTCCCTGTTCAACCCTTTCCATTTTCCTCACCTGCGACGACGAACTTTTTGACATAAAACCCCCTTATAATGGCAAGTAAAAGGTTTAAGGTTAAAGGTTAAAATATTTTGCAGTAATTTTAATTTTAACTTTTTACTTTTAACCTGCCTTATCTGCATCCCTGTGTTTCAATATAACCGAAAACTTCTTTTTGGAAAGATATTCTTTAAGTTCGTTTGCCAGCACAACCGAACGGTGACGGCCACCAGTGCAACCCAATGCAATCGTCAGATATGATTTCCCTTCTTTTATGTATTTAGGAATTATACTTAAAATCATCCCGAAAAAAACCCTTGCAAATTTTTTTGTTTCGGGAAAACTCATTACGTAATTTTTTACTTTTCTTTCGCAACCGGTGCGGTGTTTTAAGTCCTTCACATAAAACGGATTGGGCAGAAATCGGACATCCATAACTATATCGGCATCCGACGGAATGCCATATTTGTAACCGAAAGATATTGCCGTGATTCTCATCTCCGTTTTTTGAGAAATTTTAAGCAGGCCCGCAATGGTCTCTTTTAGTTCCTGAAGATTCATATCGGTCGTATCAATAACTTTTGACGTCTGTTCTTTTATATCCGACAAAATTGTGCGTTCCGTTTTTACCGCCTCCGGAACAATTTTTCCGAGCGGATGCTTGCGGCGGGTTTCGCTGAAGCGTCTTATGATTGTTTCATCCGAGGCATCAAGAAAAAGTATTCTTGGACGAAGCGCCAAATTTGATATTATCCTCGGAAAATCGGTCAGGTTTTCGCCTTCTCTTATGTCAATGCCTAAGGCAATTTTTTTGAACCTGTTATCTTGGGATGCGGCGCTTAACGATACGAATTTTTCAATAAGAATTAGCGGAAGGTTGTCAACGCAAAAAAATCCGAGGTCTTCAAAACATTTGATTGCTTGACTTTTCCCGGCACCTGAAATACCTGTTATAATAAAAAATTGCGTCTCCATATAAATACCACTGAACTGACACGGAACATATACACGGAACTGAAGCGGAACTTTTCCGTGTCTGTTCCGTGTTCCTTACTTCTGTGCCTGTTCATTGTTCTTTTCTTTCATCATTTCTATGAGTCGTCGGTTCAAATCCTGAGCGGCGTGATAGCCCCTCATTTTAAGCCGCTGATTCATCGCGGCTATTTCAACTATTGAAGAAAGGTTTCTGCCGGGCTTAACCGGGATAGTTACGGTGGGAATCTTAACTCCCAATATCTCGGTTGTAACATCGTCCAACCCCAGCCGGTCATATTCCTTCTCGCCTTTCCAGTGTTCAAGTTGCACGACCAAATCAATTTTTGTGAAATCCATAACGGAAAAAATCCCAAAAAGATTTCTTATGTCAATAATTCCGACACCTCTTATCTCCATATGATGCCTGATAAGTTCCTCGCCGAAACCGATAAGCACCTCACCCGGACGTCGCTTTATTTCAACAACATCATCCGCAACGAGAATATGCCCGCTTTTTATAAGTTCAAGCGCACACTCAGATTTTCCAATAGAGGAATGTCCGAATATCAAAACACCCATCCCGGATACATTGACAAGTACGCCATGTTTCACGACCGACGGAGCAAGCATATCCTCTAAAAAAAGGGTAAGTTCCGTCGTAAATCTGCCGGTTTCAAGCGAGGTTTTTATGATTGGGATTTTATGTTTTTTTGATAATCTTAAAAAATCCGACGGGATATCTAAATTTCTTGTTATAAATATGGCGGGCAGGTCATATGAAAATATTTTTTCAAGGACATCATTTTTTACTGGGTGCGACTTCAGATATGTTGTTTCACCAAGTCCTAAAATTTGAATACGCTGGTAAGGGAAATAATCAAAAAAACCCGTCAGAACCAATCCCATCCGGTTCGCATCGGAAACGGTTATTTTTTTATTAAGCCCCTCTTCTCCTGAAACGGTTTCAAGCAGAAACTCCGTCTCTTTTTTCTCAAAAAGATCTCTTATGGTAATGTTTTTACTCATAATAACACCGGTGAGTTCATAGTAAAGAGTTCATAGTTCATAGAAACTACGAACCACTAACTACGAACTACGAACTGCCTTTTACCTGCCTTTTTATAACTCGTCCTCCTCTTTTATTATCTTAATAATTTCCGACGGTGTCTGAGCATCTCTTAATGATTGCCTGAAAAATTTATCTTTCAAGAGGCGGGAAATTTTTGCAATTGCCTGTAAATGTTCGGATATGGATTCCGGCGGAGCTACCATCAAAAAAAATATGTAGACCGGCTCTCCGTCGAGCGAATCAAAGTCAATGCCTGCTTTAGAAATCCCCAGAGATGCGACTATTCTCGTAACATCTTCGCTTTTGGCATGAGGAATTGCGACACCCTGTCCGATACCGGTAGAGCCCGTGCTTTCCCTTTTCATAATGGCTTCCACCACTTTATCGACATCTTTTAACTGTGATTTTTTTTTGGTAAGCACTTCAACAAGTTCCGTCACCACGGCTTTTTTTGTTTTTCCTTCCAGATCCGTCAAAATACAATTCTCAGCCAGAAAATCCAAAATTTTCATACTACAAACCCTCCTTACATCTAACCACAGATTACACAGATTTTCACAGATTTTTAATTCTTGATTTTTCTTGTGTTAATCTCGTGAAATCTTGTGGTTCCTATGTGAATGTCAAGGACTTAGATAGAAATTAATCTAAGTTCTTTGTAAAGAAATTGTTCTTTGAATTATCCCCACCACCTTCTTTATAGGCGGTGGGATTAAACCACCACTAACTCCTTAAA
>JACRDL010000071.1 GCA_016218625.1 Elusimicrobiota bacterium
CAGGCCTAATGCGGTTTTTATCTCCCCAGCCGGAAAGATTGAAAAATGGAGGTGTATTTTGAAGTTCGCGGTTCTTTTTGTTAATAACTTCTATGACACTTTGCACCATAAAAGTACCTCTATTTCATAATACAAGGCGGATATGTTTAAAAAGTTGCTGGTTGTTATATCTGGTTTTTTACTAATTCTAATTTTCATCTGTTCTTGTTCCAAATCGGCAATCAAATTAAGGGTCTTTGCCGCAGCGGGTGCCAAACCTGCAATTGACGAGTGTAGCAGAATGTTTGAAGAAAAATCCGGAATAAAAATTGAAATTGACTATGGCGGAGGCGGGGAAATACTCTCCAAGATGATGATTGCTGAAAGCGGTGATATATATATAGCCCCGGAACAACGGTTCATGACTTCCGCAAAAAATAAAGGAGTTGTTGAACCGGAAACGATAAGGGTTCTCAGTTATATGATTCCGGTAATCGCCGTGAAAAAGGGCAACCCGAAGAATATTCATACTTTAGTTGACTTAACTAAGTCAGGAATCCGGGTTGTTATCACACGACCGGAGACCACTCTTCTGGGAAAATATGCGCCTGAAATATTCCGGAAAGCCGGTATTAAAAATGCAATCAAGAAAAATATTATCACATATGCGGCAAGACCCGATGCGATAATAATGATGTTAAGCACAGAGCATGTTGATGCCGGAATAATCTGGCATTTTTATCAAACCATGGCTCCCGATAAAATTGAAACTATTTTCTTATCTGCCGAGCAATTAACCGGAATCGGAGAAATGCAAATTGCAGCATCCAAATATAGCAGAAACAAAAAATTAGCCCGGCGATTTGTTGATTTTGCGGCATCGTCTGCCGGCAAAACAATTTTTAAGAAACACGGATACATCGTTGATACTGCTGATTTGAAAAAATACTGGCAGTGATGAAATAAAAAGAATACGGGAGGTTATCGGTGAATAATTATCTAGATAGAGCAAAAGAGAAATTTTACAAGATTGTTACAGATAAAAATTTATTAAATAAAAAAATTATAATAAAATCACGGATTTTAACACCGGCAGAATCAATTGGTAACCCGGATAGGGCTGATTTTCCATTACTTACAGGTAAAGAAAGAATTATGGAAGCAAAATTCCAGGATAGTGTCGGGCATGTATTTACAGATATGCCCGGCGATTATAAAGACACGTTAAAAGATATACTTAATAAAAAACTCAAAAATAATTTTCACAGGGCTGTTTTAATTGCTTCAATGAATGCAGTTATGCGAAACCTTGGTCTGATAGAGGGAACGGTGCACTGCAAAGACAACGCTCCTGAAAAATGTGCCGACAAACTGATATTATGGTTGAAAAAACACTGCCCGAGAAAAAAAACGGTTGCCCTAATCGGTTTTCAGCCGGCATTTATAGAAAAACTTTCAAAAAAATTTACGCTTACTGTTTTGGACTTAAATAAAGATAATATCGGCAAGAAATATGGGGTTCCGGTGATTGACGGGAATAAATTTTATAAAAATATAATTCGGCGGTCGGATATTGTTCTTGCAACGGGAACTGTATTTGCGAACGGAACTATTGAGAAAATAGCAAAGATAAAACCAATTGAAGAAATTATTTTTTACGGTGTTACCGTTTCCGCCATAGCAAAACTTTTAAAATTAAAAAGGGTCTGTTTTTATCCGAAATGAAGAAAATAAAAATCAAAGTTCAGGATGCCATCGGACAGGTTTTGTGTCACGATATTACAAAAATTATTCCCGGAGAATTTAAAGGCGCGGCATTCAAAAAAGGGCACATAATAAAGAAAGAGGATATTAAAAAACTTCTGGACCTCGGCAAGGAAAATCTCTGGGTCCTCAAAATAGGCAGAGATGAATTTCACGAGGATGAGGCAGCCCAAAAGTTTAAACGCCTCGCCGGTTGGAATGTGAAAACCGAAGGTCCTTCAGAGGGAAAGGTAAATTTTCTTGCTAAAAGAGACGGACTTCTTGTCGTAGAAAAAGAAATTGTTAAAAAAATAAACGGTGTTAACGATATTGTCTTCGCCACGCTTCATTCTTTTACACCTGTAAAAAAAGGCGCGAAAATTGCGGGAATCAGGATTGTTCCACTTGCCACGAAAAAAAGCAATGTTTGGAAAGTTTTGCAATTTGTCCAAAATCGTAAGCCGCTAAAAATTTTTCCGTTTAAAAAGAAAAAAGTTGGCTTGATTGTAACGGGTTCAGAAGTCGCAAAGGGTAGAATAGAAGACAAATTTAAACCAATTATTGAGAACAAAATTAAATCATATGGAAGCGTTTTAGGTTATTTTAAGATTACTGATGACAATAAGAATCTGATTAAGAAAGAAATTCTAAAAGCAAACAAACATTGCGATTTGATAATTCTTACAGGTGGAATGTCCGTTGACCCGGATGACGAAACCAGATTTGCCATCAAACATGCCGGAGCAAAGATTATTTCTTACAGCGCACCGGTTCTGCCCGGTAATATGCTCCTTGTGGCTGAACTTAATGGAAAACCCGTCTTTGGAGTGCCAGCCTGCGCACTCTATTCCAAAACAACTTCTTTTGATCTTTTCCTGCTAGTGGCGATGGCCGATATTAAAATCACAAGGGAAAATGTTTTAGAAAGAGGATATGGAGGTTTTTGCATGAATTGTAAAGTTTGTAGGTGGCCATCGTGCAGTTTTGGAAAATAGACCGAGCAAAGCGAGGGATATTTTATGAAAAAAGTATTTATTATCGGTATTTTGTTATCTTGGGCTAATTTTGTCTGTGCAGCAGAAGAGTTGTTTTTCTTCTGCGGGGCGGCAGTCGCGGTGCCGATGCGGGAAATAATTAAAAATTACGAGAAAGAAACCGGCGTAAAGATTAATGTCACTTACAGCGGTTCGGGAACGCTTCTTTCACAGATGGAGTTGACAAAAAGAGGTGACGTATATCTCTGCGGTTCGCCTGATTACATTGACATTGGCGTAAGAAAAAATCTTTTAATAAAAGGAACCGACAAAATCGTTTCATATCTTATCCCCGCAATAATTGTTCCAAAGGAAAATCCAAAAAATATTCAAAAACTTGAAGATTTGACAAAAGAAGGAGTAAGAGTGGGAATAGGAAATCCGGAAGCGGTTTGTTTAGGATTATATGGGACAGAACTTCTTGATGACAATAATCTTCTTGAAAAAGTTCTGCCGAATGTCGTCGTATTTGCAAAAAGTTGCGAGGATACTGCAACTATCTGTGTCTTAAAAAAGGTTGACGCTATAATTGGCTGGGATGTTTTTGAAAGTTGGAATCCAAAGGATGTTAAGTGGATAAAAATTGAGTCAAAAAAAATTCCTCGGCTTTCCACTATTCCCATAGCAATACCGGTTTTTGCAAAGGATAGAAAACTTTCCGAAGATTTTATTAACTATGTTTTATCGCCGAAAAAAGGCGGAAAGATTTTCAAAAAATGGGGTTATATTTCCGATGTGAAAAAAGCAAAAAAATACGCTCCGGAAGCAAAAATCGGAGGCGAATATAAACTGCCGGAAAAATATTTCCAGTTGATAAAAAAATAGGACACGGTGTTCAAGAAAACTTCGTAACCACAGATGGACACAGATTTTCACAGATTAAGAAAATACACAAGATTTTTGTTGTTGACTTTATCGGTGTTTATCTGTGTGAATCTGTGGCTTGATTTTATGATTTCCCATGCTTTTAAAAAATGAAAAATAAAATTTTTAAAATTTTTCTCTGGGCGTTTCTCATATCTCTTGTTTTATTTTTTTTAACTCTAATCTTTGGGCTTTTCCAGCAATTAAAAATTACATCCGTTCAGAAACAATTTGCGGCAGGTGAAATATTTTTTGCGATAAAACTCACCCTTTTAACCGCGACCGTTTCGTCGGTTATTGCCTTGATATTCGCGGTTCCCATCGCCTACATTTTATCAAGATATAATTTCCCCCTCAAAAATATCGTCAACTCAATTTTGTATCTCCCGATTGTCATTTCGCCGATTGCTCTCGGCGCGATGCTTCTTATTTTTTTTAATACGCCCGTCGGAAAATTTTTTGAGTCGAATATTTTCAGGGTCGTATTTGAGGTCCCCGCTATAATTTTAGCGCAGTTTATTGTAATCATAGGGCTGGCTATTTCACTCGTAAAATCGGTATTTGATTACATAAACCCTGAATATGAACTTATCGCCAGAACTCTCGGCGTAACGCAGTCGCAGACATTTTTTCATGTAATAATTCCCATTGCTAAAAAAGGCATCCTCTCAGCATTCGTCCTTGTCTGGGCAAGAGCGGTCGGAGAGTTCGGCGCCTCTGTTACACTGGCTGGTGCAACAACGATGAAAACAGAAACAATGCCAATTGCAATTTTCCTTTCTTTTGCATCATGCGATATTTATAACACAATAGTTTTGACACTTATCTCACTTTTTATAGGAATAATAGTTTTGTACGGGATACACATTTATGCTAAAAATAGAAAACCTCCACTGTAAAATCGGGAACTTTTATCTGAAAAATATAAATCTTGAAATCAGGAAAACTGAGTATTTTGTCCTTTTGGGACCGACGGGCAGCGGGAAAACAACTTTACTTAAATGCATTCTCGGATTGAACAAAATAACATCCGGCAAGATATTCACAGACGATAAAGAAATTACGAATTTCCCGCCTGAAAAAAGAAACATCGGTTTTTTGCCGCAAAACTATCTGCTGTTTCCAAATATGAACGTTTTTGAAAATATCGCTTTCGGATTAAAAATCAAAAAAAAATCAGACGAAACAAAAAATGAAGTTATAAAAATCGCAAAATTATTGAATATAGGAACACTGCTTAATCGCGGTATCAACAATCTTTCGGGTGGCGAGGCGCAAAGGGTATCGCTTGCAAGGGCATTGGTTATAAAACCGAAAGTTCTGTTGCTTGACGAGCCATTTTCCGCAATTCATGAAGGGCTGAAAAGCGAACTGTGGTTTGAATTGAAAAATATTTTAAAGACGCTGCAAATCCCGACTGTTCATATAACACACAATCTTGACGAAGGATATGCTGTCGCCGATAAAATGGGCGTGATTATAGACGGCAAATTGGCGCAGCAGGGTTATCCGAATGAGATTTTCTCAAAACCCGAAAATTCTGCCGTCGCCGGATTCCTCGGATTGAAAAATATTTTTGAAGGACAAATTATTTCACAGGACGGGCAGAAAATTCTATTAGAATATAAAGGTATAAAAATAATTGCCGATAGTAACATCAAAAAACTTGAAATCGGTCAAAAAATAAACCCTGTTAGAGATGGCGTATCACGCCGTGATATCTCTAACAAGGTAAAATTTTGTATAAGACCCGATGCAATAAAAGTGATAAAAGCGGGGTATCTGATAAGAGAAGAACTCAAAGAAAATCTTTTTGATGCGCAGATAATTTCCTCTTATTTTTTTTCTGACACCTGCATTATGAAATTGCGTATTTTATCCGGTGGAGAACATCCTGTATTTTCAGCAAGATTTCCCTCTCTTATTTATAAAAGATACAATTTGTCCGACGGCTTAAAAATAAAAATCGCTTTTTGGAAAGAAGGGATAATAATGTTGACAAAATAAAAAAATTATTATAAAATTATTTTAATGAGCAATAATACCATATATCTTCCTAAGAATTTATCCGAAGCATTAAAAATACTTAATAACAGTAAAGAAAAGGTTTTACCGCTTGCCGGCGGCACGACACTTCTATTAAATCCAACCGAGAAATTCTCATACATAGAACTTGACGGGCTAAATCTTGACTACATTAAATCGGACAAAAACAATCTTTCAATCGGAGCGATGACGACCATCGGTCAATTAGCGGCTTGGCCGCAATCCGCAAGATATTGGAACGGTTTAATTCGGGAATGCACTCTTACAATTGCTTCAACACCTAACAGAAATATGATTACGGCAGGCGGCAACATAGTGGGCTTAAGACCTTGGTCGGCGCTCGCGGGAGTTCTGCTTTTGCTGGACGGTAAAATCATCACGGCAAGAGGAAAAAATTATACAGCAAAGGAATTTTTTTCCAAACTTCCGAAAACCATACTCGGAAAAAATATCGTTACCAAAATAAGAATTCCATTGAACGACAAGGACTTAATCGGCAAGTGGAAAAAGTTCTCTCTTACCGAAACCGATTATCCCATTTTAAGTATGGGCATACTTTATAAACTAAAAAACAAAAACACAATTGAAAACATAAAAATAGTTGCAACCGGATTAACTATACTTCCTCAGAGATTTATAAAAACCGAGAGAATGCTTAAAAACAAACAACTGACGGATAATATAATAAAATTGCTGACAAAATCACTTCAAAACGAAGCGGTTATCGGCGCGGACATCCGTGTCGCCGCAGAATATAAACGTGAAATATTAGGGGCAATCTTTAAAGACATTTTACCATAGATAGACACAGATGAATACGGATAAGAC
The DNA here is from genome assembly GCA_016218625.1 of Elusimicrobiota bacterium. Classification (GTDB taxonomy): domain Bacteria; phylum Elusimicrobiota; class UBA8919; order UBA8919; family UBA8919; genus UBA8919. Next base: position 6,495 of record JACRDL010000071.1, read on the forward strand.
ATACCACGGAGACACGGAAACGCGGAAAAAAGATTTTAATTCAGTGCTTCCGTAATTCGGTGCTTCAGTGGTAAATGTTTTTAATCTGCGTAATCGCCGTTAAAAATCCGTGTAATCTGCATTATAAAAATGAAAATTGAAACTACTATAAACAATCAGAAAAAAGAGCTCAATGTAAAAAATTATACCGAACCGTTGCTTGATGTTTTAAGACGCCACGGTTATGTCGGCACAAAAGAAGGTTGCCGCTCGGGACAATGTGGGGCATGCGTCGTCCTCGTGAACGGGTTGCCTGTTAATTCCTGTATTTATCCGGCAGGACGGGCAAGTGGCAAAAAAATCACAACCATAGAGGGAATAGGCATTCCGAACAAACTGGATAAAATACAGCAGTCATATTTAGAAAGCGGAGCCGTCCAGTGTGGATACTGCACTCCGGGAATGATATTGTGCACCAAATCGCTGTTGGATAAAAATCCGGCGCCGACTGATGAAGAAATAAAACTCGCATTAGACGGTAATCTTTGCAGATGCACGGGTTATGTAAAAATTATTGATGCGGTGAAACTTGCGGCAAAAAAACTAAAAAAATCAAGCCACAGATGAACACAGATAAGGCATACCACGGAGACACGGAAGGACGGAAACACAGAAAAAATTTTTAATTCCGTGCTTCCATAATTCAGTGCTTCAGTGGTAAATGTTTTTAATCTGTGTAAATCTGTGGTTAAAAAAAATGGAAAAAAATAATTTTCAGCAGGTTGGAAAAAGCAAAATAAAAGTTGACGGACAGGCGCTTGTCACCGGACAGCCGGTATTCGTCGGTGATTTTATAATTCCGGGAATGCTATGGGCAAAAGTTTTATGGAGTCCGCACTCCCACGCCAGAATAAAAAATATAGACGCATCCGAAGCCGAAAAATTGCCCGGCGTAAAAGCCGTTCTAACATATAAAGACGTCCCGCGAATTCCGTTCACGACAGCAGGTCAGGGTGCGCCGGAGCCGTCTCCATATGATTCATTTATACTTGACAACAAAGTAAGATATCTCGGAGACAGGGTGGCGGCGGTGGCTGCTGAAACGGAAGAAATCGCAAACGAGGCGCTGAAACAAATAAAAGTTGACTATGAGATTTTGGAACCGATACTTGACCCGAAGAATTCCAGAAAAAAAAATGCTCCTGTAATTCACGACGAAAAAGAAGCCCACATGCCCCTTCCTTTGGCATATGAACCGAAAAAAAATATCTGCGCCCATATAGATATAAAAATCGGAGACGCCGAAAAAACTTTGAAAGAATCTGACTATGTTATTGAGCATGAATACGATATTCATTACGCACAGCACACTCCGATAGAAACACATATCTCAACCGCATATTTTGACGTTCACGGAAGAATGGTGATAATAACAAGCACTCAGGTCCCGTTCCACGTGCGCAGAATAGTCGCAAGATCGCTGAATATTCCAGTACAAAAAATCAGAGTGATAAAACCGCGTATCGGCGGCGGATTCGGAGTAAAACAGGAAGTTCTTATTGAGCCGTTAGTCGCTGCGCTTGCGATGAAAACCAATCAGGCGGTATGCTTAAAATATACCAGAAGCGAAGAATTTATATCGTCAAGATGCAGACATCCTCAGGTAATAAATCTTAAAACCGGCGTTCAAAAAGACGGCACATTTTCCGCAATAGACATCGGAATACTTCAGAATAACGGAGCGTACGGAAGCCACAGTTTAACAATACTTTGCAACACGGGCAGCAAAATTCTTCCGCTATTCAAATGCAAAAACATAATTTTTGACGGAGATGTTGTCTATACCAATCTTCCCGTTTGCGGAGCATACCGCGGCTACGGCGCGACCGAGGGATATTTCGCGATGGGAATTCAATTAGATGAAATGGCTGAAAAAATCGGCGTTGATATCGTTGAATGGTCAAAAAAAATCCATATATCTGTCGGCGAGACATCCCCCGTTTTTGCGGCGCTCGGCGAAGGGGTTGAAGGCGTTGAGCAAAATATTTCTTCCTGCGGGCTTGATAAATGCATTGAATTGGGTGCGAAAGAAATCAACTGGTACCAAAAAAGAAGAAAAACACAAACAGGCAGATACAGACGCGGAGTCGGAATGGTAATAATGATGCAGGGCTCGTCCATTCCGGAAATAGATATGGGCGCCGCATTTATGAAAATGAATGAAGACGGTTCGTTTAATCTTTTATTAGGTGCAACCGATTTGGGAACCGGCTCAGATACTATTATGTCGCAGATTGCAGCGGAAGTTCTAGGTACTGCGACGGAAAAAATGCTCGTCTATTCGTCAGATACCGACTTAACGCCTTTTGATGTCGGAGCATATGCATCTTCAACGACATATCTTTCAGGGCAGGCGGTGCTCAAAACTGCTCAAAAAATAAAAGAACAGATAAAAAAAGTTGCTGCCGAAATGTTAAAAGAACCGGTTGAAAATCTTACCGTGCATGAAGGCAAAGTTTTCGGTAAAAAGGGTAAAGCAACTTTTTCTGAAATCGCAAATTATTCGCTTTACACGAAACATCAGCACCAGATAATGGCAGGAGAGTCGCACATCACTCATAAATCCCCCCCACCGTTTTCGGCTCACTTCGGCGAAGTGGAAGTTGATACTCTGACCGGCAAAGTGCGGGTTATAAAATATGTTGCGGCGGTTGATTGCGGAACTGCAATAAATCCGAAGTCCGCCGAAGGTCAGACGGAAGGCGCGGTCATTAACGGCATAAGTTATGCTCTCTGCGAAAGATACATATTCAACAAAAAAGGCAAGATGTTAAATCCCAATTTTAATTATTACAAAATTTTTTCTACGATGGACCTGCCGGAACTTAAAACTATTTTGGTGCCGACATATGAACCGACCGGACCTTTCGGAGCAAAAAGCGTTTCCGAAATAGGAATTAACGGCCCGTGTCCGGTGATTGCCAATGCAATCTATGACGCCGTCGGCGTGCGACTGTATAAAGCCCCTTTCACACCGGATAAGGTTCTTGAAGCAATAAAAAAAAATGGTAACCACAGATGAACGTGGATGAACACAGATGACAACGAAGTTGTCATTGCGAGGGCTTTAGTCCGTGGCAATCCCATCATTAAATAAAACCAAGATTGCTTCGTTTCACTCGCAATGACATCATCTGCGTAATCGCCTTTTGAAATCTGTGTAATCTGCGTTATAAAATATGAACTATACTATAGAATGTGAAGTTTTCGGGGCTTTGCAGAGAAAAACTAAAAAAAATAAATTTATTTTGAGAATCAAGGAAGGAACTACCTACGGGCAACTCCTGACAAAGTCCTTAAAATTCTCGTCGGAACATTTGAGACATTTCACCGTTATTTCAAACAGCAAATCGGTAAGTGACCTCTCGGAAAAAATTCCCAACTATGCAAACATTAAAGTACTTATGACCATCGGCGGCGGTTAAGAAAACGCGGATTCAGACAGATGAGAAACACAGATTCAGACGGATAAAAACCTTTATCCGCGACATCCGCTTAAATCCGTGTTTGTTTTATTCTTAAAGATTTTCCGGTAGTTTTGTTTTTTACTTTTAAAATTTCCGCGATAATGCTTAAAGCAATCCCGGCGGGGGTCTCGCTGCCGACATTAAGGCCTATCGGCGAATAAACGTTGCCGGTAATTTTTAGTCCCTCTTTTCTCAGACGGTAAAAAATAGACCCCACCTTGTTTTTGCTTCCTATCATACCGATATAATAAGATGGAGTTTTTAGTGCGGATTTTATGCATTCGTAATCATACAGATGTCCGAAAGTAACTATTACGATGGCCGTTGAGCCGGTTATTTTCATTTCTTTCATCGCCTGAGAAAATTTTTTACAGACAACTTTTGTGGCATTCGGGAACCGCTTTTCGTTTGCGAATTCCTGCCTGTTATCAATAACGGAGTATGAAAGCCCCAAAATATCGCACATCACGGCAAGTTTTTCTCCGATATGCCCGCCGCCGCAAATTACCAAATCATTTGACGGAACCACTACCTCAAACATAACCTCCGCCTGACCGCCACACAACATCCCCAGCGTAATTCCTCTTTCACTATTTTTTTTAAGCGTTAAATCGTAAGTAATCTTTATAACCTTGCTTTCACCCGCTCCAAGAAGTTTCTGCGCCTCGTGCACCGCATTTTTCTCCAGACATCCGCCGCCGATGGTCCCGAAGGTCTTGCCGTCTGGCAGAATTATCACTTTCGCGCCTATGTGCTGAGGAACCGACTCGGAAGTACCCACAAGTGTAGCCAGGACAAACGGCTTATTTTCATTCTGCAACTGTGCAATCTTTGAAAAAATATTGTTCATAATTTGCTCCTTTTAAAATCCTCCATACTATCAAAATCATTCACTGTGCCGGGGTCGTTGACGACGATATATTTCACTTTTCCGGGATATTTTTTAATCAGGGCACGGGCGCCGCCGGAGAGATTTTCGGTTAAAATTTTTTCAAATATTTCTTTCGGAAAGAGCGCCGGGTGGCCTTTGCGGTAATTGTAACTGGGCAGACAAATTTTGTCTTTGTTTTTTTTCCAAGCCGACAAAAGTTTTTTATATGTCGTTAATTTAACCAGCGGATGGTCAACCGGCGTAAAAATTATGCCGGCGCAATTTTTTGGCAGATTTTCTACCGCTAACTTTAAAGATGTCAGTTGCTGTGAATTGTAATTACTGTTGACTATAACTTTTACCGATGTCCCTATTTTCGGGATTTTTTTTAATTCCAGATACTTTTTTACGATGTCTGCTTTATACCCGAGAATGATAATAATATCTTTAACGCCGGATTTTTCAAAGTTTGAAATAATCTTTTCTATAAATGTTTTGTCGCCAATTTTAAGAAGTGCTTTGATTTTTCCAAAAAGACGGTTTCCTTTCCCCGCAGAAAGAATTACGCCGTAAAGAGTTGGGTTCTTATTCATTTATAATTTCATTTATTGCTTGTTGAAATAAGATAGGTGCAATTTCCAATCTGTACTCGGCGGTGGAACGGAAATCATCTATCGGAGAAACTATTTTGCGGATTTCATCTTTGCATTTTTCCGTTAATTCCGGCGAAATTTCTTTGCCTGTTAAAATTTTTGATATGTTTTTTGCCTCGATTATTTTAGGGCCCACTGCGCCGAGAGCTACGCTGATATAGTCCACAGATTTATTTTTAACAACGGCAAAAACTGCCACGGACGCTTTGGCGATTATATGCGATTTCCTGTTACCGATTTTTTTAAAAGTTCCTACGACGGTGAAACCGCTTTTTGCTTTGATTTTCGGGATGATAACGGCTGTGATGATTTCACCGTTGGCAAGTGTCGTCTTTTTGGGACCTGCAAATATATCTGATATATTAATCAACCGGCTGCCTTTTGAATTGGTAATCTCCGCTTTTGCAAAATGAGCCGCGAGAGGAGGAAGAGCGTCGCCGGCAGGAGAAGCATTGGCGATATTACCGCCGATAGTCGCCCTGTTTGCTATCTGCGGAGTACCCAGCACTTTTGCTGCTGCAACCAAATCAGGACAGTATTGCTTCAACAATTTGCTTTCCGAAAGAGTGCTGAAAGTCGTAAGGGCGCCGATTTTTATATTTTCCGTTTCCTCAACTATGCCATTCGTTTCAGCGTATTTAAGCAGAGTGATATCAACAAAACAACTATTTTCAGCGTCTACCAACCCGTCTCTTAAATAATTAAATAAATCGGTACCGCCGGCGAGGAAATAAATTTTCTTATCCTGCGGTATTTTGCGGAATATTTCGGTTAATGAAACCGGCTGAATGTATTGAGGATAAATCATTTTTTTTCATTCCTTAAAAATACCGACGCTTTTTTTACTGCGTTGAATATTTTTGAATAACCGGTGCAGCGGCACAGATTACCGGAAATCGCTTCCCGTATTTCTTCGTCAGTAGGCGTTAAAGTTCTGTCAAGCAAAACCTTAGCGGCAAGTATCATACCGGGCGTACAGAAACCGCATTGGACGGCACCTTCTTCAATAAAAATCTTTTGGAGAGGATGTAGCCCACCCTTTAGGGTGGGTTTTTTACATAAACCGGCAATCGTAATAATGTTTTTGCCGGCTGCCTGACCGACCGGAAAGATACAGGAATTTACTATTTTTCCGTCAATAATCACGGTGCAACTCCCGCATTCTCCCTGCTCGCAGCCAGATTTCACTTCAATATGATGAAGATCTTCACGCAGTGTTTTAAGCAGCGTTTTGAGAGGATTGCAGGACACCAGAACTTTTTTGCCGTTCAGAATAAATGATATACTTTTTTCCATAGTTCGCTCCGCGAACAACACAGAACTGACTCGGAACATATACACGGAACTGAAGCGGAAAACCGGGCGGATAAATCCGCCCCTACAATTCCGTGTCTGTTCCGTGTTCCCTACTTCCGTGTCTGTTCCGTGTTCCTTTCAACAGCACTTCGGGTGTAGCGGGTAATTCATTTGTCCGCCAACCCGTGGCATTATAAATTGCATTTGATATGGCCGCAGCGGGTGTAATCATAGGCGGCTCGCCGAGCCCTTTTGCGCCGTAAGGACCGTCGCCGTACCGCTCTTCGACAATTATCGGAATAATTTCTGGTATATCGGACGAGGTCGGAATTAGATATCCCGCGAAACTCGGATTTAATATTATGCCATTTTTAAGCACAAGATTTTCCGTTAAAGCCCAGCCCAGGCCTTGAATAACGCCGCCTTCAATCTGACCTTCGCAGAGCTGCGGATTTATCGCCTTGCCTATATCATGCCCGGAAACCAGTTTTTTTACTTCAACTTCACCCGTTTCCGTGTTGACTTGAACTATTGCCGCGGTCGCTGAATATGAATACGCATAATATGCGTTACCCTGTCCGTTTTCCTGTGAAAAAGTTACATCTTCGCCGGTATACCAGCCGGATGATGTAAGATTTATTCTTTCACCGTAACATTTTTTGACAACATCCTGATAATTGATTTTCTTTTTCGGGTTGGCTGATAAAAAATAATTTTTACCGTCGGATTTCACAACGCCGCTTTTAACACCGAGCATTTTCAAAACCATTTTATCTATTCTTAAACGGATAATTCCCGCGGCGTTTTTTACGGCATTGCCGGACATCAGCGTTGACCTTGATGCAACGGTAGGCCCGCTGTCAGGAACACGGGTGGTATCCGGCTTCATCACCCTTACAAATTTATACGGAGCGCCGAGCGTTTCTGCGGCAATCTGAGAAATAACCGTAAAAACACCCTGCCCGAGTTCAGTATTGCCGATGGCAATTAAAACGGTGCCGTCTTTTTGAATCTGAACATAACTTCCCGCTCTATCCAGATGTTTCCCGCCGGCGCCGAGGCCCACCCCGTAAAAACTTGCCGCTATGCCTATGCCGGTTCTTATCGTTCCGTCGCGTTTTTCCGGCGGCAAATATATTTTATCCCAGTCCGATTTTTTTACGACTTGCCTGACGACTTTTTCCAGTCCGCAGGAGCGTGTAATTTTCTGGCCGGTTGCCGTCCGCGAACCGACATTCATCATATTGAGCCGTCTTAATTCCAACGGCGACATATCTAATTTAACTGCCAATTCGTCCATCAGCGATTCATTGGCAAAAGTTGTCTGCGGCTGACCGAAACCGCGGAATGCCCCGCATGGAACTTTATTTGTTGCAACTGCGAGTGCCTCTATTTTTACATTCGGTATATTGTAAGGACCGGCCAAGTGAACGGCGCCGCGCCATAGAACTATCGGCGAAAGCGTAGAAAAGGCACCTGCATCTAAAATATATCTTACCTGACAGGCAATTATTTTTCCTTTTTTATCGGCGGCATATTTCATTTCTATGTAACCGGGATGCCGTTTTGACATTGATTGAAAGTCCTCTTCGCGAGAATAGATAATTTTTACCGGTTTTTTTGATAAGTAAGCCGCAAGTGCCGCATGCCCCGCAACTATTGAAGGAACATCCTCTTTTCCGCCAAAACCGCCGCCGGTTGTCGTCTGGACGACGCGCACTTTGTTTTGAGGGATACCAAGAATGTGAACTATTGCATCGTGGATATAAAAAGGACACTGCATAGAGCCGTAAATAACGACTCCGCCTTCCGGCGTAGGATCCGCTATCATGCCCTGCGGCTCAAGGTAAGAATGCACCTGATAGTTAGTGGTATATGTCCCTTCTACAACGACATCCGCATTCTTAAATGCTTTTTCCGCATCACCGCGGACAATATCGTATTTCCTGAAAATATTATCACTGCTGAAAATTTTAACGGCATCTTTTTTTAACGACTCATGAACAGAGGTTACAGCCGGCAGTTCCTGGTATGTAACTTCCACTTTTTTGGCGGCAAATTTTGCAATTTCAGGCGTTTTTGCGACGACAATCGCAATCGGCTGACCGTGGAATAAAACTCTGTCGGAAGCCAACAGGGGATAATCATTTAAAATAAATGGGACTTCATTTTTGCCAGGAATATCCTTGTGCGTATAGACCGCTGCAACACCATCTATTTTTAAGGCTCGGTCGGAATTGAAAGATTTTATATTTCCGTGCGGAATTGCCGAGCGGACAGTAGCGCCGTAAAGCATATCGCCGAATTTGTAATCGTCAATATATTTTGCGATGCCTGTGACCTTTTCAAATACGTCGTTTCGGGGGACGGTTTTGCCTACTGAATGGAAATTATCCATAGACAATCTCGGGATAACACTTCGTGTCAGTTTTTTAGATATGGTTTTTTTCATAAGATTTGTCACTATGTAAAAGAGATCGTTGCATTTTTACTTCAAAATGATTACTGTCAAAAATATTCAAAAGTGGAGAAATCAAAATATATGTGAAATCCCCATTTTCCTGTTTGTAGCACGGTTAAAACCTTTCTTTTCAAAATTTCATTTAATCTGATGTTATGGGCAGTTCTACTTTTTCAACACAACGATATACTCGCAATTCATAGTGGTATTCTTTGCACCAGTAACATTTGTCGGACTGTTTTCTTTTGGCATTCTCTTGCTCGGAATGTTGCGAATGATTGTTTCTATGTGTCTAAAATTGTGTTGCTCAAAAAACTTTGCAGTAGTAATATCTGTTGGAAGTTCTTCATCTTTCACTCGTCTGTTCCCGACAACATAAGCAATGCTGCCTCCTGGTTTAATTGTCTTGGCAACATTTGAAATTGAAATTTTGTAGTCGTGATAAAAACTAATTACATCCAATGCACGCTTCTCATCTTTGTTTCCTATTTTCTCAATTTGTTTGTCTAGTTCTTTCACGCCAAACTTTTCATAACTCTTTGCACGTCTGCCTCCCATTAAATTATTGTCAACCTGACTTGCATATTCAAGTCCTAACCACTGATTTGAAAGTCGTGAAAATTGTCCATAAGCAACAGTAGTTCTGCTATCTCCGTAGGGTGGTGAAGTAACAATCAAATCAATGCTTTCTTCCTTGATAATTTTTTTTGGGATTTCGTTAATGGTGTCAAAGTCACAAATCTGATTTTTTTTATGTGCCTTAACTTGCTCAATGAAATTTTTCAAGCCGTTTCTATTTCTGAAAATTTTTCTTTCAAAGATTGCGAAAACATCTGGAGAAAATTTTCTTAGTTGTTCGTCTTTCATTCGCACTAATTTGAACTCACTATTTTTTGTCAGTGAACTTTCTCTGATTGTTTCGCTAAACGCAACCTTAAAAAAGGCAACTACATTTTCATCTTCAATTTTGTCAATGTAGTTTTTAATCCTTGCCAAATGTTGTTTCACTTGTGGAGTAAACCAAAAATCAATATTTGGAAAATTGGGTTCTTCTACTTTGCAATTCTTTAATCCGAACTTAAAATGAAAAATAAAATCATTAAAGTCCTTTAAGTAGAAATCTAAAACTTGTAATGGAATTACAGTTGACTTTGCTTTTGTGATTAGTCGGGCTAAAGGATTTATGTCCGTTGCAATTCCACTTATGCCGCGCAAGTTTGCTTCAACAACTGAAGTTCCTGTTCCGCAATAGGGGTCAAATAAAACATCATTCTTCTTTCCTAAACGGTCAATCAATCTTCCTGCAATTTGTGGTATCATCATTGCTGGATAATTGTGGAAACAATGAGTGAAAACTTTTGTGTCCGCTGTCTTGAAATCCCATGAATTGTCTGTATATTTTTTCATAGCAATTTTGTTTTTTCAGCAAAGCATTGAACAAGATTTTTTTCTTCAACACGAAATGCCGTTCCTCTATTTCTAACTCCACCCGATGATTTTAAGTGCATCCGCAAATCTACAACTACGAAACCTTGTTCTATCAATTTTAGCAATCCAGTTTTGCTTGGAGTTTTCAACAAGTATGCTTCGTTGTAATGAAATTCTTCTCTGTTATTTTCATCTCTACGAGTATTAGCAAGAACTAAAATGAGTGAGGGTAGTTTTGCCGAAAAGTATTGCAACAAGGTTGTTGCATCCCATTCAGCAATCAAAGTTTTGTCGGTGTGATACATTTGAAGTGATTGCTTCGTTACTTTCAAATAAAGTCCTTGAGCGTTTGGTGTAACACGAACAAAACATTTCAATGCCTTTCGTTTCTGCTCATCTTTGTAGCCATAAGTTTTAATAACATCTGATTGATGAATTTTCCAAACTCCACTGTTGAAAGTGAACATCGTTACATAAGTGGAAACATTTTTTCGTTTTGATTTCAACTCAATCTCTCCAAGGTCAGGTAATTTGATGTTGTTTTCCTTAATGCCCAAAAGCGTTTCAAGGGTGTACCCAATTCCCGTGTTACTCTTTCGTTTTGATTTCACAAAATCTAATTTCTTAATCGCTGTCAGTTTACTTTTGAATTCTTTTAATGTCATAAAACATTTTGTCGGTAAAGGTAAAATTTAAAGTTGTGCAGTGTTCACAACATCACTCTTTGCCCACGAATAGTGTAAATCTTATTGATAATAATTTCTTCGGATATCTTAATCTTTTTCATAGTATCAAGTTTTTATATTTTTTAAACAAAAAAACATCCCTTTTAATACTTTTCTGACATACCGATGAGCGATGGGCAATTTACTTTGCGTATACTTTTTTATATTTTTATTTTTGACGCGATTAAATGCGAACAAACAACCTGCTTGTAACGGCCGCGCCGGGATATTCGCTTTATGGGTCAAATTCTGAATTTCTTCCGAACTCATTTCATAAAGAGGATGTTCGTTAGATATATTATATTGCTTTGCAAAAGAATTTACTATTTTGATATATTCCGGCGTTTGTTCCGGATAATAAATCTGGCCTTTTTCATAACCGTCTGCGATTATTTTTATTTTATTTTTTTTACAATAAATTATTGCTTCTGCAAGCATCGCTAATTTGCACCCGCAACACACCAAGTTGCCATATTTTTTTACATCCCGCTCAAGATTTTTAATGGCAATTTCGTGGAACAAGGCGTTGCTGGACAATAATTTCCAACGACACCGCTTACCAAACTTCTGTATAATCAAATTTGCTTTTTTTTCGGAATTATTAAAATTCCACGACGCTCCGTTGTTAAAAGTTATTATCTGGACTTTATACCCTTTACTTAAATAATACGCTGCTGTCGCCGTACTGTCCACTCCGCCGGAGAATAAAACTAAAACTTTATCCATTTTTTTTGAGATATTTTTGGGCTAATTTAGCGCCTTCAAGTATCGCTTCGTAACCTGTGCATCTGCAGAGGTGTTGCGCGAGTGCATCTATTATTTCTTTTTCAGCGGCATTTTTATTTTTATTAAAGAGTGCATAAAGTTCCATAACGATTCCCGGCGTGCAATATCCGCACTGCACGGCACCTGCATCTATCATGGCTTTCTGTATGGGATGCAGAGTTTTACCGTCTGACAAGCCCTCAATTGTTATTACATCAGCGCCTTCCAGTTTTGCAGCTGAGAAACCGCAACTTTTTTTAGCAACGCCGTCAATGACGACGACACAGACGCCGCAAGTTAAATCATCGCAACCGGACTTTGTACCGGTGAGTTCCAATTTTTCCCTTAAAACATCGAGCAACTTTTCCCAGCCCTCAATTTCAACGGTTCTTTTAACACCATTTACCGTAAAAGTAATTTTCTCTGACATTTCTTCCCCTTTAAAAGTCCTGTAACCACAGATTACACAGATTTTCACAGATTAAAATCTTGTTTTTTCTCGTGCTAATCTTGTGAAATCTTGTGGTTCCTATGTGAATGTCAAGGACTTAGATAGAAATTAATCTAAGTTCTTTGTAAAGAAATTGTTCTTTGAATTATCCCCACCACCTTCTTTATAGGCGGTGGGATTAAACCACCACTAACTCCTTAAA
>JACRDL010000072.1 GCA_016218625.1 Elusimicrobiota bacterium
AAATTTATGACGCTGCCTCCCTGCCTCGCCGGCAGACAGGGAAAAATAGAAAAATTTACAAAAATTTTAAATCCGAACCTTATGTTGTTAATAACTTATTTCCCTCTCACCCATGGTTACATTCTTAAATGATTTGACAAGTGTGCTTTTTACATACTCCTGTCTAACGACCTGTACTGTATTGCTTCGGCGATGTGAGGGGTCTGGATATTTTCGGAGGATGATAAATCGGCGATGGTTCTGGCGACTTTCAGAATCCTGTCGTGAGCGCGGGCGGAAAAGCCGAGTTTGTCCATCGCATGTTTTAACAGTTTTTTACTTTCGTCGCCGATTGTACAATAAGTTTTTATGTGCTTGGATTCCATGTGGGCGTTGCAGTAGATATTTTTTTCATTTTTGAATCTTTCTTTTTGTAACTCCCGCGCTTTTATTATTCGTTTTCTTATATCCGCAGATGAATCCGAAACGGATGATTCGGAAAGTTCCTCAAATCTTACCGACGGAACATCTATGTGCAAATCAATCCTGTCCAATAAAGGACCCGATATTTTAGAAATATATTTTTGAATAACAAACGGCGTACAGGTGCATTCTTTCGTCGGATGGCCGTAATATCCGCAGGGACAGGGGTTCATTGCCGCAACAAGCATAAATCTTGCGGGATATGTTAAAGACGCCTGGGCGCGGGAAACGGTTACGACGCCGTCTTCAAGCGGCTGCCTCAAAACCTCCAAAACATTTCTGTGAAATTCCGGCAGTTCGTCCAAAAACAAGACGCCGTTATGCGAAAGCGAGACCTCGCCGGGTTTCGGATACGAGCCGCCGCCAATCAGTGCGACATCGGAAATAGTATGATGCGGGGAGCGGAAAGGCCGAGTTGCTATAAGCGACGAATGGGTTGATGTAAGCCCCGCTATTGAGTGAATTTTAGTCGTTTCAATTGCTTCCTCAAAAGACATCGGAGGCAGCACCGTCGGGATTCTTTTGGTCAGCATCGTTTTTCCGCTTCCGGGAGAACCGATTAAAAGTATGTTGTGGCCGCCGGCGCAGGCAATCTCCACCGCCCTTTTGACAAATGCCTGACCTTTGACATCCTTAAAATCAACTTCGTAATGCGAAGCCGACGAAAAAAGTTTGAGCAAATCAATTTTGTATGACTGCGGCTGTGTTTCGGCGGAAATTATTTCAACGGCTTTTTTCAACTCTGACGCGGGATAAACATTCAGTTCGTTCACAATCGCCGCTTCGTTTTTATTCATTTCAGGCAGGATAAGTCCGTCGAATTTTTCCTCTTTCAGTTTTATCGCAATGGGAAGAACGCCGTTGACTCTTCTTATTGAACCGTCAAGCGACAGTTCGCCCAATAACGCATATTTTTGAGCAACAGTTTTTATCTGCTCCGTCGCAAAAAGAATTCCTATCGCAATCGGCAGGTCATAAATCGCACCTTCTTTTTTTACGCCGGCCGGTGCTAAATTAACGGTAACCTTTTTTGTCGGAAAATCAAACCCTGAATTTTTTATCGCGGAAATCACTCTGTCGCGGGATTCTTTTACGGATGTGTCGGGAAGCCCGACTATGTTGAAAGTAGGAAAACCGCTGGATATATCAACCTCAACGGTAACGATGTAGCCGTTTATTCCGTAGACGGATGCGGAAAGCACTTGCGAAAGCATAATTTCTCCTTTTTTAATCAACCACGAATTAACACTAATTTGCACGAATAAATTCGTGCCTACAATCTTTATTATTCGCTTCTATTCGTGTGTATTCGTGGCTTTTTTTCTCCTTACAGGTTCTGCTCAATTATTTCTTTGAGTTCAAATACAGAAGGCAATTTGTAAATGTCCCTTACAAAAATTCCACGGCGGGTGTGTTTCCTCCAAGAAAGATATGCGAGTTTATTGTTTGACGATACCTGCGGCAATGATGACGAAAAATATTTGTCGCTTACAAGCATTTCAGTTTTTTTTGTTTTTACATTAACGATGTAAATTCCTTTATTTTCAAAAATATCCCGTATATCTTTGCCTTTTATTCGGTATTTTCTTCTCCATGAACCGAGAAACACGATATTTTTTTCATCTTTCGTAAATGAGATAAACTTGTTGAAAAAATTATCGGAAACAACCTCCTCCGATATTTTGCTTTCAACATCCATAACATAAACACCCGAAAAATCCAGAGAATCAATTTTTCCATCGCCGTTGGTATCCCTGCGGCGGGATAGATAAATAATTTTTTTACCATCGGAAGAAAATTCAGGGAAGGAATTGTCATAACTGTCTTTTGTTAACCGTGTCGTTTGCCTATTCCTTATATCCGTCATATAAATTGCCGAACTATCCCGAATATCAATTTTGCCGTCACCGTTGGTATCATCCCGCCAGGAGGAATACAAAACCCAACGGCCGTCGCTTGATATAACAGGCGAAGTGTTTTCATATAAATCCGGAACCAATTCCTTAATCGTTTTCGTTTTAACATCAACGGAATAAATTCCGGAATTACCGCCAAAACGGCGCCAACCGCAGAAAATAACGGATTGTCCGTCGGGTGTAAAAACTGGTTTTTTGTTATATGTCTCATCCGTCATCAAAAGTTGTTCGTTGCCGTGTTCTAAATCAAAAATATAAATACCGGCGGAGTCCTTATTGTCAATTTTGCCGTCTCCGTTTGTGTCACGGCGGCGGGATAGATAAACCGCATATTTTCCATCCGGGGAAAAGGAGCAGTCGGAGTTTATATAACTATCTTCCGCAATCTGTCTTTCGTTTTGACCGTCGGAATCAATTAAATAAATTCCGCCGTTATCAAGGTGATTCATCCTGCCGTCGCCGTTGGTATCCCGTCTTACAGATGTAAAAATTATTTTTTTACCGTCGGAAGAAAAATTCAGATATGTATTGTAATGTTGGTCGGATGAAATCTTTTTAAGATTTGTAATTTCAACCATTTCTTTTATTATTTCTTCATTGGGCTGAAGTTCCAGACATTTCAAAAGATTTTCTTTTGTCTTAGCAATGTCGTTTTTCTTGAAGTATGATTTGGCTAGGGAAAACTGTGCTTCACAATCTTTCGGGTCGTAGGATACCATCTGCGAAAAATGTCCAATTGCATCGTCATACTTTCCTGTTTTTAAAAAATCAATCCCTTTTTCTAATTTTGACTTAAAAAAAATCATAACCCTCCCTAAATCGTGAAGCCCGACGGAGCGAACGCATTTTCTATATGTTCAATTTTATCATCGCAAACGGCAATTATGTCGAACCTGTAATCTGAATTAAGAAAATTTTTTTTGATGAATGTGAAAGCGGCGTGTGAAAGATGTTTCTGTTTATAAAAATTAACTGCTAATTGTGGCGAGCCGTAAGAGGTGCCTGAACGGGTTTTTACTTCTACAAAAACGATTGTTTTTTTATCTTTTGCAATTATATCTATTTCTCCGTATCTGGTGCGAAAATTTTTATCAAGAATTTTATATCCGAGATTAATAAGATACCTTTCAACGAGTTCTTCGCCTGATTTCCCGAGTTCAGCCGACTGTGTCATAATTTCGCACCGGTTCAAAACTTTTTCTGTGAATTTTACAGGGACCGAATATCTTTATTGCATTTATATGAAATTTTGTTCCGTAACCCTTGTGTCTTGCAAAACCGTAATTCGGAAATTTTACGGCATATTTCTCCATAAGTTTATCACGGGTCACTTTTGCAATAACGGAAGCAGCGGCAATTGATGCGCTTTGTGAGTCGCCTTTTACGATTGTTTTTTGAATATTTTTTATGTTAATAGGGTAGTTACCGTCTATAAGAACAACACCGGGATTAACCTTCAATTTTTCAACTGCAATTTTCATGGAAAGTTTTGTCGCTTCTAAAATATTCATTCGGTCAATCGCGATATGATTAACGATTCCCACCTGATAATCAATGCATTTTTTTATAACTTCTTTATAGACGGAATATCTGATTTTGGGGTTAAGTTTTTTGGAATCGTTCAGATTTTTTATGAAGGTATTTTTTTTCAATATCACTGCTGCTGAAACAACGGGTCCTGCCAAGGGACCTCTGCCTGCTTCATCAACGCCGGCGACGAAATCAAACCTGCGGAATTTTTTGTCAAAATCAAACAATTTTTTCACGCTTCGCTCACGACAGGTTTCTCCGCCAAGCCAGTTTCTTGCGGCGCGGCGCTTCCCTGCCTCGCATTTTTTTCTTCAATTCTCGCAGACTTGCCCGATAACCCGCGCAAATAATACAAGCGGCTCCTTCTTACTTTTCCCTGTTTGACAATTTCTATATTTTCTATGCGCGGCGAGTTAAGAAGAAAAATTCTTTCTATACCGACTCCGAAAGAAATTTTTCGGACGGTAATTGTCTTGCTGATACCGGCACCTCTCATTCTTAAAACCGTACCTTCAAAAATCTGAGTTCTTTCTGACTCACCCTCAACAATTTTGTAGTGAATCTTTACCGTATCTCCCTGTCTAAATACCGGTATTTCCTTTTTTTGATACTGACTTTCAACAAAACCTACAAGATTTTCCATAATCTCCTCCGACGGGTAGCACCACACTTAAGTGTGCTCTACTAATTTTTTGCTATTTTTCAATAAATCTGGCCTTTTTTTAGCAGTATTTTTATATGACATCTGCCTTCGCCATTTTTCTATTTTTTGGTGATTGCCCGATAAAAGCACTTCGGGAACTGTTAGACTGCGAAAATTGTAAGGTCTCGTATAAACGGAACTCGCAAGCCCGCCGGCCCAGTGAGAATCATTTTTGACAGAATCGCTTTTTGCCACAACTTTCGGAAGCATGCGAACTGTTGCATCAACCACCGCCATAGCCGGAATCTCGCCGCCCGTCAAAACGAAATCCCCGACAGAAATTTCCTCATCAACAAATTTCAGAACCCTTTCATCCACACCGCCGTAATGTCCGCAAATAAATATCAGATGTTTATATTTTGAAAGTTCTTTCGCTTTTTTCTGATTAAAAATTTTTCCCTGCGGCGAAAGAAGAATTATTCTCTGATCTTTAACCTTTAACCTTTTACCTTTAACCTTTTCTATCGCCCTTACAATCGGCGGAGCCATCATAATCATTCCGGCGCCGCCACCGTAGGGCTTATCATCAACGGTTTTATGCCTGCCCTCGGCAAAATTTCTTATGTCCGTAATTTTTATTTCTGCGATTTTTTTATCAACCGCTTTTTTTATAATGCTTTGAGAGAAAACGGAATCAAAAACCGACGGAAAAAGCGTTAATATATCTAT
>JACRDL010000003.1 GCA_016218625.1 Elusimicrobiota bacterium
AATTATACGGCATCTTGATTTGATTCATTTGTCCACCATGGTCTAAAAATGTTACAGATATACTTTTTTTGTCAACATCTAAACCAGCGAATACATCATAATCATTTGGCACAAACTTGTTTGAAGATAGTTCGGGACAAGTTGTACTTAATTTTACGTTACTCATGAATGCCTCCTCTGTAAATTTTTGTTCCTGAAACAAGTTCAGGACAGGTTCTTATTTTATCTTTACAAAGGACTTTTAGCAATTCTATTTGCTACTCAGCATTCATCATACAAGATTTCAAGAGTTATTTAAATTCCGTTACTTTATTTCTGCCTGTTTGTTTGGATTTATAAAGTGAAATGTCGGCTTTGTGAAGAACTTCTTCTGCTAATTGACTGTCTTTTGGATAATGGGCTATACCGAACGATGCGGTCACTTTTATTTTTTCAAGTCCGATGGTAATTTCCGAATCCTGAATTTTTTGGCGAATTTTTTCTGACTTGATTTTCAAGCCATCCGGATCCGTTTTCGGAAATATAACGACAAATTCCTCGCCTCCGTATCGCGCCGCAAAATCCGTCTCATAAATAGAATTTTTTAGAATTTCCGACACCGTTTTAATCACCATATCTCCCGCCTGATGACCGTAAGTGTCGTTAACTTTTTTGAAATGGTCAATGTCCATCATAAGAATTGAAAATCTGCCGTTTGACCTTTTTGCGAGCAGTTCCTCTTCTTTAAGCCGTTGGTTAAAATATCCCCGTCTGTAAAGACCCGTTAGACCGTCGGTGCGCGACATTTCCTCAAGTTTTAAGTAGAGAATCGCTCTTTGTATGGCGGGATTAAGTTCTTCAACAAATGCGGATATTTCGTTCACAAATTTAGCATCTTTTTCAAAAAGAGGGGGAATTTTTGCCGATATAACCCCAAAGTATTTATCGCCGATATTGAGAGGAAGATGAATCATATTTTCCAAAATTTTCGGAATTTTAATCGTTTCATTGATATCAAAAAATATACCTTTTCTGAAAATTGTATTACCATCAAATATTTTCATAGCGACATCTTTTATAATAAACTGTTGATTCAACGAGTCAACTATGAGAGAAAACATTTTTTCCAAATCAATATAGGCAGCAATATCTTTTGAAAGTTCATAAATATGTAGAATATTTTTAATTACTTTTTCGTTACTGACAAGTGCCAGTTTAGTCGTATCAGAATCCTTTTTTAACGATGAAAGTTCATCCACCAAATTCCTAAGTTTATTGTTAAAAATCCGTCTCAATGAGTTCATATTCCGATGGAATTTTTCAAGAAAAAATTCCGCAAGACATAATGTTAAAAGTGTGACGATAACAACAAGATGCGAGGTATAAAAAATCGCCGCACAAACGGAAAATAATACCGCGAATATCCTGGAAAAATTTATTCCGGCGTTATATCCGATAATAAATGTTATTAAAGGCGAGAAAATAATTAATTTTTCCATATAACTTTGTTCCGTCCCGTTGATTTCGCAATATAGAGCCGTTCGTCAGATTTTCGTATAAGCTGGCTATGTTCCGTTGCGTCGTCGGGATATGCGGATATGCCGATAGATATGGTGATATGCTGTCCGTTGATTAGTTCATTGCGGAAATTATTCCGTATGTTTTCAGCAATTTCAATACATTCATTTTTTGATGTCTCCGGCAGTATTACCGCGAATTCCTCGCCGCCGTATCTTGTCACAATATCCATTTCACGACAATTATTTCTTAAAACCGCAGAGAATCTTTTCAGTGCCTCATCACCTTGTTGATGACCATATGCATCGTTGAATTTTTTGAAATGGTCAATATCGGAAAGTATTACGCAAAGAGAGGTCTTAAACCGGGAAGCCCTTGTTATCTCCTGGTGTAGCCGTTCATCAAAGAATTTCCGTACATAAACACCGGTTAATCCGTCTATAATTGAAAGGTCTTTTGTTTTTTCAAGCAGTGTTAGATTTTCAACCGTCATTTCCGCCACGCCCACAAGTATTGATACGACAACCATATCTTCCTGCAAAAATCTGTTTTCTTCCTCTGAATCTAATCTTATAATACCGATTATATTTTTGTTGTGAAAAATAGGAACGGCTATTATTGATTTTATTGATTTTGGAATGGAAGAATAATCAAAACGATAATCATGCAATGTATTCGCAATTAAAAGCGGCGACTGTTTCTGCACAACCCATGCGTCAAAAACATCCGGCGGGCTATCGTCTGTCGGAAGAAAAGTTGTAAGCCGTGCATTATCACAGTTTAATATCCGTTTTATCATATCTTTTAGTTTTTCCTTCAATTCCTGCAAATTATCTGTTTTTGTTATTTCCTTTGTAGCAAATGTTAAATTTTTATATTGTGCAATTCGCAATGAAATTTTTTCTAATTTATTTTTATTGGCAAAAAACTCCTTTCTTGTTTTTTCAATTTCCGCCGCCATATCGGTTAGTTTGTTTTTATTTTCCGCTTCCCGATACTTTTCCCTGTCATTAAACAGATGAATAATCCAAACAAAACCCCAAACAGCGGCTATTTCGCCCAAAAGAAAAAATCTTTCAAGACCATCGGTAAAACTCATTCCGATAAGCCCTGTCAAACTCACTAAAAGAGCAATCAAGTCAGTTATCAGAAGTTCGGATGTCATTGACGGCGAAATTATTATCAAAAGAAAAAACAATGCAAACATGCCGACAAAATTATTTTTGAATACAAACGAAAGCGCAGCAATTGTTAAAAAACTAAAAAGAATAATTACAGGTCCAAAAGTTTTTTTATAGTTTGTTTTTATCATTTTTTATCCAGAGCGAGCAAAAAATTTCTGAAGAGCCTCAATTTACGACTTATTCGTTCCAGGAGTAAATTGCAGAGCAACCACAAGGGAGCGTCTCAAAGAAATTTGTTTGCGAGCGACTTTCATTTTTTTGTTTGTTTTATAAGTTCTTTAGCATGTTTTATTGATGTTTCGGATTCACTGCCTCCGCCGAGCATTCGTGATAATTCTGTAACTTTTTCATCCGCATTAAGTTTAGAAACCAATGTTTTTGTCTTTCCGCCTTCGCTAATTTTTGATATATGAAAATGTTCCGATGAAAATGCCGCAAGTTGAGGTAGATGGGTAATGCAAAGTATCTGGTGGTTTTTTGCCAGAGTTCTTAATTTTTTTCCGACTATCTGTCCCATGTGACCTGAAAGCCCGGCATCTATCTCGTCAAAAATCAAAGTCGGAGTGTCGTCCGCTTTTGCAAGTACCGTTTTCATCGCAAGCATAACCCGTGACATTTCGCCGCCCGATGCGACATTTTTAAGTGGTTTTAAATCTTCGCCGACATTTACTGCAATTGTATACTCTATTCTGTCAATTCCCGATGACTTAAAGTGATAATTCCCGTTTTCATCTTTTTCTTGTTCAACGGAGATAAAAAATTTTGATTTCGGCATTCCTAATTCAGAAAGTTCTTTTTCAATTTCTTTTGAAAGTTTTTTTGCTACCGCGGTTCGCTTTTCTGAAAGTTCAATAGATATTTTTTTTAGTTTATCCTTTGCCGATTTTGCGTCTTTTTCAAGTTTAGCAATGTTTTCATCCGCTTTTTCAAAAAGTGTTATCTGTTTCTTTATACTTTCGGCATAATCTAAAATCTCCTTTACCGTCGGTGCGTATTTTCTTTTCAGTTTTTTTATAAGTTCAATCTTTAAGATAATTTCTTCCAGTCGTTTAGGATTGAATTCAATGGAATCCTTATATTGACGAAATGTATCTGCGAGGGACTTTACATCTTCAACTGCCCGGTTGATGATTGCAATGTTTTCAAACTCCTGTCTGTCTATCGCCGCAAGATTTTCCAATTGTTTTTTTGCAACGCCCAGTTTTTCTACTGCCGAGCCGTCGGACTCGTATAAAAGCGAATAGATGTCGTTCGCACAATTAAAAAGTTTTTCAGCGTTATTGAGACGACTACTTTCGTTTTCTAAACCGGTTTCATCCGTTTCGGATAGTTTTGCTTCCTCAATTTCTTTGAGTTGATATTTATATAGGTCAAGTTTTTGGATACGTTCTTTTTCCGAATTATTCAATTCATATAACTGATTTTTAATTGATGTGAATTTGCCGAAAACATCCGCTATTTCTGATTTTAATTTTTCAAGGTTTCCATATCTGTCAAGCATATCCATTTGGCTGCCGGGTTTAATAAGCGATTGATGTTCGTGTTGTCCGTGTATATCAACAATCGCGGATGAGATGGACTGCAACATCCCTACCGACGCGATGGAACCGTTTATAAAACATTTGGTTTTTCCGTCGGTGGTTATTTCCCGTTTTATAATAAGGGCATCTTCTGGGGTGACACCTAGTTCAATGAGTAATTTTTTCAGCGGTTTAAGATTTTCAATGTTAAAACTTGCGGTCAGTTCACAACTCTGTGCATTTTTTCTTACAATTTCTGTGTTTGCCCTGTCGCCGAGTATAAGTCCCAGAGCATCTATAATTATAGATTTTCCGGCACCCGTTTCGCCCGTTAAAATGTTTAACTCATCGCCAAAATCAATCATCAAGTCGGAAATTATGGCGAAGTTTTTTATAAGAAATGTTTGTAGCATTTTCTCATCACCTTATTCACTACGCGGAGCGAGCAAGAAATTTGTAAGGAACCTTGAGGAGCGACTTCGCTTCCAAGAGCGATTCACCCCGTTAGATAGAGAATCTTATCTAACGGGGCAAGCAGAGCGAAATCCGATAGGGCGGTCGGATGAGCGACCGCAGGGAGTCCCTTTAGGGGCTTTTCCGACAAATTTAGTTGCGAGCGACCACTATCTGTTTCCCCAGTTAAGTTTTTTCCGCAAGACCTCAAAATAATCATTCTTACCGATGGTAATCAGTTTTACAGGCGTTTTATATTTTTGTATTTTTACAATATCGCCGACGGACAGTACCGAGTCAATCTGCCCGTCAATTGATAAAATCACATCGTTATGATTAGAATTTACCCTTACATCTATTATAAAATTATCCGGAATAATTACGGGTCTTTGACTTAAAGTGTGTGGGGCAATAGGGGTGATAATTATGTTTTGTGTTTTCGGATGAACAATAGGTCCCGCTGCCGCAAGTGAATACGCGGTTGAACCGGTGGGGGTTGAAATAATCAGTCCGTCGGCGGTTATTTCCGTGACCTGTTTATTATTGATATTGAGATTTAAGTTTATAACTCTTGCAGTTCTGCCGTTTTTTATAACTGCATCGTTCAAGGCAATAAAATTATTTATTATTTTTTTGTTACGGAGTATTTCTATTTTCAACATACTCCTTTCTTCAATTTTGTAGACACCTTCAATAATTTTTTTAACAGATGTAAAAACATTTTTCAAATCGGTTTCCGCGAGAAATCCCAGTTTTCCGAGATTGACCCCGAATAAAGAAATATTTTTTGGTGCCAGTTCTCTCGCGGATTTTATCATCATTCCGTCGCCGCCTAAGACAACGGCGATTTTTTCACCAGACTGCTTCCGTGTTTTTTGTTTTTTAAGCCATCCGGATATTTTTTTTGCAAATTCAACGGCTTTCGGCTTTTCTTTGTTTGCAATAATAAAAATATTTTTCATAATCATTACTCCCAATCAAGAATTATCATATCCATCGGTATATCTTTAATAGTTTCTTTTATTTTACAATATCGCCCGTCTGTGTAAACGGTTAAAGTCCCCGCTGCGGATGTGGCAAACAGTTTACACCAGTTAACTTGTTCAAGCACTGATGTTATCGGCATATCAGTTGATATTATAGCATATTCCGGAGAAATTTTTAATAGGAAATCCAATAATAATTTCTTTTTTCCATGGCTTGGAACTAACAGAACATTTGAGGCAATATTTTTTTCAGTAAGTATATTCTGTGCTTTTCTTGTAATGTCGCCGCAGAATAAAATGGAAAAATCATTATACGAAAGTTTCATAACTATTGAGTTGTCGTCGGTGTTCGGAGTAATTTTTTCGGGATTCAAAACACCAATAACTATATTTTTAATATTAAAATGGTCACCAGCGGATATTTTTTCTACGATGATTTTCTTTTTTCTTAAAATTTTCATCAATTCAAGATACTCGTCTTCTTTGGAAATTTCACCGTTTGTAATAAATTTTTTAATTCTGAAATTGTTACAAACGGCAATAAGTCCCTGATAATGATTCATATGGGGGTGGGTGAGAATTACCGTGTCAATTCTCATAATGCCTTTATTCCACAAAAACGGAGAAATAACCGTTTCACCAATATCATATTTTGCACCCCAATCGCCCCCTCCGTCAATAAGCATATTTGAGCCGTCGGGAAATTCGCACAAAATAGCATCGCCAAGCCCTACATCTATAAATGTAATTTCCAGATTTCTTTTGTTTTTTAGAAAACAAATCAGAACAGGCAGAAGTATTAAAATTCCGAAGGATAAAATAATGACCCGTTTCCAGATATAATTTTTAATTTTCGTTAGTCCTACTATGATTATGTAAAAAAGTAGTATAAAACATATTGAAGGCGTTGGTATTCTTATCGTTGAATAAGGAACATTTGCGAACATATCAACCAGATATGTTATAACAGACACCACTCCACCTGTAAGTTTTGAGACGATAAATAACAAGTGCGTTTCGATTAAACTTGCAAAATACAAAGCAAAACCTGCTCCGAGCGAAACGCCTATCATCGGCAATATCACAAGATTTGAGATAAGTGCTATTATGGAGACCTTGTTGAAATAGTATGCCATTAGCGGTGCAATTGCAATCTGTGCGGAAACAGATGCAAGAAAAACGCTTATCAACCAGTTGAAAAGTTTTGGAAGTTTGTGAATTTTAAAAGCCGATTGAAAAATCGGAAAGAAATAAATTATACCGAGTGTTGCCGCAAAAGACATCTGAAAACCTGCCTCAAATAATGTAAGCGGGTTGTAAATCAAAATTATTAGTGCCGCCAAAAATATGCCCTGATAAACATCGGCGTTTCTTGATAAAAGCAGGGCAAAAATAACGATAAGCGTCATTATTGTTGCCCGTAAAACAGGAGGATTGGCTCCGGTAATCATCGCATAAAGCAGGATAATGGGGATTAAAATGCCGAGTGAGATTTTCTTTTTTAATCGTAGAATACTTCTGAAGATCCAGAAAAAAATTACTGATACAAATGCCACATTTGAACCGCTGACCACCAAGACATGCATTACACCCGCGTCAATAAAAATTTTTTGGATGTAATTTGTAAGCCCGGATTTTTCCCCGATGGTTATTCCGGATAAAACTGCCGCTTGTTGTGGAAGGAGATTTTTTTTGTAAGCATCAAGAATTTGCCGTCTCAATTTTAAGGATAATTGCCAGATAAAAAACGGTTTTCTATCTATAATTTTGATGTCGTTTTTCTGATAAACGGATAACAACGCATAAATTCTTTTTCTGAATAAATATTTTTTATAATCAAAAGTTCCGGGCACCGACGGCGGGTCGGGTCTGAAAAACTTTCCGGTTATTTCAACGATATCGCCGTATAAAAAATTATTTTCACCAGCATAATAATTCACCAAAACATTGCCTTTCGTGTCTGTACCGTTAATTTTTATCGTCTTAAGAATAAAAGATGTTTTGGTATCGCTTTCTTCCGGTTCGGATATAATTTTACCTGTGATAATTGCGGTGTCCCCGGTTGATTGTCTTGCGATATTGCCGGCAGGAATTTTATTAAGAATACCGAGCATTTCCATAAGCACGACAATAAGTATGTAGGAAATTGTTATTGCTATCAGCGGTCTTTTCATAATAATATATTTTACTAAAAAAACTTGACTTTATCAAATAATTTTGTTAAAATCAAATAATTAAAAACTATTCAATCCCTAAAGGGACTCCCTGCGGTCGCTACTTTCATCCCTAAATGGATTTCCTTCGGTCACAACTACGAAAGTACGAAAGTAGTTTTAATTTTATCGTCGGTTAAACAACTTGTAGAAATCATAGTTTTTACACTTTTCTTTTCGGAGGAGTTCTAATGAAAATCGGCAGAAACTTTACTAACACTTTTGTGTTTGATGTGCTGGAAAAAGAGGAACAGGAAAAAATCCTTAACGGAACTTTGTCGCTTTTTTCTATGAATGCACTCGGGCTTGTTAAGTTCAAGAAAAATGTTGAGTTCCAGATAAAAAAAGCGAAAGAACTTGGGCTTGACCATCTGGAACTTGACTGCGATGTGCCGAACCCGTATCCGGAGTTTTCAAAAGAAAGCCGGAAAAAAATAAAAAACTTTGCTAATGATAACGGTATTTCACTATCAGTTCATTTATCCTATTCCAATGCCGGCTCTTCTATTTCAAGTTTACAGGAACTTGACCGTTCCTTCGCCGTAAAACTCCAAAATGTTTATGTTGATTTTGCGTCTGATATCGGCGCCAAATATCTTGTAATGCATCCCGGCACCGCGCCGTTTTATATGATTTCGGATATTTACATGAAACAGTTTTTTAATTCGGTTGTAAAATCATTTACGGAGGTTGGAAAATATGCCCAGGACAAAGGGCTTAAACTTCACATTGAAAATAATGTTTCATTTGATAGTTTATTCGTTGAACCGGAAGATTGCATAGAAGTTGTAAAAGCGGTGCGTTCCAACGGTGCTAAAATTTATTTTAATTTTGACATCGGTCACTGGTTCACCCGCGCCGAAAAAGGCAAAGAAATTCCCAAAAACCCGGAAGAAATCCTCAAAATTATTCCTGATGATTTTATCTGCGAGGTTCACCTGAATGATTTTGTTCCATCGTCTTGGGATCCGCAGAAGCAGTTTACATTTCACCCGCCATTAGATCAAACGAAAGGTCCTTTAAAGAAAGATAATCTTGAAAATTACTGGAAAATTCTTAAAACGAAAAATCCGGAATTAATTTTACTTGAAACGGCATTCAAAATGCTTGAACAGGTAAAAGACAGGAAAAACATAATAGATGCAGAAATGAAATATGTAAAGGAGATTTTCAGGTGAAGCATTTTGTTTTTTTATTGGGCAGACCGGGTTGCGGGAAATCGGTGGTTTATAAAATAATAAAAGAAATTTTGGAAAAAAAAGAAATTTATTCCCCGCGTGTTGACGATTTTTTAACTCTCAAAGAAATTCTTGCCAGAGACAAAGAGTTCAAAAGGCATATCCTGAAAGACGGAGGTTTCGCGGTTACCGACTGGACGGTTGTGGACGAGGCGCTTAGTGATTTATGCAAATTAGTTCAAAAAGAAAAGGCAGACAAAAAAATTATTTTTATAGAATTTGCACGGGATAATTATTGTCATGCGTTTGAAAATTTCACAAAAGATGTTCTGAATGATTCACTTATACTGTATCTCTACAGCACTTTTGATGAATGTTACAAAAGAAATGTCACAAGATTTAAGTTCGCAAAAAAGGACGGCCACGACGACCACATAGTTCCTTTGGATTTGATGAAAACATATTACAAGACCGACGATTATGAAAAATTATATTTAATATCTGAAAAAGAGTTAATGAAAATTGTTCCTGCGAAAACGGTTGTTCTTGATAGTACCGTTTCTGGGGAAACCGGTATGGAAAATTTAAGAAAACAGGTTGAAAAAGAGGTGATAAATGAGTTATTCTGAATTTGTGAAAGAGCAGTTAGAGAAATCGCCGGGCTTTAAGAAAACGGTTGAATTGTTGAAAGATGTAAAAGGCAAAAAATGCCTTGTTTTTTTTCATGATGATCCCGACGGTCTAACATCCGGTGCAATAATTTACCGTATATTGAAAAAGCTCGGTGCGGACACAACATTAAGAATTCCCGAGACGATGGAACTTGAAAAATTCCGCATTGAAGAAGAACTCAAACAAAAAAAATATGACATACTTTTTATAATAGATAAAGCCACTATGGGGTATTATAACGAATATCAGGATTTAGTGAAAGATGTTGTTATTATTGACCATCATCCTTTAATAGGGGCGTTGCCTGAAAGGTGTGTTGTTTTCAATCCTTCCGTGCCGAATTACACTTTTTGCTCGGCTGCGATTTTATGCAATATGCTCTCCGAAGCGATTGGTTTAAGAGAGAATTTGGATGATTTACTTACTCTTATAGGATTAAAAGGCGATTGGGCGATTGAACCGGCGACCGATATTGTAGCGCCGTTGGCCAAACCGTTTTATGACGAAACGGCTAAAAAATTTCCAAATCTTGTAAAAAAAATATCATCCCGTCCGACGATGTTTGAAGTCAATCAGAGAGAAAAAACAACGGTGTTAAATCAGATAGGCGAATTTTATTTTGCATTATCAGGAGGCGGTTTTCAATATTTTTACAACGATAGTATTCCTGAATTAAAAAACAAAAAACAGGTTGAGTTTGCTTTTGAAACGCTTCTTGCACTCGATGTAAAAGATTACGGTTCGCTTGATGAATTTATTGGACGAATGTCCCGTAAAGATTTGGCTGGGAAAATATATCAATGTTTTCTTGATGACTGGAACAAATCAAAAAAAATGTTTGATAATGCGGCACTTTTGGACAAAGTTGCTGGTGCCAACGTGTATATTTTTATGGGAAGCAATGTTGCTTTGATGCCGATGGTCGGCTCGGTAAAACTTTACGAACTGGGCAATCCGGTGGTACTTATTATGTTCAACTGGCTCGGCGAAAAAAATGGTGTCCATATTTCTTTCCGTGCAAACACCGATAAAATTCACTGCGGCAATATTGCCTCACAGTTGACAGAAAAACTTGTCTCAAAATTCGGCAATAAAGGTATAATTTCCGGCGGCGGGCATCCAAGGGCGGCAGAATTTAGAACAAGGACATCCGGCATTTCACTTAGTAATGTTATCAGCGAATTTTTGCAAGTTTACTATAAAATTGCAAAATCCGAATGCTCCGTATGTTTTTCAAAAGTAGAAAAAGAAGCCGATTATTGTAGTTTCTGCGGTGCTCGGATTGATGTAAATGTGCCACACATTACTTCAAAACTTGTTTCGGGTGTTTATAAAATTTTATTTTATATTTTTTTGGTCATTATTTTTGGTACCTTATTGATAGGTTTATTCGGTATAGGACAATCAAAATATAAATATTCTGGTTTTAATGGCAGGGATGGTTATTGTGATTACTGTGGAAAAAAATTGTCATTTATAGACATGCTTTATCAAACCACAAAACGGGGAGATGAATTTTGCAGATATCACAGAGGAGGAGTAAAAATAAATGAATGATGTTAAAATCGCAATTATTGGAGGAAGCGGTATCTACGAAATTGAGGGAATAAAAATACTGAAAGAGTCGAAAATAAAAACTCCTTTCGGTTTGCCGTCTGATAAAATTCGTATCGGCGAACTTGAAGGCGTAAATATTGCTTTTATTCCGCGGCATGCCGTGGGACACAAAATTATGCCGTCAGAAGTGAACTCGCGGGCCAACATTTTTGCTCTTAAAAAAATCGGAGTTGAAAAAATTATATCTATTTCCGCATGCGGTTCGCTGAAAGAAGAAATAAAACCGAGGGATTTTGTTATTCCCGACCAACTTTTTGACAGGACAAAATCAAGACCTTCAACTTTTTTTGGAGAAGGTATTGTTGCGCATGTAGGTTTTGCCGAACCGTATTGCCCGCAATTGAGAAAAATTTTAATTGAAACAGCAAAATCGCTTTCAATTCCCGTCCATGCCGGCGGCACATATATTTGTATGGAAGGCCCACAATTCTCAACCAAAGCAGAATCAAAAGTTTATCGCTCAATGGGTTTTTCAGTTATAGGAATGACCAATTTGCCAGAGGCAAAACTTGCCCGTGAAGCAGAAATATGTTTTGCCACCGTTTCTTTGACAACCGATTACGATGTCTGGAAAGAGGGCGAAGAGGTCTCGGCGGAAAAGGTTATGGCTAATATGAAAGTTTTAACAACGAATGTAAAAAAACTTGTGAAGAGTGTTATTATGAAATTACAGGGCGAAAGAAATTGTTCTTGCAAAGATGCGTTAAAATATGCTATAATGACATCCCCCGAAGCGATGAATCCTAAAACAAAGAAAAAAATTAGTTTGTTGATTGAAAAATATATTTGATTTTTTTAGGTTATTCAATCCCTAAAGGGATTCCCCGTGTGGTCGCTACTTTCGTAGTTTCGTAGTTGTGAAACTAGTTGAATAGATTTGATTTTACCGTTGGAAATGCGATTTTGCCCGATTGCCATATTTAGCAAATTTAAAAAAAATTAACGGAGGTATCATGAGAATAGGAAGAGATTTCACAAATTTGTTAAACACATCCTTTTTAACGGAAGATGAAAAAAAGCAGTTGAAAGCCGGTACGCTTACAGTTGCCGATATGGATGCCAAAGTGCAGGAAAAAGCCAAAAAAGATATTGTTAACCAGATTAAGGTTGCGTCGGAGGTTTCGCTTGACCATGTCGAGTTAGACGGAGGAATTCCTAATCCGTATCTTCAAATGCCGTCATCCGAAATATCTTATGCAAAAAAAGAAGCAGAAAAAAGAAATATTACGCTTTCTTTTCATCTTCCGTACACATATATTGGCAGTGCCGTCTGCGCATTTCAGAAAGAGGACCGTGAGATGTCGGTTGATTTATTAAAAAGATATATTGATTTTGCCGCGAAATTGAACTGTATAAATGTCGTTATGCACCCCGGTTCCGTTCCTTTTTATCAGGCAGTCGGACTTTACAGGAAACTGGTTAGAGAAAACCTTATCCGCTCTCTCAAAGAACTTGTGCCATATACACAAAAAAAAGGCATAATGTTTCATCTTGAAAATAATACTGCATTTGATTCAATTCTGGTTGATGTGGAAGAATGTCTTGAAATTCTTGAGACGATAGATCCGAAAGGAAAAAATGTAAAATTCTGTTTTGATATAGGCCACTGGTTCACCAGGGCGGACTTCGGCAAGCAAGTCCCCAATCCTCCGGAGCAAGTAATGGAGACAATTCCGGACAAATACATATCTCAGGTCCATCTTAACGATTATATTCCCGTGGTTAAAAAATTTCATCCGCCTTTGCATTATCAAGCCGGCCTTCTTAAAAAAGAAAATCTTAAAAAACTTTTTGAGATTTTCAGAAAGAAAAAAGTTGAGATTGTCGTGATGGAAACGGCGGTGAGAGAAGTTGACGAACTATTAAATACAAGAGAGTTAATGGAAAAGGAAGCGGAATATGTAAGGGAGGTTATGAGTTAATGAATTGTTTAAATATTTTTCTTTTAGGTCGGCCGGGCTGCGGCAAATCGGAAATCTTTCGCCGGATAACCGCTAAGTTAAGTCAGGAAAAAATTTGCAACGATTTTTTAAGGGTTGACGATTTTCCGAAGTTGTGGAATATTTTTCAGGAAGATGAAAAAACAGGCGAATGGAAAAGATGCCGCAAAACGCCCGACGGCGGATATTTAGTAACCGATAATAGTATTTGGGATGAAATTTTACAACAGGTTGACAAGGATGTTCACGGTTTACAGAAGGATGACCGTGTTATTTTCATAGAGTTTTCCCGTCCGAATTATATGGCATCAATGAAAAATTTTACAAAAAAAATATTAGATAATGCAATAATAATTTATTCCGATTGTTCATTTGAGACCTGTTGGGGTAGAAATGTCGCGAGGCACAAGGCGGCTCTTGCCAAAGGTACAGACGACCATCTGGTCTCCCGCGAGGAAATGGAAAAAACATATCTTCACGATGACAAAGACGAGTTATTGCAAAAATCAAAAATCCCGGTTCTTGTTATAGATACCGATGCCCCGGGCATAGGTCATCTTATTCCCAAGATAGAAAAAATCATGGGAGAAATAGAAAAAGTAATTTTGCCGAATAAGGCGGGGAGCCAGAGATGACAAAATATTTAGCTGGGTTAATGTTGACAGCTTTTTCCTGTAGCATTTTGTTTTGTGAAACGGACGATTTGTTTCAGAAAGCAAAAGCGATGCAGAAAGAAAAGCAGTATTCGGAAGCCATAAAAATATATCAGAAATATCTTACAAAATTTCCCGAGGCGAAAGAATCGTCCGACGCACAGTATAATATCGGGATGTGTTACTCAAAAATGAAAGATTATGACAGTGCAATTAAGGAGTTTCAATTGGTGGTAGATAAATTTCCGGAAAGAAAAAAAGCAGTTGATGCAATTTTGCAGATCGGCGGCATCTATCAGAAAAAACAGAAAAAATACGAGAGCGCGATTAAAACATACCAGATCGTCATAGATAAATATCCCGATTCAAAAAAAGCGGTGAATTCGCAATTTGAGTTAGGTGCTTGCTATGAAAAAATAAAAAATAATAAAAGGGCGATAGAAGAATATCAGAAAGTTATAAATAATTTCCCTGATTCCAAAAAAGCAGAAAAAGCAAAAGAGAAAATTGCTAAATTAAAAGGTCAAAAGGTTGAAACGAAAAATAAAAAAAATATGGTAAAAAAGAAAAAATCCCCGAAAACGGGAGATGATTTGCCGCCGCAGGATGACGAGGAATAAATAATGGTATCAACAGAAGTATTTAAAAAAATTCCGAAGGTTGACCTGCATTGTCATTTGGACGGATGCGTGCGGACACCAACCATTATTGAACTTGCTAAAAAACAAAAAGTGAAACTGCCGACGACAAATGTTGAAGAATTGAACAAATATGTTCGGGTATCACCTGATTGCCGGAGTTTAACTGAATTTTTGAAGGCGTTTGAATTTTTTTACCCATTGTTGCAAAATCCTTACGCTGTGGAAAAAATCGGTTATGAACTTTGTGAAGATGCCGCTTCCGAAAATATTAAATATCTTGAAGTGCGTTTTGCACCGTTTCTTCAAACATCCGAAAATTTCAAGATAACCGATGTTGTAAAAATTTGCCTTGACGGATTACGACAAGGTAGTCGTGATTTCAAAATTAGCGTTGGCTTGATTTTATGCTGTTATCGCTCTATTCCGAAAGAAGCAAATATCATAACGGTAGAATTGGCGAAAAAATACTTTGATAGCGGTATTGTTGCGATGGATTTGGCGGGTGATGAAACAAGATATCCGACAAGGGATTTCGCCGAGCCGTTTGTCCTTGCGAAAAAATATAAAATTCCTTTCACCGTGCATGCCGGTGAATCATCCGGTCCCGAAAGTATTAAAGAAGCTGTAAAACTCGGGGCAAGCCGCATAGGTCACGGCGTACATTTAATAGACGACTCAAATCTTATGAAAGAAATAAAAGAAAAAGAAATCCCGCTTGAAATATGTATCACATCAAATGTCCAGACGCATGTTGTCAATGATTTTGAAAGCCATCCTATAAAAAAATTTTATGATAATGGCATAATAGTTACAATAAATAGCGATGATAGATCTGTTAGCGGAATTGACCTTACAAATGAATATAATGTGGCGGTTAACCGTCTTGGTTTTGATATATCCGCTTTGATAAAAATAATACACAATGGAATTAATGCCCTGTTTACTCCGAACAAAAATAAGGCGTCTTTGAGCAAAATAGTTGAAACAGAAATCAATGCGCTGGGAATCGGGGTATAATTTTTTTGAAAACTATTCAACTACTTTCGCAACTACGAAACTACGAAAGTAGTTTGGTGTTTTATCATCGGTAATTGTAATTTTCGGTTTTGTTGTTTTTTGTGTTTTTAGAAATTTTAATATAAAGATTGGGAGAAAATTAAATGGGAAAAAGAGAATTTAAGAGACAGGGGGAAACCAGGAATTTATTGAGAAAAGTTGCAGATAGATACGGCATTAAAAAGTTATTAGATGTCGTGGAAAACGACAATTCCCTTCTGTATGAAAAAGACGTTTATATCTGTCTTCATAATATAGTTGACGCTTCGCTTGCCGCCGGAGATGTTCTTGAAAATTTGCGCTCGGCAAAAAATCTTTATAATTCTCCGATTTTTGCCGTAAACTTTCAGAAAGGAATTTTTCTGATAAAAAACAAGCCGGATTTTGAAGAAGCGATTTTACGGATGAAAGATTTTTCTAATTGTTTTCATCTCAATCCTTACAGCATAATAAACACTTTCCTCGCAATTATTGAAGCACAAATAACTGGTTTTGATTTGGCGAAATTGTATGAAGAAGGAAAAAAACACATAGAGCATTTCATTAGTTATTCTCTGAAAAATAATTCCAACTGGTGTGAAAAAACGCTTATCAGTAAAAATCCCATATTAATAATTCCGATAGGTGCTGCCGGCGGGGGGAAATCAACTTTTTACAGAGAACTTTCAAATGTAATAAACATTTCCTGCGATAATGTGCGGTATCTTCTTTTTAAGGAATTCGGGCCCTGTTTCGGTTCTTGGGAAAGTTGTCTTGCATGGTGGACGGTTAACCAACTGACGGACAACTATCTTAACAACGGTTACAGTGTTTTCTATAACGGTGTCAATACCGATATGGAATACCGTTCGCCTATAACTATGGAAAATTCCGACCCGTTATATTTGGGAATTCCGTATAAAATCAAACTTGTATATTTTGAACCCCCCGTGAAATTATCCCCGGACGAATTGAGGGAGCTGAAATCCATAAATCTTTGGGCAAATCCCGTTGATAAAGTTGACATTGCACTTTTGTCGCCGAATGTTGCAAAAATCATAGAACTTATAAAAAGTAATTTTCAGAGAACTTTAACAAGGACGGAAGAGATTACGAATGGTAAAAAACAGCAAGACAAATTTGATGTGCTTTATTCGGTTCCAGCCGCTATAGTGAAACTTTTTGTTGAGCAGTCATTTGATGTGCCAAAAGACGAGAATGCGGTGATTATTCCGAGAAAAGAAATACCAGATGAAAAAGAACGTTCAGCATTTTATCGCGGATATGCCAAACAAATATTTAGCAGCAGATAATTGTATTTAGAAATATTGTTGGAGGATTTTATGCACGCTGTAATTGACAGAATTGAAGACGGCCAAACTGCCGTTTTAACAGTAGTCGGCGGCGGTGAAATGATAATTCCTGTAAAACAGTTTAAGTTCAAACTGCATGAGGGTATGTGGCTTGATGTTGAGTTTAATCCAAACAAAAAAGCAGAGTCAAAATCGCTTAATAGGGTGAAAAAATTGCAGCAAGAATTGTTAAGTCGTTCAAATAAAAAGTAATTTTTTTAAAAACCTATTCAATCCCTATAGGGACTCCCTGCGGTCGCTACTTTCGTCCCTAAAGGGATTTCCTTCGGTCACAACTACGAAACTACGAAAGTAGTTTTGAGATTATTGTCGGAAAGGTATTAAAATGAAAATTAAATTTTTAAGTATTTTCCTAATTATTAGTTTTTACTTTTTTCCTTTCACCAATCTTTTTTGCGAAGTCCCGCCGGGGTTTGAGGTTTATTTTAATAATCCGACAGGGACCAGCGATGCGAACAGTCCTGGACTTGATTTCCGTTTCAAAAATTATGTTGACTCGGCAAGCAGCACGACAATTTATGCGGCGTTTTATGATATTAATAATTCAACCGTTATAGCAGCTTTGAATTTTGCATTAAATCGCGGATGCACCGTTTATATTATTGTAGATAGCACAGGTGCCGGTTCACCGGCTGTTTTAAGTCAGATAC
Source organism: Elusimicrobiota bacterium (assembly GCA_016218625.1). Lineage (GTDB taxonomy): Bacteria > Elusimicrobiota > UBA8919 > UBA8919 > UBA8919 > UBA8919. The sequence continues at coordinate 17,613 of JACRDL010000003.1, forward strand.
TTACGCCCACTTCACAGGAAAAAATTCGCAACGAAAAAGCATCCCCTCAGGGACTGATGCACAATAAATTTTGCGTTATTGCGGATTCGTCCGTTTGGACCGGTTCTTGGAATACTACTAATAACTGTACTTATCAAAATAATAATAACGCCGTCGTAATTCGTTCCACTGCCGTTGCTGAAATTTACAAAAACGAATTTTTAGAAATGTACGATGGCAATAGATTTGGTTCTTCAAAAACACTTACGACAAACAACGGGAAAACGGAATATGTCAATGGTGTCAAAGTGAAAATTTATTTTTCGCCCTATTCTTTGTCAGTTAAAGGAAGTGAAACAACAAATAAAGCAATCGCAAATGAAATAAAAGGAACAAATGTCATTACCGGCGCCCGAGAAAAATTATATTTCTGTCTTTTCAGTTTTTCAAGCGCTGAAAATGCCACAACCCTATATGATACACTCGCCGAAGTTAAAGAGAAAGGTATAGATGTGTATGGTATTCTTGACGCTGACCAAGGAGGTAATGGATTAACATATTCAAAACTAACTTCAACAGGTGTATATATAACTTTTGATGCCAATCCATACAATCTTCACCATAAGTTTACTGTAATTGACCCGTTTACTACTAATGCAAAAGTGATTACCGGTTCGCACAACTGGTCAACTGCAGCAAATGATGATAACGATGAAAATACGCTTATAATTTATTCAACAGGGATTGCAAAGGTTTATTATGAGGAATTCCAAAAACTTTACCTTCAAGCAGGACCTGTTGCAACACCTTCTAAAAAAGCGGTTGATAAAGTTATTGTTTATCCGTCTCCGGCAAAAAACAAAGCAACGATCGGATTTGAACTTTCATCAAATGTAACATCAGTAGCGGTAAAAATCTATACTCTTTCCGGAGAACTTGCAAAAGAAATTAACCCGGTAATAACTCCCGGTGTTTATAATGAAATTTTATGGAATTGCGATAATGATGACGGTGAAAAAGTTGCAAGCGGCTTGTACATATTAAAAATTGAGGCGGCGACCGCCGACAAAACGTTTTCTGCGACTGAAAAGTTTGCGGTTATAAAGGGGGAAAAATGATAACGGTTGATAGGAATGCTTTGAATTATGCAAGATTATTTATTACATTGGGCTCCGTTGTCCGTTTGAAAATCTTGAAATTTCTGTACAATAAAAAAGAGGCAAGCGTTTCTGAAATTGTCTATGAATTGCGGGTAAATTTGCCTCTTATTTCAAGACATCTGACTATACTAAAAAATGCTCATATAGTAAAATACAGACGGGAAAAAAACAGGGTTTATTATTCAATAATAGATACGAAACGGGAAAGAAGAATGCCCGTTGATTTATTAAAAGTCCTCAAACCGTATTTTTTAGCATTAGAAAAACATAATCAAAGAATTAAAAAATGAAATATAGAAAATTTGTTAAAATTATTTTTTATCAACTGATATTTTTAGGGCAGTTTTGTTTTGTACATGCAAAATCGGCAGGCACAACTTCCGCTGAATTTCTTAAACTTTCATACGGGACTCGTCCTTCTTCTCTCGGCGAGACCTTCGTAGCGATTACCAACGATTCATCGGCGATTTTTTGGAATCCCGCGGGTTTATCGCTCATAACTTGGAAAGAATTGATGGCTTCTTATAATTCATGGATACAGGACATAAAAGTTGGAAGTTTGAGTTATGCGATGCCATTCGGTCAAACAGGAAGTTTGGGCGTGGGAATTATGTATCTAAATTCGGGCAGCATTATAAAAAGGGAAGAGACGAAAGATGAAGCTGGAAGTTATGACGTTAAGAACACCAGTTTAAGTGTGGGTTACGGTTCAGAATTTTTCCGGAATATTTCATTGGGCGTTTCGCTAAAATATCTATCTGAAAAAATTGATTCGGAATCCGGGACAGGTTTTGCCGCCGACCTTGGCGGTTTGTATATGACCCAGATAAATGATATGCCTTTAAATTTTGGAATTTCTTTTTTGAATCTCGGCGGAACTATGGGGCCTGGGGAGAAATCGGATTTGCCTAAAAAATTAAAGGCGGGTTTTTCTTTAAAATTGTTTGAAGAAAAAGTGACGGTAAATACGGAACTGGATTATCCGTTTATATCCGATATGACGGCAGGCATAGGTTTTGAGTATATGTTATCGGAAATTTTTGTGTTGCGCTTCGGCTATAAGTTTTTTCGGGATGACTTAACGGGTATTGAGCCAGTAACATTCGGTTTCGGTATTGTTTATAGCCAGAAACAGGATTTTATATTTGACTATGCGTTTTCAAATGTCGGAGATTTGGGTTATTCAAATAAGGCAAGTGCCGGCGTGAGATTTTAATTTTTTTTTATAAGCATTCAATCCCTAAAGGGACTCCCTGCGGTCGCTACTTCCGTAATTTCGTAGTTGTGACCGAAGGAAATCCCTTTAGGGACGAAACTAGTTGAATAGGTTTTGTTTTTACCGACTCTATTATGAAAAAAACAATTTTATTGAAATCACGAATTTTATTATTTTTTATCACTGCAATAACTGTATTAAATATACAGGTTTTTTACGGTCAACAGGAACAACCCGCAAAAAATCTTTATGTATATTTTCTCGATGTCGGCCAGGGCGACGGCGCATTTATCAGAACGCCTAACGGCAAAAATATTCTCATTGATGCCGGGCAATGTGCAGTCGGCGACGACGAATTTGATGCCGGTAAAGAAATAGTCATTCCCTTTTTAGTCAAAAAAAATATCACCAGAATTGATTATGTCGTTGCCTCTCACGCGCACGCAGACCATATCGGCGGGCTGATAAGTGTTATGAAAAAATTTCCCATTGGAGTTGTCTATGATACAGGTTTTCCTTATTCTTCGCCGGTATATGAACAGTTTCTCCGGTTGATAAAAATGAAAAAAATACCTTATAAAATTACGCAGCAGGGTGATATTCTCAACTGGGATCCGGATTTAACCGTAAAAGTTTTGTCACCTGGAAAAAATAATTTATTTGAAGATCCCAATAACAATTCAATAGTATTAAAGATTACACATAAAGACATATCTTTTTTATTTACAGGCGATGCGGAGGCACTTGCGGAAGACGAAATGATAGGCAATCATAAAAAATCGGAAATTTCATCAGTTATATTAAAAGTTCCGCATCACGGTTCAAGAACATCTTCAACCGAGTATTTTCTTGATGCAGTTAACCCTGAAATCGCCGTTATTTCCTGCGGAAGATACAACAGGTTCAGGCATCCGCATTCGGACACAGTAAGACGATTTAATGATTACAACATTGAACTTCACAGAACCGATAAAGAAGGAACGATTTTTATTTCAACTGACGGCGAAACATACACGATAAAATCGCTGGGATTTAGGAAATGAATACAAAGTCAATTAAAAATTTAAAATTAAAAGTTAAAAATTGCGGATTGTTTTTTGCGTTCATTTTACATTTTACATTTTACATTTTTAATTGCTTCTTTTCCGGCTGTGCTACACTTCCGAAAGAACCGTCAAAACCAAAGGTATATCTTGAAGTTCCGGCGAATGAATATAAACCTCTCGCGAAAGAACTATCGGTAACATTTATTGATGTCGGTCAGGGTGATTCAATTTTCATAAAAACTCCAGACGGAAAAACTATACTTATTGATGCCGGTGGAACGCCCTACTGGAAGCAGTCGGATTATGACCCCGGTGAAGAAGCCGTCGTGCCGTTTCTTGAAAGTCAAAAAATAAAAAAGTTGGATTTTGTAATTGCAACACATGCTGACGGCGACCATATAGGCGGAATACCTGCTGTCTTAAAAAGATTTTCCATCGGATTGTTATACGAAAACGGAATTGTCTCTGACCAGCCGGAGTATGAAGAAATGCACAAAGTTATTGATTCCGAAAGAATTGTAACTTCCGTTCTGAAACAAAATGATAGTTTTTATATTGATTCATCGGTTAATTTTGAAATTCTTTCGCCTCCCCGCGATTTTTATTTTGAGGGAGAAAATAATAACGCAATTGCGATTCGGCTTATTTACGGAGATGTCAGTTTCCTTTTTACGGCTGATATAGAGTATGAGTCGGAGGATAATATACTGAAGATTTACGGCGACAAAGTTCGGTCAAACATATTGAAAATAGGGCATCACGGTTCTGCAACTTCCACATCCGAAAAATTCTTAAAAGCGGTTAATCCGGAAATTGCTGTTATTTCCGTCGGCGCAAGGAACAATTTCGGACATCCGTATTCTGGAGTTCTCGCAAAATTGCAGGATGCGGATATAAATATTTACAGGACGGACGAAGATGGGAATATTACCGTTAGAACGGATGGTAAAAAATTTATTATTGAGTCCGAAAAAAACCCTTGACAAATTTTAATTTTATGTTATACTTAATTTCAAGAAAGACAAAGCAATAAAAATATAATTGGTTCTTTTATTTTATCCTTTATTTTGGAGTATCGGAATTTGAAAAAGGCAATAAAAAAACAAAATAAAGAAGATTTTTGCTATTTGGCAATATTTTCTGAATGTTGAAAGCAATGGAAGTAGTGAGAGGTCAAAAAAGAGATTGTTAGCCCCGTATTAAATACGGGGGAATTTTTTTGAGATTTTTCCTGGATAGACACAACAGTCCTGTAGCAGATTTCATGCTCTAAAAATTTTGTTCTTTGAAAAGTCGTCTTTATCAATAATAATTGTATTATGGTGGGTGATACACTTTAAGTGAGTTTTCTTTTGGCTTAAAGATGGCAATCTCTGCAAGTTTCATTTGTTTTTTACACTTTGAACACAAAAGCGGGTCAAAGTTCCGGTAGAGCTTTTGTCTTTCTCTCCACGGAAGGACATCAAGGAAATATTTTTTTCTCTTTAAGAGTTTTAAGAATATTTTTTTGAGAGGGGTTTTAACCCTATTAGCCAGAATACCATAATAACGGATTTGTCTGAAATTATCTGGCAAGATATGTTGAATTAAAAGTTCAATAAATCTGTCAACCGGGACAGACAATTTAACAGGATATTGATTTCTCTCTTTGTAAGAGAAAGTTACCCAGACACCTTCTGCTTGAGTGATACAACCAACGTGGAGGATTCTGGATTCGCCCAGTGGTGGTCTTTTTGTGTAGCGACCGATATATGAGACGGTAAAATTTTCATAGTCCAGTTCTTCACTATCGTGAACATACCAGTCAATTTCAAGCAATGGATTAAAAAAACTGTCAAGCACGCCCGGGTGAGAGAAGACGGAGAGTTCACCACAGTTAGTATTTTTCTTGAGATAATTTCTGATAGATTTTTTGAGTTCATTTATTAAAAGATATTGCCATCTTTTACGAAGCATCACAAACGGCAGGTATGGAGAGTGTTTCCATTTTTTTCTTACTTGATTATTTTTAATTAAAAGACCACCACAGGTTGAAAGCAAATGGATATGGGGATTAAATTTCAGGTTTCTACCGAATGTGTGTAAAGCACAAATAATTGCTGGCCGGAAATGTCTTTGTTCAGAGTAAGAAAGAATGGTCTTTGATGCGGCGACGAAAAAGGCAGTCAAGCAAAAATCTGTTTTTATCCAGAAGCATTCGTAAGGAATCAGGGATAGTAAAACAGATATGATGGAAAGGTGAGTGTGGAAAATCCTTTTCAACTTTAGCGATCCATTTGTCAGTTAGAATTTTTCCGCAGGTATTACAGAATCGGCTTTTACAGGAATGGGGAACAACAATAAATTCTTCAGGATGGTCGGGGCAGGCGTATTTGTGATAACCGAGTTTTTGAGGGTTTCTACAATTAAGCATTTTATTAACGGTAGAGATAACATAATCAGGGATAGAATTTTGATGTGAGGATAAATAATCACCCCAGTGTTCTTGGAAGATTTGTTTTATTGAGAACCTATATGAAAAGATTTGTTCCTGTTCCATAAAACAGATTATACAAAAGAACACTGGGGAAAGCAAATTATGAAAGAGAAATATAAAAAATAAATCTGTGTTAATCTGTGTAATCTGTGGTTGCTAAAATGGGGGTTCGGGGGCGTAGCCCCTGACTATCTTGGAGCATCGGAATTTCAATAATTTGACCACTGAAACACTGAAAACGACAGAAACACTGAAAAAAACTTTGATTTATAGTGTTTCTTTCCGTGTCTCCGTTCTTCCGTGTTTCCGTGGTTAACATTGGGGGTTTCA
>JACRDL010000073.1 GCA_016218625.1 Elusimicrobiota bacterium
AACGGGCATTGGTCAACCTCGTCATCAAATCTCTCCGTAGATGCAAAATGCTGACCGAAAGCATCGTTGGGCAAAAGTAATTTGTCCTCCGGAATATAAGTGAACATGCTGTCGGGCCAATGAATCATCGGCGCTTCAAGAAATTTTAATGTTTTTTCGCCGAGAGAAACGGTATCGCCTGTTTTCACAACTTGAAAATCCCAATCCCCGTAGTAATATCTGTAAAGTCCTTCCTTGCATTTCGCGGTGCCGACAACTTTTGCGTTTTTCGCGTGTCTCATAATTTCGGGAAGTGCACCAGAATGGTCTGTCTCAACATGGTTGGCAATAATGTAGTCAATTCTGGACGGGTCAATAATGTCCTTTATTTTTTCAATTAACTCGTTTGAAAAAGAGCCTAGCACCGTGTCAACAAGTACGATTTTTTTGTCAATAATAAGGTAGGCGTTGTAAGTAGAACCCCGTTTTGTCGTGTAAGTATAGCCGTGAAAATTCCTGACATTCCAATCAACAACCCCAACCCAAAAAACATTTTTTGCCACTTCAACTTTTTTCATAAAATCACCTTTTCATTTTACCACAAAAATTATATCGCTATATGCTGTAAAATTTTGATTCTTATATTGAAAATTTATTTTCAAATCCTCAATTTTTTTACTTGAGAAATTATCCAGATAATTTTTAATGGTGGGTGTTAACAAATCCAAATTTCTTTTTAATTTCCACGAATTATCAAAATCTTCCGTATCTACCAAAATTAAAAAAAGCCGATTTGCCGAATCAAACCGCATCTCGCCCTGTTCTTCGTAAAGATTCCGAATTAGTATTTTCGGGTTTTCTTTTGCTTCATCCAGAATTTCCAATCTAATTTTTTTGATGCTTTGCAATGTCTCTTTGCAAATCTCATCATTTCTATCCTTCATTTTTTCTACAATCTCGTAGTAAGTATCGTCTGCTTTATTATGTTTGGTAAAAGAAATTTGGGATTGTCTGGCTTTTTGTTTTAATTCGGTAAGTTCTGGTTTTAAGCCCTTTTCTTTTCGCTTCTTCTCAATAAAATTGGCAGGTAAGTAGGTTACTTTTAAATCAAAGGGAATGTTATTTATAAAAAAATCTACTTTTTTGATTTGCCCGACGGTAGGCAATACAATAGGATGGGACTTAAAAATATGTTCAACTATTTTTTTACTATAAATTTCATAAAATTCATACTTATAGGAAATTAAATTATTTATTTTATAATGATATCGTATTTGGTATAATTGCGATGAAATTTTATCAATATTAAATAATTCAGTCATATTTTACATTGATTTTTCTTTTATACTTTTATCTTCTTTATCTTTCCAAGAATCTCTACCATTGTCAGGATAACCTAAAATCATTGTGCTTGCCTGTGAAGGACTTGTGAAAATAATATCTTCAGTGGTCTTAATAGAATCACCAATAAAATTTACTTTATCCATAAAGATTTTGTTAATTTCATATCCTTTCTTGCTAATAACAGAACCGGATAATACAACAAAACCATCAGGAATAAACATCCCTTTTGAGTTAACATTTTTTTTCTTTAAATAAAAAATTGCGTTTTCATCAATATTATCAGATATTGTTAATTTATCAATATCTTGCTGTGGTTCATTTACTTCAACAATTGGCTCTAAAAATCTATATCCTATTGAGGAAAGTATGGTTTTAATGTTTAATAAAAATTCCATCACAAACGCTCTGTCCTCAGGTGATAAAGAGTTTAATGTTCCTTGTTGTGTATTATCCAAAACACATCTTTTATATTGTTTTGCATAATCAATACAAAGAGTTTCTAAATATCTTATATGTCCAATATTTAATTCTCTATCTGTAGACACAAAAAAAAGTAAATAATTCCAAAAATCTTTTTGTTTATCATGGCTAATAATACGATTTTTAATATTTTCAGTTTGTCCTATATAAAGTTTTTGTTTGTCGAATTCTTCTTCGCTTTGCCCTATCAAAAAGTATAAACAGGGGGATTCAAGATTACTTTGAATTTCTGTATCACCAATTTGAAAAAGTTTATTTAATTCAGAACGGGGAACTATATATCCTCTTCCATTCCAATTAGACATTTTTATTGTTTTTACTCCTCTTGGGTTACCATCCAAAAGAAATAGCTTAACAGTTTTTTGTTGTGTTATATTTTCTGTCATTTTTGTCGCTCCTATTCACTAAAATTCAGAAAATCATTTGTTAATGTTTGAAATCCCATTTGTTTAAACAAATAAGATACTGACTGTGACCCTGAAAACGCATCTAAAACAATTTTTACATTTTGAGGAACGTACTTAATAAGCCAACCTAATAAGGTATATTTAGCACCAAGATATTGTGGCTCCGGAAATTTATAATCAAAATATTTATATTCGTTAAAAAGCATTTTTACAATTTCCTTTTTACAAGTTCAATTGCAAACGACTCTATTACATCGCTTTCTTTTATATCGCCAAAGTTTTCCAACATCATTCCGCATTCAAAACCTTTCTCTACATCTTTTACATCATCTTTGAATCTTTTCAGCGAGGCAAGTTTTCCCTCGTAAATAATTGCATTGTCTCTTAAAAGACGGGCACCGCCTGCTCGTGAAATTTTACCGTCTATAACCAAACATCCGGCGATAGTTCCCGTTTTCGCGACCTTGAATGTTTTAAGAACTCTTGCACGGCCGACATACACCTCTTTTTTATCCGGCTCCAAAAGTCCTTCCATAGCGGCTTTTATATCGTTTATTGCCTCGTAAATAATCCTGTATGTTTTTATTTCAACATCTTCCCGTTGGGCTATCGCCAAGGAAGTGGTTTCGCTTCGGACATTAAACCCGATAATTACGGCATCGGAAGCGGCGGCGAGAATCACATCGGAATCGTTTATTCCGCCGATACCCGCGTGTATAATTCTTAATGTGACATCTTTTGTTGAAAGTTTTTCAAGCGAATCCCGAAGCACCTCAACCGAGCCGCGCACATCTGCCTTAAGAATCAGCGCCAGTTCCTTTGCTTTACCTTCAACAAGATTTTTGTGAAAATCCTCAAGCGTGAGATGTTTCCGTCGGGAAAGTTTTTCATCCCTTCTTGACTGCTGCCTTATCTCGCTGATATTTCGCGCTTCTCTTTCACCTAGGACGGCAAAAAATTTATCTCCGGATTGCGGAGCAAACTGGAAACCCATTATTTCAACCGGCGTTGAAGGCCCTGCCTCAAGAAGCCGTTTTCCCTTATCGTTGTGCATAGCCCGAACCTTTCCGTAAGAAGTACCGGCAACAAAATAATCGCCGATTTTTATAGTTCCGGTTTTTATCAAGACCGTTGCCACAGGTCCCTGTTTCGGCGAGACCTTTGCTTCAACTATAACGCCCAACGCAAGACGTTTGGGATTTGCTTTTAACTCCATTATTTCCGCCTGCAATAAAATTAATTCCAAAAGTTTTTCAATGCCGATTCGCTTTTTCGCCGAGACCTCCACGGTTATTGTCTTTCCGCCCCAGTCCTCCGGCTGTAAGTTCTGGTTTGAAAGTTCCTGTTTTACTTTTTGGACATTCGCGGCGGGCATATCAATTTTATTGATGGCGACTATTATGGGAACATTCGCCGCACGGGCATGGTCAATCGCTTCAATCGTTTGCGGCATAACTCCGTCGTCGGCGGCAACTACAAGCACGACTATATCCGTTACCTGGGCGCCGCGTGCGCGCATCGCCGTAAATGCCTCGTGGCCCGGTGTGTCAAGAAAAACAATTTCACCGCCGGGGGTTTTTACCTTGTAGGCGCCTATGTGCTGGGTAATTCCGCCCGCTTCCGACGCCACCACATTTGATAGCCGTATGGCATCCATAAGCGATGTTTTTCCGTGGTCAACATGCCCCATGATAGTAACTATCGGGGCACGATGGAGCAGTTTTGATTTATCCTCTTCAACTTCCGTCTCAACGGCGCCGTAAAGCGGAACAACCTCAACATCATAACCGAACTCACCGGCGACAACCGACGCAACATCTATCGCAACCCTCTGGTTTATCGTCAGAAGAATTCCCGACATCATCATTTTTTTTATAAGTTCAGCGGGTTTAACATTCATTTTTGAAGCGAGGTCGGAGACGGTAATTGACTCGTCAATTTTTATTTTAGGAAGGGGAACAGCAGGTTTAGACGGAAGCGGTTTGACAACGGTCACAGGTTTGACTTCCGGCGTGGGCACAGATTTAATTTCTATTTTTGGCGGAATAATTTTTTCTGCCGGTTTTATTGGAACGGATGGGACGGGCGGCACAGAAACCTGACTAACCGGTTTTAAAACTTTCTTAATCGCCTTTTTTTCTTTTCTCGGTTTCTCCGGCACTAAAATCTTTGCCGGATGGCTTTCTTCAACGGTGATAGCGGCAGTTTTTTTTGCTATTGATATTTTTTCCGGTTTCGTAGTAGGAATTTCCGCTTTCCGGGATACTATTTTGGGTTTTTTGATTTCTTTTTTCGCTTCGCTCACCCCCGACTGAAGTCGGGGGCTACATTTTTCTTTTGTTTTTATCGTTTTAACAGCAGACGCTTTGCTAATTTTTTTTGTTTTTTTCGGCTTTGCCGATTCAGTTGGTTTTTCCTTATTTTTCTTCTTGATTGGCGACATTTTTCACCTCCGAACTACCACTGAACTGACACGGAACTTTGAAAAACACACTGAACTGACACGGAACTGTTCTGTGTCTGTTCCGTATTTCTTAACTGTTCTGTGTCTGTTCCGTGTTCCTTTGTTCTGTGTCTGTTCTGTGTTTTTTTGCGGAATCTATAATTTTTTGCGCTGTTTTTTCACCTATTCCCTGTAAAGCGGTAAGCGATTCAGCGGGCGCGTTTGCAAGTGAATCCACCGTCTTAAATCCCGCCTTAACCAATATCTCCGCAGTTTTAACGCCTATACCTTCAAGTCCAGTGAAATCATCCATTTTTTGTTCTTTCTGTGCTTCCGTCGCCGCACGCTTTGCCGACTCGGATTTTATGTCAATATGCCAGCCGGTCAATTTTACGGCGAGACGGACATTTTGTCCTTCCTTTCCGATTGCTAAAGACAACTGGTCATCGGCGACAAGTACAGACGCCCTTTTTTCCGCTTCGTTAATTTCAACGGCAAGCACTTTCGCCGGACTTAAAGCGCTTGTAATATACTGAACCGCGTTGTTTGAATAAGCAACCATATCAATTCTCGCACCCTGCAATTCCTGAATGATTGACTTTATTCTTATGCCTTTCACTCCGACGCAGGAACCGATTGCATCAACCTTTATGTTGTGCGATAAAACGGCTACTTTTATTCTTGATTGCGGCTCTCGGACAATATCTTTAATTTCCACGGTATTGTCATAAACCTCGGGAACTTCCAGACGGAAAAGATTTTTTATCAACTCGGGATGAAGACGGGAAACCACCATTTGCGGACCCCGCGGTGTCTTTTCAACTTTAAGAACATACACTTTCAGCCGGTCTCCGATGTTGAATCTTTCTCTCGGGCACTGCTCGCGCACGGGCAGTATCGCCTCGCCTTTTCCTATATCAACGATTATATTTTTTCCGACGAATTTATAGACCATACCGTTTAATACCTGACCGATTTTTGAGGTATATTCGGCGAAAAGATTGTCCTTTTCAATCTCTCTTATTTTTTGTATTATAACTTGTTTCGCCGTCTGGGCTGCGATGCGCCCGAATTCGTTTATAGCAACCTCAAATTTCAAATCCATACCAAGTGTCGCTTTGGGTTTTAATTTGAGCGCATCTTCAAGTGAAATTTCCATCGCAGGGTCAACGGGTTTCTCTACAACTTTTTTTATATGATACGCTTTGATTTTGCCCGTATTCTCGTCGAGATGTACTTCTAAATTAAGATTTTTATTGCCCTCATGTTTCCTAAACGCCGACACAAGCGCAATCTCAATCGTTTTCAATAAATCCTCTTTTTTTATGCCTTTTTCTCTCTCAATCTGTTCAAGCACCGGCAAAAGTTCAATTGTCTGTTCAGCCATTTTAACACCAGTGAGCAGTTAGCAGTTAGCAGTGAGTTAGGAAAGTCAAAACCCTTACTCACTTACTCACTCACTCACTTACTCACCGCTCCTTTCATATTTCTATTTTCAACACTGCTTTTGATATTTTTTCTATCGGTATGCATCGTTCGCCGTTTTTACTGTCTAAAACCACCGATCCATTTTTTACGGAAATTATTTTTCCTTCTATGTAATTTTTTATGTCACCAATCGGTTCTGACAGATTTATCATAACGGTTTTCCCTGTATTTTTTACAAAATCAAATTCTCTCACCAGCGGTCTGTCAAGCCCGGGTGATGAAACCTCTATTTCGTAATCTGAAAGATTCCGCGTCAGTTCCGCGTTTTGTTCCGCGTCAGTTCCGCGGTATCTCAAAAGAAAACTGATAATACCGGTTGCCTTTTCGCAATCAGAAAGCGTAATCCCGCCCGGTTTATCAATAAACACGCGGATATTGTTCCTACCGTGCAAACGAAAGGTCTTTATCTCAACAATTTCAAAGCCCTCTTTTTCAATATCTTCTTTTATTATTTCAAGAATTTTTTCTTTCATAAACGCAGATTCCGCAGATAAACGCAGATTTCGCAGATAAACGCAGATTCCGCAGATAAAACAAGATTACGCAGATAAAAATCTGCGACATCTGCGATAATCCCTCAATCTGCGTTCCCAAAAAGAAAGAGTGGTTTTTGACCACTCTCGTTAAAAATTATTATACAAATTTATTTAATAATGTCAAGTAAAATCAGGTATTTTTATTTTTTTCCAAATAATTAATGTCTATTTTATCTTTTTCCCTGCCGGTGGATTGTTTGTTTTTGATAAGATTCTCTTTTGATATAAATGGTATTTTGATGCTCTCGATTTCTACAAGTTCTTTTGTTTTGTATGCTTCTTCAAAAATTACACCGTCAATATGCGTGATTATATCAATACGGCGAGGTGCGATTCCTATTTGAAAAATTATACCTTTTTCCGCAAAGGCTTTTTCGGCTATGTCGGACAGCGGGGCGCCAAATATAGAAAGAGATTTATATAGTTTTTTTGAATTTTCGGCAGATGCCTCTACCCATATATCAAAATCCCCTGTGGCACGAGGATAGCCATATACACCCATGGCATATGCACCAACAATGAGAAATTTTACCTCATTGTTTAATAAAATTTGTAACATTTCTTTGTAATCTTCGTTCAACATATGGAGATTTCCTCAACGACCATAATTCAGCCGTAATCTCCCACATGAAAGAGATTCTTTCTGCGGGCGATATGTTCGCAAAAAACTCATCATTCTGGGATATTTTACCAAGATATATTTTATTTCGGTTCACTTTCATATAATATTTATTATACCATAAATCCCGGAAAAGTCAATGCAATATCGGCAAAAACAAAAAATTCCCCTAAAGGGACTTCCTGCGGGCGCCCACTTGTAGTCGCTGATTTTTAATCAGCGTTTTGTAGCGATCGCATTATTATGCGACTGCCTCTGGCGTGTCGTGGGCCTCTGGCGATGTCCACGACCTTCTGTCGAGGATTTTTAATCTATCATTGCGAGGTGTAGTCGCAGAGTTTACTCTGCTTCTTTTATATGTATCGTGGCAATCTCAAAAAATATTGTACCTGTCCCCTTTTCTCCTCATTATTTTTTAAATGAGGATTTTAATACTTTTTTACGCAATTAGATTTTTTATTCGGTGTTAGCATTCAGGCAAAATGGGACAAGTTGGCATGTTAAGAGTTAGAGAGGTTCGGGGTTGAAAGAGCCATGTTTCCCTTGCCTCTGTGGTCGCCCAGATTATACATTTTCCTGCGCCGTAATGTCAACTCTTTTTTTATGCGCCTTGCCTCAAGTATCGCCTCCTTTCTGCCGAAATATACATCTCTCGGACTCAC
>JACRDL010000074.1 GCA_016218625.1 Elusimicrobiota bacterium
AGGGATTATCCAGAACGATTGATTTTTTGTCAATATCAAAACCTTCTGTTTTAAGTGCTGCTGAAATATCTGCGGGACCGACGGAACCGAAAATTTTATTTTCTTCACCGGAGGCTGTGGCGACTGGTATCGTTATTGAGACGGATAAAAGTTTTTTTGCAAACTCGTCGTCTGATGCAAGTTCGTTTTTCATTTTTTCTTCAGCCTTTATTTTTTCTTTCTCAATAATTTTCATATTCCTGTCGTTTGCTTCGAGTACAAGTCCTTTAGGCATTAGAAAATTTCTAGCATAGCCGTCTTTTACGGACTTTATATCCCCTATTTTTCCCAACCCTTTAATCTCCTGTTTTAAGATAACCCTCATTATTTACATCCTCCTATTAACAACGATTCAAACAGATAAAAGCACTGATGCAAACGGATTTCAATCTGTCTGAATCTGCTTACATCCGTCTTCATCGTTTTTCTCTCCCTTTTTTCTCCTGAAATCAAGCCACACATCTGAAACACCTAAAAATACCGCAGACGGCGGATATAGAATAAAAACGATATATGAAAGGACAAGTATAACTTTTGACTTGCTGAAAAAAAATTTGCCTATTGATAATCCGCCGACGAAATAAAGAAAAAAAATCAGGTTGCGGATGTTCTCCGAAATTTGGAAAAGAACGGCACTTTTTACCTGCCCAACTGCGCCAGTCAGTTGGGTTTGTTTGAAAACAATATAAAATAAAAGTGAAAATATAAATGCTAATACAAACTTTTCGGGCAGCCGCCACTTTTCAAAGGGCTGAAGTTTTTTTATTTTCAGATTAAATCTATTAGATACCGCAGAGAGAAAAATATAGGAAAGCGTTACCATTATAATAACAAAAATTACCGTTATTGAATAAATATTTCTTGTAATAATTTCCACAAACGCGGCGGCAATATCTTTTGGAATGTCGGCGGCAATTTTTAAGTTTATCCATGAAATTTGAAAGCCGTAAATTACAAACGACAAAATAACTGCAACGGATACGGACGATATTGCAGTACAGGAATCTGCAATTATCCGCCAACAACTTTTTTTGCTTTTTATTCCGGAATATAAAAACAACGAATTTAGGACGACAAACAATAAAAAAGCAAAAGAAAGGACGGCGCCGTGTGAAATAAATTTGTAAATTGCCGCGGTTGATATAATAATCCCTATAAGCCCCGACAAAACCCCGCTTTTAACAAATAAAAGGACAAGTGATACCGAAGACAGCGGCAGAAAAAAAATTCCTGTAAACGGAATTGCAAAACCCGACATAAAAAAAAGAAATGAAAAAGATGCAAATAGAAAAATTTTTTTTATTGCAGACATATCCAAAATATTCTTCGCTACACTTGAAATATGATTACGGCGATAGAATCTACGATGTCAGCGATAGTATTGTGTATCGTTGTAATCGTTTTTTTTATCGCTGTAATCAAGTATTTTCCGATATTACAAATTAACAAACGGTATGATAGCAATGTTTCTTGCCCTTTTTATGGCTCTTGTTAAAATCCTCTGATGCTTCACGCACACACCCGTAAATCTTGATGAAAAAATTTTACCTCTCTCGGTTATATAATTTTTCAGAAGTCCTACGTTCTTATAGTCAATTTCTATCTTGTCGGCGCAAAAACGGCAAAATCTTTTTTTAAACTGTTTCTTTTTTGAGAATTTTCCATATGTCTTTTTTCCGCCTTTTTTTGTATTTTTTTTCTTATTAATCAACATCGTTCCCCCTATTAATATCAGAGATTAGGAGATTGGGTGATTAGGGTTTTGATTTTCCCTAATTTCCTAATTTCCATTCTCTATTCTCTGCATCAGAACGGCACTTCATCGTCCTTTTTCTTTTTTGACGGTTTCAACATCGGCTTATAACTTTCTACCGATTCCTCGCTCACAATTTCCACAGCCGACTCGTCCGCTTTTTCCCCTCTTTTAGGCATAAGATGAAGTTTTTCGCCGATGACAACAAGTTTGCTTCTTTTCTGCCCGTCCTTTTCCCAACTTTCCTGTTTCAGGCGACCCTCAATTACGATACTGTCGCCTTTGTGAACATATTTTTCGCATATCTCCGCCGATTTACCGAAAAATGTGATGTCCACAAAACAGGTCTCGTCTTTCGGATTACCGTCTGAACCTTTGTATCTTCTGTTAATTCCCACCCCAAAACCTGCCAGCGAAGTTCCGCTCGGTAACGCCCTTATTTCCGGATCTCTTGTAACATTGCCCATCAGTATAACTTTACTGAAACTTGCCATAATTCCCCCCTTGTTCAGGATTAAGGATTAAGCCGCTTCGCTTTAAGGATTAAGTAACTGGCCGCTTACCACTTACAACTTACTACTTAATCCTGCCCGCTTAATCCTTACAACTTATCACTTAATCCTGCTTTATACTATTTCCGATTTTTCTACGACAGCGATATCGGATTTTTCCTTCTTTTTCGGTTCAGTTTTTTTCTTGAAGGATTTTTTTATCTTAATAGTTATATATTTTATAACATCATCTGTGATCCTGAAAAAATTCTCAAGAACACCCACAACATCGCCATCGGCAGAAAATTGTAAAAGATAATAACTCCCTTCTTTATTTTTTTTAACGGGATATGCAAGCCGTCTTTTCCCCCAGCTGTCCGACAAAATAACGATACCGTTACCGGAAGTTATAATTCCTTTTACCTTTTCCAAGATCTCTTCAACCTTTTCATTTGATAATGTCGGTTTCAGAATAAAAACCGTTTCGTAATTAGGCATGAACGCCTCCTTTTCGGACTAATGACCATCCCGCTAAAACACAGGATAGTAAAGTGCAGGAAAACTTGCGATATTATATCACAAAAAAATATTTTTTGCAACAAATTATTCGGCTTCAACAAATTTATATTTTATTTCTCCGGGCTGGATAATCCCAAGTTTTTTTCTTGCCTCTCTTTCAATGTATGCCGTATTGTTTTCAAAATTGTAAAGCCGAACTCGTAAATCCCTGTTTTCCGTCTCAATTGCTTCAAGTTTTTTATTCAGTTTCGTAAGTTCTATTCGCTGACTAATTATGCTCCTCATTCCGTCGTTGCCGAAAAGAACCAAAACTGCTAAGGTTACTGCAACCCAGAAAAATATTTTTTTCTTATTTACCGAATTTAGCAGCATCGGACAATTCCTCTTCAATCCGCAATAACTGATTATATTTACAAATTCTATCTGTGCGGCTGGCGGATCCGGTTTTTATCTGACCCGCATTTACGGCAACGGATAAATCCGCAATAAAACTATCCTCTGTTTCACCCGAACGGTGCGAAATTACCGTAGTATAACCCGCCTTGTGCGCCATCCGAATCGTATCAATTGTCTCCGTAAGAGTTCCTATCTGGTTGAGTTTTATCAAAATAGAATTCGCGGTTTTTGTGTTTATTCCTCTTTGCAGACGCTCTACGTTTGTGACGAAAAGGTCATCGCCGACAATCTGGATTTTTTTTCCGAGTTTATCGGTCATCAGTTTCCAACCGTCCCAATCATCCTCGGCAAACCCGTCCTCAATTGAAACGATAGGATATTTATTAACAAGATTTTCGTAGAACCTAACCATCTGTGCGGATGTTTTTACTTTATCCGTTTTCTCTCCATCCAGAACATATTTCCCGTCCTTATAAAATTCCGACGAAGCAGGGTCAAGTGCAATAAAAATATCTTTTCCGGAAACATAGCCGGCTTTTTTTATTGCTTCAATGATTACTTCAAGTGCTTCTTCATTAGAGTTAAGATTCGGGGCAAAACCGCCCTCATCACCAACGGAAGTATTATAATTTTTATCTTTTAGCACTTTTTTTAAGTTATGAAAAACCTCCGCTCCATACCGCAATGCTTCACGGAAACTTTTGGCGCCTTTTGGGAAAACCATAAATTCCTGCAAATCAACATTATTATCAGCATGTTTTCCGCCGTTTAAGATGTTCATCATTGGAATGGGTAATAGGTAATGGGTAATGGGTAATGAGTAAGTGGTACGGATGTATTTGTAAAGAGGAACATTTCTTTCCGAAGCGGAGGCACGGCAGACGGCAAGCGAAACGCCTAAAATCGCATTTGCGCCTAACTTCGCTTTATTTTTTGTTCCGTCAATAGAAATCATTTTTCTGTCAATTTCAATCTGATTTTCTGCATTCATTCTGACAATTTGCGGGGCAATAATTTTATTCACATTTTCAACCGCTTTGAGCGTCCCTTTGCCAAGGTATCTCTTTTTATCGCCGTCTCTTAATTCAACCGCTTCGTGTTCTCCGGTGGAAGCGCCTGAAGGAACCGCCGCTCGGCCCAAAATCCCGTTTTCCAAAATAACATCAACTTCCACCGTCGGATTTCCCCGTGAATCCAAAATCTCCCGCCCCACAATTCTTTTAATCTTGCTCATTTTTCTCCTCCGTTTTTGTTTAATATTTCCAATATCTTCTTGCCGAATTCTTTGGCTGATTGTGGACCTGAAGCGGTAACTATGTTTCCGTCAATTTCTACATTTTTTCCAGTATAAATCGCACCTGATTCTTTGAGTTCATCTGCTTCCGATGAGAAAACTGTTGCTTTTTTGTTTTTTAATAATCCTGCTCTTGCTAATGTTACAGGTGCGATGCATATTGCTGCTAAAATTTTATTCCATTTGATTGTCCCCTGTGCAATTTTATGTGCTGTCGCATTATCCCAGTATTCTGATGAACCGACACCACCGACAAAAACAACTGCATCATAATTTTTTACATCTATTTCATTTATGGAAATATCAACAAAGGCATCCGCACCGAGCATACCTTTTGCAGTTCCTTTTGATGAAGAAGCCGTTACAACTTCAACCTTTGATTTTACCAATATCTCTTTCGGCTGGAAATATTCCTCGTCTCTGAATCCATCTTTTGCAATTATCATTACGACTTTTTTCATCTTTTTTGTCGCCTCCTTTTTTGGGATTTTCTTTTTTAAAGTCAGTTCGGTGAATGAAATCGTAAAAAAGCACAAAACTAAAAACAAAGCGCCTATTACAATTTTTAATTTTTCATTTTGCATTTTTAATTGGTTTTTCCTGCCGGGCTAGGGCTCGAACCTAGAACGGATGCTCCAGAGGCATCTGTGTTACCATTACACCACCCGGCAAATAATGACAATTAAAAATGTAAAATGTAAAATTAAGGTGTTATCCATAATTTTTAATTTTTAATTCTTAATTTTTAATTGCCCCTTCAGTTCGTTCTATGTTCCATTTTTGAGTCCTTATCAAGTTCGTCGACAAAATTCAACTGCAAATCCGAAAGCGTTGATGTTATAAATTTATTTTCTTCAACGGTAAGATTGCCTTTTGTTTTCTCAACAAGCATTTCAATTATATCTATTGAGACCTTTGCCTGTTCAAGATTTTTCTCTATCTTGTTGGTTATCGGATTGGATATTTTTCCCATCTGTTGCATTGCCGCTGCAGAAAGCGAGAACACCAAACTCAAAAAATATTCATTTACCTTTTCCTGTTCAGCCATTTTTTCCTCCGATAATACACGGATGTATACAGATTGGAGCGGATTCAGACGGATAAAACCTATTTTAATCCGTTTGCATC
>JACRDL010000076.1 GCA_016218625.1 Elusimicrobiota bacterium
AATTTTGATATTATTTCTGATGCTGATATTTCAAAGGTCGAATCTTGGCTCAACAACAGACCGAGAAAATGTCTCGGGTTCTCTACTCCAAACGAGGTTTTCAATTCGCACTGTTGCACTTAATGGTTGAATTCACCATAAGTTGTAGAAAAACCTAACAATCTCTGATGACAATGATAAAAGCACCGATTACAGAGATAAAGTCATTGTCGTTAATCGCCGTAATCGTTTTCTATAAATCGCTGTCATCATGCTCCGAGTGAAATGAGGGATATTATATGTGTCTGGCAATTCCCGGAAAAATTATTTCAATAAAAGATAAGGTTGCCGATGTTGATTTCGGTGGCGTCGGACGGAAAGTCGGGCTTGACCTTTTGCCCGATGCAAAAATCGGGGATTACATAATTGTTCACGCCGGTTTCGCAATTCAAATACTTGATGTAAAAGATGCTGAAAATCGATTAGACATACTTAAAAAAATCCTGTGATGATAAATCACTACAAATGTAGTGATTTACAGATGACGAAACCTGTTAAATATGAACGATATTATTTCTAAAATTAAATCACTCGCAATAAAAAAAACAAACATTATGGAGGTCTGCGGGACACACACGATGGCGATTGCTTCCTCCGGTATAAAATCGCTTCTTCCGAAAAATATAAATTTGATTTCTGGTCCCGGTTGTCCGGTTTGTGTAACGCCGGCGGGAATTATTGATTCCGCAATTGAACTTGCAAAAAACAAATATATTGTCGCCACTTTCGGAGATATGCTGAAAGTTCCGGGAAGCATTTCCTCTTTGGAAAAAGAAAAATCAAGCGGATGCGATATAAGAATCCTTTATTCGGCCGGCGATTCTATTAAAATTGCTAAAAATAATCCGAAAAAAGAAGTGGTCTTTGTCGGAGTGGGATTTGAAACCACCTCGCCGACGATAGCCGCCACAGTCAAATTTGCAGACAAAGAAAAAATTAAAAATTTTTCAGTGATACCGGCGTTCAAATTAATTCCGCCAGCACTAAAAATAATTCTTGAGCAAAAAAAAATAAAAATTGACGCCCTTATCCTTCCGGGGCATGTTTCGGCAATTATCGGCGCCCGACCGTACGGATTTATTTCTAACAAATTCAAAACACCCGCCGTAATTACCGGTTTTGAACCGTCGGATATACTTGAAGGAATTTTTTTAATATTAAAACAAATTAAATCAAATAAACCGGAAATTGAAATTCAATATAAACGTGCTGTAAAACCGCAAGGGAATCCTTTTGCCGTGAAACTTTTATATTCCGTATTTGAAGAAACTGATTCTCAATGGCGAGGAATCGGAATTATTAAAAATTCGGGATTAAAATTTACAAAAAAATATGAAAATTACGACGCGTTGAAAAAATTCAAAATAAAACTTAAATACATAAAAGAACCGGCGGGATGTCTGTGCGGGAAAGTGCTGACGGGAATTGCAAAGCCGCAACAGTGCGGATACTTCGGGAAAAACTGCACGCCGCTAAATCCGATAGGACCCTGTATGGTTTCATCCGAAGGCACTTGCGCAGCATATTACAAATATGGATTTTGAGACGATAACTCTAAAACTACTTTCGTAGTTTCGTAGTTGCGAAAGTAGTTGAATAGGTTTACAAAATAATATCACATGCAAAACAAAAAAGTAATATTGTCAGATGGGTCAGGCGGAAAATCAACCCATAATTTAATCAAAAATATATTTCTTAAAAAATTGGGCAATCCTATATTAAACAGAGCGGATGACTCTGCCTGCTTACCACTTACCACTTACCGCTTACCGCTTTGTTTTACCACCGACTCATATGTAGTAAAACCGATTTTTTTTCCCGGCGGCGACATCGGAAAACTTTCAATCTGCGGAACAATCAATGATTTGGCGGTTATGGGCGCTAAACCCCTCTATATTTCGCTTGCTTTTATTATTGAAGATGGTTTTGAAATAGAGAAACTGAAAGAAATTGTTTCATCAATCGCCGAGACATCAAAAAAAGCGGGCGTGGAAATTGTTTGCGGTGATACAAAAGTAGTTGAAAAAGACGCCTGTGATGAAATTTTTATAAACACATCCGGAATAGGAATCGCTAACAATAAATTAAACATTTCGGGGCATAATGCGAGACCCGGCGACATCGTAATAATATCCGGAACAATTGCAGAGCATGGGATAGCAGTATTAAACGCACGGCAGGAATTGGGTTTAACGGGTTATCTCAAAAGCGATGTCGCACCGCTAAACAATCTTGTTGAAAAAATGCTCAAAGCAGGAAAAATTTATGTAATGCGCGACCCGACCCGGGGCGGATTAGCGACGACGCTCAACGAAATTGCCGAACAGTCAAATGTCGGAATTGAACTTGAGGAACAAAAAATCCCGATAAAAAAATCTGTGAAAGTCGCATGCGACATACTCGGATTGGACCCGCTTTATGTTGCAAACGAAGGCAAACTTGTTGCGGTGGTAAATGAAAAAAATGCTCAAAAAATATTATCAGCGATGAAAAAACACACTCTTGGAAAAAATTCAGAAATTATAGGAAAGATTATTAAAAAATCAAAAGGTGTGTATCTTAAAACCGGAATTGGCGGGAGCCGAATTCTTCAAATGCTTGACGGCGACCAACTTCCGAGAATTTGTTAAAAATTACCGCGTATACTTATCAAAAAAATTCTTTTTTTCTTGGCGGAAATTTTCCGTTTTTATGCTTTCCCTTATTCTTTGCGCCAGGTTCAGCATGAAAGTCAAATTGTGTAAAGTGGCTAATCGCAGTCCTAAAATTTCATCGCAGCGGAATAAATGGCTCAGGTATGCTCTTGAGAAATTTTTACAGGTATAGCAACCGCAGCTGGAATCTAACGGCAAAAAATCATTTTTATATTCGGCATTTCTTATGTTTATTTTTCCCGTTGATGTAATCGCCTGTCCGTTTCTTGCATTCCTCGTCGGAAGAACGCAGTCAAACATATCGATCCCTCTTTCAACGCATTCCCACAAATCCTCTGGCGTGCCGACTCCCATCAGATATCTCGGGTTGTTTTCCGGCAGAAATTTTTCCGCATCCGTTATTATATCGTACATCAACTCATTCGGTTCACCGACAGACAATCCGCCGAGGGCATAACCGTCAAAACCGATTTCAACAGTTTTTTCAGCCGACTCTTTCCGCAAATCTTTATATGTTGAACCTTGAATTATACCAAATAAAAGTTGCTCCGTCCCTCGTCCTTCGTTCCTAATTTTGCTTCTTTTTGCCCAACGCAGAGTCAAATCCATTGATGATTTTGCATAATCGTGTTCAACCGGATAGGGTGTGCATTCATCTAAAACCATCATAATGTCGGAGCCGAAAATCTGCTGAATTTCAATAACCTTTTCCGGAGAAAAAAAATGCTTTGAGCCGTCAATGTGCGATGTGAACTCAACGCCTTCCTCTGTGATTTTTCTCAATTTTGAGTGCGAGAAAACCTGAAAACCACCGGAGTCGGTCAAGAGCGGTTTTTGCCAATTGATGAACTTATGCAAACCGCCGACATTTTTGAGCACTTCAATTCCGGGACGGAGATATAAATGGTAGGTATTGCCTAAAATAATCTGCGCGTTTATTTCAATAAGCTCGGCGGGCGAAAGCGTCTTAACCGTTCCAAGCGTGCCGACCGGCATAAAACAAGGCGTCTCAATATCGCCGTGGGCGGTGTGTAAAATTCCGACTCGCGCAGAACCGCTCTTTTTTAATAACTCAAAACTTTTCATTTTTTTCATCGCGAGTGAACAAAATTTTTATTTTTATCAGAACCATCCCGGTAATAAAAATTATAGATTTACTATATGCATTTTCAGAAATTTTTCAATTGCTTTTACCGTTTCATCTTTAAGTTTTGACGGGCTTTGGGCAATCCAGATGGTAAAATTATAAAGTTCCTGAGTATTTACTTCTAACCATTTCCTGTTTTTATGAAAAAATACAAACAATGTTGTCATTGCAATTCTTTTATTGCCGTTTTGGAACGGGTGATTCTTAACCATAAGATAAAAAAGTATGCTTGCTTTTTCAAGAAGAGAAGGATAAAGCGATTTACCGGAAAAACTTTGAAACGGGGTCGCAATGCAACTTTCTAATTTGTTTGGAAAACGAGTGGAAAAATCTGGTATCGGCTCGTTAAAAGACATTATTTCTTTCGCCAGCCGGAATGAAAGATATTCCGCTTCTTTTATTGTGATTTGTTTCATTATTCTTTACCCAAAAGTTTAAGTACTTCCCCATATTCTCGTACCGTTTTCCTTACGGCAGTATCAATTTCTCTTTTTTCTTGTGAATTCAATTCTTTACCGAAGATGTTATCAACGAATTTTCTATGTATAACGTAATTTCTGCCAATTTTCATTGCTTTAATTTCCCCTTTTTTTACTTTTTTATAAACTGCAATCCGCGATATTCCCAGAATTTCGGCAAGTTTTGGTATGGTAATATATCTATTTTCCATCGTAATCCTCCATTGTTAACCTTATAAATTTAATTAACCTATGTTAACCAATCACACATAGATTAACATAAAAATAAAGAAATGTCAAGTACTTTTTTATGACTGGAAATACTACAGCCGTTTCGCATTTCTATTTTTTACCAGAACCACCTCAGTAATATACACATACTAATACTTTCTTTCTGGTATTTTTTCTGAAGTTACAACTGTCTTGTTTAATTGTTCTAATTCCTTAAGAGATATGGTTTTTTCTTTGCTCTTAAGATGCTTTCTTTTATTCCACACCGTCATAATATCGCCGTTATATACAGTTTTAAATGTCCCATCGGTATTAATTTTGATTAACAAAAAGGTTCCGTTATGAGGTGGCTTTTTTAGGTATGTCCAATCACCTTGCGTTGCCCTAATCTGGACTTTCCGTTTTTCTCCCTTTAAGTTAGTCCAGTATCCGTCCCAATGTTTCAATGAGTTATTATCAATTTTTAAATCATATACAAGTTCGGCTATTGCTTCGCCTATATCCCCAACCATTTTGCCATCAGGAGTAAAATGCCTGTTTCCAAATGCCGATTGTAATTCATTTACGGCATCATAAAGATTCCTTATTGCTTTTATTAATACATCAATTTCTTTCATATTTTTGGAAATTCTATAAAAATAATTGAAAATAATCTGGATGCCTTACATTTTCCAATTTTTTTTATCTTTCTTTTTTATTTTTTAATCGGAGCGAGGGAAAAATTAGCAAAGCGTCTGAAGAACCTTAATTGGCAAAGTCATTGCGAGGGCGAAGCCCGTGACAATCTTATGAGATTGCGGAGCTTGTTCCGAGCCAAATTTAGAGATTGCTTCACTCCGTTCGCAATGACAAGTAAGGAATCTTACTTCTCGCAATGTATCTGTGTAATCCGTGGGATTCTTCACTTCGTTCAGAATGACACTTTGTGTCATCCGGGCAATCCGTGCCTTTCATTTGCGTAATCCGTGTTCTCACAAAAACTTGTTGCCGTTGATATACAGAATAAACATGCAGTCAAAATACTTCGCCGCTTTTTTGAGAAGCATCGTCCTTTCAAGAAAAATCTCAAAATACTCGCCGATGTCAATAACATTGGTATCAACCGTTAATTCCAGAGAAATCGTTTTTGAAGCGGCATCTACCCGTAAAAAAGAGTTTTTACAGGACAGATTCACCCGCGTGTGTTTGTCAAGCATTTTACCATTCGGGCTTCTTACCCTTGAAAAATGGACATCGATCTTATCGCCTAAAATTACCGCGGCGGTTATCTGGGAGTTCGGAATAATATCTTTTTCTTCGTGAGAACCGACTGCACTTAATATGATAAGAATTTCCGAATATCGCATCCCGAGACGCTCTAAAATCCGCTTTGATAAAATTGCGCCGGATAGCGCGTGCTTGTGTCTTTCTATAGCGTTTCCTATATCGTGAAGATACGCAGCGATTTTTGCAAGTTCAATATCCCTCTTCGGATAACCGAGATAAGAAAGAACATTGCCGGCAATTGCCGACGACAACTTAGCATGCCTTAACCCGTGCTCCTTGTATCCGATAGCGGCAAAATTTTTATCCGCCGTGTCAAGAAGCATCTTCACATCTGCATCATTCATCACATCGTTAAAAGTTATTTCAGCCATAAAACCAAAGGAATTACAATTAAAGTCATAACCAGTCCGACCGCTATCATAGACGACGCAAAAGAATAATCCGCATCATATTTTTTGTTGAGAATGTATGTGTTGACCGCAGACGGCATAGAACTTGTTAAAAGACAGACCCCTTTCACGGTACCGGTTATATTAAAAACTTCGCAAAAAATATATGCTACTATCAACCCGCCGAACATCCGCAAAAAAACTCCTGCAAAAACTTTTTTTAGCGTTGAAACACTAACCACCTGTATTTGATAACCTACAAGGCACAACATCACGGGAAGCGTAACGGAACTTAACACTTTTGAAAAATTTAATAGTCCATCGGATAATTTAATGCCTGTCAAATTTAAAAAAATCCCGAAGAACGCAAAATATAATACCGGTAGACGAAAAATCTCTTTTAACGAGCCGGATACAAACCACAATCCGAAAGTAAAATGCAAAACGGTCAGTATTATGTTGTATATTATAGCATAAAAAGTACCGTCTTTCCCGAAAAAAAGTGTGTTAATCGGAATTGCAAGATATGCCGAGTTCATAAAAATAATCGGCAGGGCGATATCGCGGAAATTACTTCCAAAAATTTTTGAATGCAACAGCGAGAATAACACGCCGAAAAAACATACTGCTATAACGGTAAAAATTACGCTCCTTGCGTTAACTATATTTTCCGACAGAGGCGCCGACCACATCGCAAAAAAAATAAAAATCGGAATTAAAAAATAGAGAGCAAAATTGATGAAATAATTTATAAGTAATTCCGCATTTTTTAATCTTAATTTTGTAAAAACCCACCCGATAAAAATATATGGAATTATTTTGGCAAGCAGATTGAACAGCAAATCCATTTTTATATTTTACAAAAAAATGTTGACTTTTGGAAGCAAAAAAAATAGAATAAGACAGGATTAGGTAATAAGTTGTAAGGATTAAGAATTGGGCAGTAAAACTTAATCCTTAAAGCGAAGCGACTTAATTCTTACTACTGATTTGAGCGACTTAATCCTTAATCCTGATGGAGGATTTATGATGGATTTTATCAGACGGCATATGAAAATAATCTTCTGGATTATTCTGATTAGTTTTTTATTCGCAACATTCGCATATTTCGGTGCGGGAGGAATTTTAACGAAGGGCATTGACACTGTTGCGACGGTAAATAATCAAAAGGTTTCCTACTCAGAGTTCAGTAAAGCGGTATCACGGGCAATAGAAAATCAGCGTGAAAAAAAGAAAGATGCGGAACTTACCGAGAGCGACTTACAGCAGATAAAAATGGGCGTGATGCAGGATATGATTTCCGAGGAAGCGTTTTATCAAATTGCACTTAAGTACGGAATAACCGTGACCGATGCGGAAGTTGCGGCGCACCTTCGGCAAATACCGGCATTTCAGAAAAACGGGCATTTTGACCATCAAACATATTTTCAGACATTGCGTTACGGCTTAAAAATGAATTATGACGAATTTGAAAAATCAAGAAAACGGGCATTAACGGTGGACAAGGTAAGATTTTTGGTTTTTCTTCTTTCAAAGGTTACGGACAAAGAAGCCGAGATGGAATATCTCAGGAGAAACGGAAACACAAAAGATTTTATTAAAGAAAAGGACAAGTTCATTGATACACTCCGCAATGAAAAAAGAATTTTACTTTTTAACCAGTGGATAGCAGTGCTGCAACAGAAAACAAAAATTCAGGACCATCTCGCAAAACTTGAACAGCAGGGCAGACGGTAAAAATAAAAATGGAACCACAGATGAACGCGGATGGACGCAGATGTCATTGCGAGGCGAAGCCGAAGCAATCTCGAGATTGCCACGCTCACTTCGTTCACTCGCAATGACCCTTCGGGTCATCTGTGTAAATCTGTGTAATCTGTGGTAAAAAAATGGAATTTTCGGCAATTTTTTACTCTTTAATCGCAGGGGCAACAACGATATTCGGAACGCTTCTGATTTTTTACTATGAAGATTATGCCAAACGAAACTCCGTTTATTTTATAAGTTTTGCGGCAGGAGTGATGCTTGCGACATCATTTTTTCATCTGATACCCGAAGCAATAGAAATATCGGCAAATATTCCAACATGGGTGCTTTGTGGATTTTTGATTTTTTACATAATTCAGAACTTTTTAGTAACGATTCATCCCTGTCCCGACGAACACTGCGAAGTTCACCAGTTAGGCATAATGTCTTTTATAGGACTTTCCGTTCACTCACTTTTGGACGGTATCGCAATAGCAGTCGGCTTTGAGGTTTCCTCGGCGATAGGATTATTCACCGCATTGGCAGTAATTTTGCATGAATTTCCGGAAGGACTTATAACCACAGGAATTTTAATTCATACAGGTGAAATAAGAAAAAAAATCTGGATTTACTCGTTAATTGTATCGCTGGCAACACCGTTCGGCGCAATTGCTTCACTTTTGATGCTTAAAAATTTACCGCCTAACATTTTGGGCATTCTTCTGGCTATAACGGCGGGCTCTTTTATTTATCTGGCAGCGGCGGACTTAATTCCGGAAATCCATAAATCAAACAGAAAAATAAACAGTGCAATTTTGATATTCGGAATTTTTCTAATTTTAATACTTGGTAAAATTTTTCATTAAAACAGGATAATTAGCCACAGATGAAAGGCAATTAAAATCTGTGTAATTTGTGGTTCCAAAATTATCAGAGGAATTTATGAGCGAGATTGTTTTGACAGATGTCAATTTTAACGATGAGGTTTTGAAGTCAACAGTTCCTGTGCTTGTTGATTTCTGGGCAGTGTGGTGCGGACCATGTCAGATGATAGCACCGGTAATTGAGGAAATAGCAAAAGAGTTTGATGGAAAAATTAAAGTCGGTAAATTAAATGTGGACGAAAATCCGGAAAAATCATCCGAGTTCGGTGTTTCTGCAATACCAACGCTTCTGATTTTCAAAGACGGAAAAGTAGTTAAAAAAATCGTAGGGTTTTCAGGAAAACCGAAATTAGTTGCAGAGATAAATTCAGTTCTATAACTCTTTAAGCATTTCTTGGAATTTTTTCAAAGGAAAACCGACAACATTCAGATAATCGCCTTTTATATTTTTCACAAAGCAATCGTTTTTTGATTGTATTGAATACGCTCCTGCCTTATCAAGATATTTTCCGCAAACATTTTTTATATTTTCTTCTGAAAGTTTTCTGAACCAAACCGTTGTTTTTTCATAATCAACAATCTGCTTTTTATCGGCGGTATCTAAAATTGCCACGCCTGTATAAACGAAATGTTCGGAGCCTGAAAGTTTTCTTAAAATTTTTATTGCTTCATTTTTATTTTTCGGCTTGACTATTATTTCGCCGTTTAAAACAACAATCGTATCCGCTCCTATAATTATTCCATTGCGATTGACAACCCTTGCTTTTTTGAGAGCAAGGGATTTGACTATTTGAGAGGGTTTTTTGCCGTAAATTTTTTCCGATATTTTCGGATGAACAATTTCAAATTTATATCCTGCATCTTTCAGTATTTTTTTTCTCTGAGGGGATGCCGAGGCGAGAATCAGTTTCATCATATCTGAAGTGTTGGGATTTTGTATCCGCATTTCTTGCAGTGACCATCTTTAAGACCGGTAACTTCCGTGTGGTAACCTTTTCTTTCAATCAGAATTTCCTTGCACTGCGGGCAGTAAGTTCTGTTATATTCCAACTCCATTACATTTCCAAGATAAACATGTTTCAATTTTTTAAGTGCTATTTTTCTCGCTTTTTCAAGCGTGGGAAACGGGGTCGCCTTGATGGTCATTTTGTAGCAGGGAAAATATCTTGAAAAATGAAGCGGGATTTCCTCGCCCAAAGACCATACCCAGTCAACCAAATCGGAAATTTCGTCGTCGGAATCGTTTAACCCTGGAATAATCAAATTTGTTATTTCAACATGCTTTTTCTTTTTGACAAGTATCTCCACTGTCCTCAAAACAGGCGCAAGTTTCCCACCGCAGTATTTCTTATAAAATTCATCTCGGAATGATTTCACATCTATGTTTGCAGCATCTATATTTTCTACTATGTTGTAAAACGGCTCCTCGTTTATGTAGCCGTTTGAAACCAGGACATTTTTCAGCCCATATTCTTTTGCTTCCGACATCGTATCTTTTAGCCACTCATAATTGATAAGCGGCTCGTTGTAGGTATAGGCGACACCAATAGAATGATACTGCTTTGCAAGTGCTATCACATCGGAAGATGTAACCGTTTTAAGATAATGCTCGTCAAAATCCGCCTGCGAAATTTCCCAATTCTGGCAGAACTGACAATGGAAATTACAACCAAGCGTTCCAAGTGATAAAATCTCGCTGCCGGGATAAAAAAGGTAAAGCGGTTTCTTTTCTATCGGGTCCATTGAAACGGAACTGAATTTATCGTAAGTGAGCGAGAAAAGTTTGCCGTCAATATTTTTTCTTATACGACAGTTACCGACTTTACCTTCGGAAATTATGCAATACCACGGGCACAAATTACATTTTAACTGTTTTTTTTCTTTGTTATAAACCTCAAAATACAATGCGTCTTTCATATTCTTTGACTGGATTAACAGGATTTTTTAATCATGGTTTTATCTTGTAAATCCTGTCGGATTTAGTATGTCTCTTTTTCTATCCATTTGAGATAATCGGGGTTGCCGGCTATTATCGGCAAAAAAATTATTTCTGGAACGACATAAGAATGCACGGATTTTACTTTTTTTATCAGTTTTTTTGACAGAGAAATTTTTGTTTTCATTATTAAAAGAACTTCGGCAGATTTTTCAATTTTTCCCTGCCACCAGTAAACCGATTCAATTTTACCGGCAATATTCACGCAGGCAGCCAGTTTTTCTTTCACCACCCCATCTGCAATCTTTCTTGCTTCCTCAATGTTTGCCGCCGTAACGAAAACTACTGCGTATTTGTTTGATAAACCCATCTCTGCACTCCTTACATAGCCAAAACTCATCCAGCGTGTAAATATCTTCCAAAAGTTGTTTTTCCGATTTTTTCGACGCGATTTTTACAAGTTTTTTTATCTCCTTTTTAATATCTTTACCTAAATCCAAAAGATTTACATCCAGACCGTCGTGAGCGCTGTATGAGGCAATCTTTATTATGTATCTGCTTTTAATTTTTCTTCCGCATTTTTGACATTCCATATTTACAGTCCTTCAATATCGGGCAATTTTTACATTCAGGATTTTTTTTGCAGAAATTTTTGGCAAGTGCCACTATTAAAGCATGATACTCTTTATAGATTTCAATACTCCGCGGTATGTTTTTTTCAAAAAACTCTCGGATTTCTTCATATTTTTCGCTATTAAAAATTCCGAGACGATTTACCAAACGCTTCGTATAGGCATCAACTACAAAATATGGTTTTCCGAGGGCATATAACAAAATTGAATCTGCTGTTTCCGGACCGATACCGTTGATTCTAAACCACTCCTCCCGTGACATATTTTCAATTAGTCCAATTGGTCTAACTGAGTTTACAAAATTTTTTAACCGAACCGCTTTCTGCTTATAAAACCCCGACGGTTTTATTAATGTTTCGAGTTTTCTTGAATTTATTTTTGATATTTTTTTGATATCAAGTAGGTTTGCCCTTCTTAAATTAGAAAGTGCTTTTTCAACATTGTTCCATGCGGTATTCTGGGTGAGTATAGCGCCAACCATTACTTCAAACTTTTCTTTTTCCGAAAAACATTTTTTAAAAGGATTATAGATGCCACCGATAGGCCACCAGCCCTGCGGACCGAAATACTTTAGGAGTTTTTTGTATATTTTGTAGAGCAAGTTTTTATTTCATCAGCAGCAACATTATTGCTTTCTGGATGTGGAGACGGTTTTCCGCCTGGTCAAATACGACGGAGTTTTTACCGTCTATGACATCATTTGTAATTTCTTCGCCGCGTTTTGCAGGAAGACAGTGCATAACAATACAATCGGGCTTGGATTTTGATAATAAATAGTTATTCACCTGATACGGCTTAAAAATCGTAGATCGTTTTTCTTTTTCTTCCTCTTTACCCATTGATGTCCAAACATCGGTATAAATAATATCGGCACCCGAGGATTCGGAAACTTCATTTGAAAGTTTTATATCGGCTGAGATTTCTTTCGCAGAATTAAAAATGTTTTTATCCGGCTCATAACCGGCAGGAGTAATTACCGTAAAATTCATTGAAAGTTTGGCGCATAAAAGCATTAAAGAATTCGCGACATTATTACCATCACCGATATAAACAACTTTTAATTTATTTAATCCATCAATTTTTAATTTTAGCGAAGCGTCATTTTTAATTTTTAATTTGTGTTCAATAATTGTGAACACATCCCCTAACGCCTGACAGGGATGCTCCAAATCGGTCAGGCCGTTAATAACCGGAACTGTTGAGTGTTCGGCGAGTTCCGCAACATCTTTGTGGTTAAATGTTCTTATCATAATACCGTCGACATATCTGGAAAGTGTTTTCGCAGTATCAGAAATTGTCTCGCCGCGGCGCAATTGCAGTTCCTGCCCGCTTAAAAAAAGCCCAAGGCCACCGAGTTGATATATCCCTGTTTCAAAAGAAACCCGAGTTCTTGTTGACGGTTTTGAAAAAATCATCGCAAGTGTCTTACCTGTCAGCGGAGTGTATTTCTTTCCGCTTTTCTGTTTTGATTTAAGGTCTCTTGCCGTCTCAAAAATCTCAAGAATGTCCGTTTTTTCCAAATCCGAAATTGAAATCAAATGTTTTGTTTTCATAATGATTTTATTATATCAAATTCAAAAAAGTTTTTCAAGGAAAAAACGAAGGAAACCTTCTATCTTTCCAAAAACTGGAATATCAAGATAAGTTCCCTTTACTTTTGAACAGTGAAAATGATGGAACAATGGAATAAAGTGGACGTTCTCATTGCTCACCTTATTTTTTGAAAAATTACTTCAACTTTAACTTTTTTACTTCTTCAATTTTCGGTTCAATTAAAACTGGCGCGCCGGCGACCTTCATCGCGGATTCAACATCTTTAAGTCCGTTACCGGTTATAAGGCAGACAACCGTTTCGTTTTCTTTGATTTTATTTTCTTTTTGAAGCATCAAGTAAAGACAGATCCATTTTGTCCTGTGGTCTGTTAAAATGTTTTTTGAGTTTTATTAAATCTTCTTTTGATATGACATTAATGGTGAATCCCGTAACTGATTCCACTTTTTTCTTTTCCCATGCCTGTTCAAAAGTCATTATTTCCTGAGATGTCCATATTTCAATTTTAAATGTCTCGCTTTTTATTTCTATCTTTTGGTTCTTTCGCATAATAGTTTCCGTCGGGATTTTTTCCCCGGTAAATTCTTTTAGTGCCTCACTTAACTTTTTAACGTTTTCTTCTGTTT
This sequence comes from Elusimicrobiota bacterium, assembly GCA_016218625.1. Classification (GTDB taxonomy): domain Bacteria; phylum Elusimicrobiota; class UBA8919; order UBA8919; family UBA8919; genus UBA8919. Next base: position 13,561 of record JACRDL010000076.1, read on the forward strand.
GTCGGATCCATGTATCCATATCTTTAGTGGCGCGAGGTTCTTTGGTATGTATCATTGTAGCATAAGCACCGATGATTAAGTAATCCACTTTATTTTTGTTAAGTGTTTTAAGAAATTTTAAGTATTCGTTAGTATAAGGTGTATCGGTCATTTTGTTAATGTTATGTTATATTTGTTTTTAACTTGTCGGGGATCTTTTTTTAACGCCAGGATGTAATAATTAAACATTATCTGACTGGCCGTCCAGAAAACATTCTTTATCGTTTTTTCCGTCTTATCCGAAGGGACCTGTTGGTCCATAAATTTAATCCGCATATTTTGTCTTATTTTCATAACATTTATTATATCAAAATTAAAATGTCTTTTCAAGGAAAAAAAAGAGAAGCTCCTCTCTTACCAAAAATTGGAAGAGCAAGATAAGTTCCCTTTATTTATAAGGTTAAAGTGAAAACATGATTACGGCTTTTCGGACAAGATTTGAAGAACTTTTTATATTTTACAATTATTATTTTTTTTGTCAAGTATTTTTTTTATTTCTTCAATTTTAGGCTCAATTAAAACGGGCACGCCGGCGACTTTCATCGCGGATTCAACATCTTTAAGACCGTTACCGGTTATAAGACAGACAACCGTTTCGTTTTCTTTGATTTTATTTTCTTTCAGTGATTTTGTAAAACCGGCGAAACTTGTTGATGCGGCGGGCTCGGCAAAAACACCCTCGTTTTCCGCGATTATTTTTATTGCCTGTAAAATTTCATCGTCGGAAACCTCTATCGCAAAACCTTTGGACTCAATTACCGCTTTTACCGCCGCAACACCGTCACGCGGCATATCAACGGAAATTGAGTCGGCAATTGTCGTGGCTTTGACGGGTTGAATTTTTATATTTGGAGTCAGAGATTGCTTCGTCGCTCCGCTCCTCGCAATGACATCAGCAGAGCTTTGCTCTGCGGCTACATTTTTCCAAGATTTGGAAATCGCATTGGATTTTTCCGACTGAACGGCAATAAGTTGCGGCAGTTTGTCAATAAACCCGAGAGCGTAAAAATCCTTAAAGCCCTTCCAGATGCCGGAAATTATATTGCCGTCGCCGACGGACACAAAAACTTTATCCGGAACTTTCCATTTCAACTGCTCGCAAATTTCAAGCGCCGCTGTTTTTTTACCCTCTCTTGTGTAGGGATTGTAACCGGTTGAACGGCAATACCATCCGAATTCATTAGATGCTTTAAGCGATAAATCAAAGGCATCGTCATAAGTTCCGTTGACGGCGATGACTTTTGCGCCGAACAAAAGAAGTTGCGCTATTTTGGCTTTCGGAGCCGTTTTAGGCACGAAAATCACGCAGGGAAGTTGCAAGTTGGCACACATACATGCGAGCGCACATCCGGCATTACCTGTAGAGGCGGTAGTAAAGACAGTCCGAAGTCCGAAGTCCAAAATCCGAAGTTCCTGGCCTTTAACGACAACAACGGAACTTGCCCTGTCCTTAAATGAAGCCGAAGGATTTCTGCCGTCATCTTTAAGATACAAATTCGCAAAATTATATTTTCTTGAGAGATTTTCCGCACGGTAAAGCGGGGTCCAGCCGATTTGAAGTTTCGGAAAAAAATTTAACTGGCAGGAAAAATCGGACTCCAAAGGAAGAATTGGAAGATACCGCCAGTGAGATAAATTTTCGTTGGCTATAAGAGTTGACCGCGTGAACTTTTTTTTAATTTCGGCGTAATTATATACGACATCCAGATTGCTGCCGCAGGAAGGACAAACATATTTTACATCGCTTTCCAAGTATTCTTTTCCACAAGAAATACATTTTAAGCCACTAACATTTTTCATTGTTAATTTTTTACCACGAATTAACACGAATAAGCACGAATAAGCACGAATAAATTCGTGCCTACATTAAATTTTTAATTCGTGTCAATTAGTGTCCATTCGTGGTTTATTTTTAATTGCCTTTACGGAACAATCCATGTTCCCGTTTTTCCATCTAACGCCTGAGGAATATGGGCGGGGTCGGTTATCAACGCCTGCTTGCCACCTTTCTCCAAAAATTTCACAATCGCTTTCATTTTCGGAAGCATTGAACCGGGTTTGAAGTGTCCTTCATCAATATATTTTTTTGCATCGGCGAGTGTCATTTTGTCAAGTGCGATCTCATCGGGTTTGCCAAAATTCAGACAGACCTTTTCCACCGCGGTAGAAATCAAAAGCAGGTCGGCTTTCAAGAGTGTTGCCAAAAGCGAGGATGCCAAATCCTTATCAATAACAGCAGCAGTGCCTTTTAAGTCGCCTTTTTCATCACGGATAACAGGGATTCCGCCGCCTCCGACGGCAACGGTTACAACACCGGCATCAATCAACGTCTTAATTGCATCAAGTTCTATTATTTCTTTCGGGTCCGGCGATGCAACAACCCTTCTCCAACCGCGACCGGCATCCTCCATAATATCCCAACCATCTTTTTCTTTTCTTTTATGCGCCTCATCTTCGGAATAAAACTGCCCGATCGGTTTTGACGGCTTCTTGAAAGACGGGTCGTTTTTGTCAACAAGAACCTGCGTCACAACAGTAGCGGCGGATTTTTTAAGCCCTCTCTTTTTGAACTCATTATCAAGCGCCATCTGAAAATTATATCCGATTGCGCCCTGTGTATCCGCACCGCAGGTATCAAGCGGTATTTCATGCAAAATTCCGCGCGAATATTCTGAACGGGCAAGAACATATCCGACCTGCGGACCGTTCCCGTGAGTAATTACAACATCCCAACCCTTTACAATCATCTCGGCGATGTGTTTCATCGTCTCGCATGCCGCATGATACTGGTCCTGAACCGTCTGATGTTTGCTGTCAAGAATCAGCGAATTCCCACCTACTGCAACGATTGCAACTTTTTTAGACATAATAAAATCAGGGACGAGTAGCCGCAAAGCGTTAGCTTTGCATCCTATTTAGCAGAGCTTCGCTCTGCTGCTACAACAACCCTGCCTCCGTTATTTGTACTTCTCCGACATCGTCAGTGCCATTATTGCTTTCTGGACATGCAACCGGTTTTCTGCGACATCATATATTATTGAGCGTTTGCCGCTGGCCACTTCGTCGGTAACTTCATGCCCTCTGTCTATCGGCATCGGGTGAATATAAAGTCCGTTATCTGTAAGTTTCATCTTCGCTTCGTCGCAAATCCAATCGGTGTATTTAAGCGCTTTTTCAATTTCAAGCGGTTTCTGAAACTCGCCGTTGAGATATGCGTTGGGGCTCATCCAGTTCCGCGAATAGACGACATGCGCTCCGCTGTATCCCGCTTTCGGGTCGTGAATAATTTCAAACTTCTGATGATTCTCGGCGCAGTTCTTTTTTGTCGCCGCGATAACCGCAGGGTCTAAATCATAACCCTCAGGCGATGCAATCGTGACATCCATTCCGAATCTTGAATATAAAAGTGCGGCTTCCTGCACGGAGCACCAACTTCTTGCCAGAGCGCCGTGTCCCCAGTAAAGAAGAAGTTTTTTGCCTTTGAGGTTTTCTCCGATGTGCTTTCTTAAACCCATTATGTCAGCAAGTCCTTGACAAGGATGATATTTATCATGCGCCATTGAAACAATCGGTATGTCCGACCACTTTGCATATTCGCGCAGCATATTGTCGCCATCGCCGTACGCGGCAACTTTGTCCTCAAGAATTCTGATGCCCATACCGCAGGCGTATCTTGACATAACCTGTGCGGCGTCTTCAACCGTCTCTCCTGCGGATTTTTTCGTTTTAAGACGCATTCCGCCCGGCTCAAGATACTGTGCGTGACCGCCTAATTCCGTCGCGGCGCACTCAAACGACTGGCGTGTACGGACGCTCGGATTGTAGAAGAACATAAAAAATGTCCTGTCCTTCAAGAGTTTCGTGTACTTCGGGGAAAACCGGTGTTTCTGCATATCCTCCGCAAGTTCAAGACATTTTACCAACTCATCCATTGACCATTCCTGCGTACAAATCAAATCCTTACCATAAAGTGACTCCGGCATAATTTTCTCCTCCTATTTCAATCTGAGCGAGGGAGAAATTTTCCAAGACCCTTGAGGAGCGACTACGCTTTCAAGAGCGACGAGCAGAGCGAAGCCGACAGGGTGGTCGGCTGAGCGTGTCTGGAAAATTTGCTCCCGAGCGATATTTTATAACCTTCCGCCCATAACCAACGCCATAATGGCTTTGTGAGCATGTAAACGGTTTTCTGCTTCGTCAATAACAACGGAGCGGTCGCCGTCAATAACATCGTCATCAACTTCCTGTCCTCTGTCAGCAGGCAGGCAGTGCATATAAACGCCGTGTTTGTCAACTAACGTCATCTGTTTCTGCGTCGTTCTCCAACCCTTTGCAAGTTCATTTACCCTTTTTGCTTCTTTGTGGTCGGCATCTTTATAAACTTTTCCGTTTTCATCGGCATAATTAAAGCAGGTATATGCACCCCACGCTTTCGGATAAACAATATGAGCACCCTTGAAACCTTCGTCAAAATTCTTTGTGATTTTGAACGAACCGTCGGTTTCTTTGGAAAACTTTTTGCATGCGTCAATAACAGCGGGATCCAAGTCATAACCTTCCGGATGGGCAAGCGTGACATTCATACCCATTTTTGTCGCCGCTAAAATTACCGACTGCGGCACCGCCCGCGGTTTCTCAATTGACCCCGAATAAGCGAATGACATCGTTAAATTGAGCCCTTTGAAAGTTCCGAATTTTTCCTTTACGGTTATCATATCCGCAAGTGCCTGCGTCGGATGATATTTATCGCATTCCATATTGATAATCGGAATTCCGGTATACTGCGCAAATTCTTTCATCGTGGCATTTGCAAACCCGTATCTCCACATTGCAGGCGGCCCGTACATTCTGATAGCGATTGCGTTGCCTACCCGGTCAAGCATTTCAGCGACATCTTTTATTCTTTCGGTCTGATAGGGAATATCATAACCTTTTCTTGCCGGCGTGTATGTTTTGCCCGGCTCCAAATCAACATGAAATCCGCCTAACTGCTGAATTCCTGCTGCGAAAGTGCTTCTTGTTCTTAATGATTGGTTGAAGAACATCGTAAAAAGCGTTTTTGCTTTCAGAATATGCGTCTGGTCCTCGCCCATCGCATGCCTTCTTTTTAGTTCCAGTGCGACATCAATCAGCGTCTCCCATTCCTCTTTGCTGTAATCCAGTTCCGCATCAATCCAGTCCCGTCCTAAAAACCCATTGGTCTTCATAAGCCCCCCTTTTTTAATTTATTTTTTTATTGTATTTTTTTTGATGAAAATGTCAAGGGAAAAATTGAATAAAATTTTACTGCGGCTAAAACATCTTTAAGACAAATCTGCTCGTTTGCAACATGAGCATATTTTTCTTCGCCGGGCCCAAAACCGATTGTCGGAATTTTTCTTTCACCCATAGTGAAAGAGCCGTTTGTGCAGAATGGCCATAGCACGGCTTCCGTGTTTTTTTTATATGCCTTTTTGTATGCATTTATTGCGGACTTTACAAGTTCGTGCTCTTTTGGTAAAACCCACGCATTGAAAAATTTCTTAAGATAATCAATTTTGATATTTTTCCCGCAGGCGGTTTTTAATTCGTCCGTTATTTCCTGCTTCGTCTCATTTTCAACGGTTCTCCTGTCAATATAAAATGAACAGTTGTCGGGAATAGTATTTATAGATGCGTTTTTTGTCTCAATCTGCGTGACTGAAATTACCGGCTTGCCGAGTTGAGAAGTGATTTTATATTTTTTGTTGAGGTCGTTGATGCCCTTTATTAAAGGAAGGGTTTTGTAAATTGCGTTTTCGCCTTCATCAGGAATGCTTGCGTGACAGGATTTGCCTTTTACTGTGATTTTCATTTCTGCGCGGCCTTTATGGCCTCTGACAATTTTTAATGATGACGGCTCGCCGATAACAACGCAGTCGGGGCGGAATTTTAAGCTCTTGAGAAGAAAATTTATACCGTAGCCCTCGGCAATTTCTTCCTGAACAGATGCGGAAACATAAAGCGTGAAATCACCGAGCAACCCTAATTTTTTTATCAAGTTGCCGGCATAAATCATTGATGCGACACAGCCCTTGTCGTCGCAGGCGCCCCGCCCGTAAATAATCCCGTTTTTATAAACCGCTTTGAACGGGTCGGTTTTCCATTGCTTTACATCGGCAATTCCGACGGTATCAATATGCGCATCAAAAAGAATTTTTATTCTTCCGTTGCCGATTTTTCCGATAACAGACCCAAGTTTGTCAATTTTTACGTCGTCGTATTTTAGTTTCCGCATCTCTTTCGCAACGACCTGCGAAACCGCTTTTTCGTTTTTTGACAAACTCTTCGTTGAAACCATTTTCAGCAGAAACTTCAAACAATCATTTTCAAATTTGTCCATAATTAATTTTGTGAATCGGTTCAATGTTGTTTAAATTCAACATTACTTTTGCTTTACGTGGGCTCCCGTCCTTATTTCTGAATCCTTCCATGAAACTTCCAAGATTCTTGCATAATTTTTTGTCAATTTCAATAATCCAAATTTCCTGTAAAATAAACGCTGTTTTACGCAGACGAGACTAAAGGAGCAATAATATCAAATTGGATTATTTTCCAACCAACCATAATTAAATCCATCATCACCACCACCCGCAATAATAGCATAAGAAAAAGGATTCCTACGGATTATATTTTCAAAAATGCCTTTATTAGGTTTGTTACTCTCGCGTTTGACACCATATCTAATAAATTTTTCATCGGGGAATTCAATCATATTAGATTTCCAGCCGGTTTTTTCTTCAAACCACTTTATCAGCTTTTTTATCGCAATCCATTTAGTTTTATCTAATGGGTTGTCAAAAGCCGCTTGTCTTCTTGGGGGTAATCCAAATTGTTCAAATTGATTGGCTAATATCTTGAATCTCTCAATAATAACCCTCGGATTAAATTTGAGCATTCGGCGACAAATAGGATACAGAGGTGATTTGTCTTCCGAACCACCCAACCAATCTAACCAATCAATAGCATTATCCTGGTATTTGATTGAACTTTCAAAACTGGAATCTATATGGAGAAGCAGAGTAGCCACTTCATCATCGGGGTCAAAATCCTTAAGAAATCCCCATGCGCTAAAACAGGCAAGAAGAAAATGGAATGTTCCGTAAGGATACTTGCGGTTGAATTCTTTTTTTGTTATTCTTCTTAATAAATTAGGATTTAAACTTTTATTATTTATTGTATGATGTGGTATTGGAGTTTCATTAGACCATTGAAGTAAATGATGTCCTACACTGAAAATATTTTCTCTATATATATCGTGGTCAACAAAAATGAGTTTGTTTGATACTATTAATTCTTCGGATGATTTTTCCGGAGAGTGAGCAATATGATTTTTACCTAACCATAAGTCATTAATCGTATAAATACCTACTACATGCCAGTCTAAGAAATTGGATAATAATATAGATGTCAAAAGTCCATCCAAATCAGGAGAAATGACACACTTTTTATTGTGTTCAGTTATCCATGGAAATAGTTCTCTGATTTTGCTATAGTCACATTTTTCAATCATTGTTTTTATAACTTAAATAATTCTAATGAATGCCGAACCTTGTTAGATTTAGTTTCACTTTTTATTCTATAAAAGTTTTTATCCAATCTTTCCTTAGCGAAGTCATAGTATTCTTTGACAATCTCAAATCCGAGATATTGTCTTTTCAACATTTTACTGACTACCGCTACTTGACCCGACCCCAAAAAAGGGTCAAGAATAATATCGTTTTCTTCGCTTGAATACATAAGTATTTTTTTTATTATCTCGGCAGGCAGTTTTGTCGGCGTCTTAACATCTCCGTTCCAATATTCTCTTTTGATATACCAAACATCTTCCTTATCCGCATAATGCAAACTACCGCCTTTTTCATGCTTTGAATTTTTGTCAAATCGTGAATATGGAAAGAATTTTCTTTTATCACCGTTTTTGCAAACATAAATGCAATGGTAATGCGAGGTTACGAACCTTCTTTTCGTCACAACTCCAAATTGATATTTCCAAATAATATGATTGACCGTGATAAAACCCAATTCGTCAAGAGCATTCAGAATATCTTTGAGATTATTCCAGCCGGAGAAAACATACATACTGCCAGATTCTTTAAGAACACGATAAACCTCTTTTATCCAGCCCAATGTGAACTCGTAATATTTTTCCTGGGGGATTTCGGCATAACCACTCAATACCCGCGAGGCCGTTCTATTATAATTAGTTCTATGTGCCTTGAAATCTATCGCAAAAGGTGGGTCGGTAATGACCAAATCAATACTGTTATCGGGCAGTTTTGTCATTCCGGTGACACAGTCCATATTGTAGATTTTATTAAATTCTAATTCACCTGATAGTAATCCATCTTTTATCATCATAAGTTTTTTTCGCTTCAGTTTATATTTCATTTGTTTTCACACTCATTTCAAACCTTGCCATAACTGAATAATTCTAATATTTTTTGCTTATCTTCTGATTTATTATTTTTTACTCTATATTTACCTGTAAATTCCCCATTTTCTTTTCTTTCCTTGAATGTTTTTGTTACAAAATGTTTAGCGATTTCTTCGTTAACATATTTTTGTTCAACAGTAAAATTATTTATCCTTTCATTTGCATGTTTTATGTATTCTTTTGATATTTCTATGCCTATAAAATTATGTCCCAATATCTTAGCCGCGACTAATGTGGTGCCACTCCCACAATAAGGGTCAATTATTACTCCTTTTTTTTCATCCATAACGGAATAAATTGCTCTGATAGGCAATGATAACGGAAACGGGGCGGGATGAGAATTTTTCCGGGCAGGCGAAAAACGCCAAATAGAAGTTAAAAGTGCATGTTTTGCTTTTAATTCTTCGCCTATTAGATTTTTTCCTTTTGGTTTATAGAGCCAGTATATTCTTTCTTCAACCTGCCAAAATCTCCAACCTCTAATATTTGCGGCAATCATTCTGTCCCAAATAATTTCCTGCCGAACCGTCCATTTTGTTTTTTTCAGCCAGTCAATCGGGTGAAATATCTCGCCTTTTTCCCATCTGATTTTATGATTGTAGAAAAAACTACCGCCATCTTTGGTTACTCTAAAAAGTTCATTTAAGACGGCAATTTGACTTTCCTGATACAAATCTTCCGGTAATTTATCGGTTGCACCAACATACTTTACATTCTTAACCAACCAGCCCTTTTTATTTTCACCTTTATTATACGGCGGTGAGGTTACGCCCATATCAACGATTTCATCGGGTAAAGTTTTCAAAATTGATAATGCATCGCCTGGAATTATTTTATTTAAGTATTCGTTTTGCTTCATTTCGCCTTTTCCTCTAAAAATTTATAAAAATCTCTTACAATATAAGGTTTATATTTTTCTAATTTATCCTTGCTTAAAAGGTAAATAATCTTTAAATTTGAACAGTCAATAAAATATTTATAATCAAAATTGGCACTGCGCAAAAATTGTCCGGAAGTTCTCTTTTCATTTCCGAATCTATATTGCAGTTGCTCTTCCAAATGTTTTATAAATTCGGGATACACAAATAGGAACTCCAAAATATAAATGAGTTTACCGTCTACAAAACCGCTTATTAACATGCTCAGGTCTTTTTCCTTTTTATCCTTTTCTAACCTTTCAAAAGTGTAATCGGTAAAATTCCCGCCGCCATTAAGTTTTCGTAACGGTTTTGAATTGGTATCCACATTTTTTGGTTTTGCTTCACATTTTATTGTTTTTCCAGAAACAAAAGTATCTTGTTTAAAACCATTGTATCCTATCTTTTTTTCTACATGTTTGTAACCGGCAAAAGTAACCGTTATGAATTCTCTTATCGTTGATGAATTTTTATCATTTATGTACATCGTCAGCAAATCAACCAGCATTCCGATAATTGTATCCTTTGATTTCCCTATTAGATAACCGCTTAATTCTTGATGCGTTCCCGTCGAATAAATTTTAATTACTTCCGCCAGTTCCTGGTTCATTTATCACCTTTTAAACCTTTTTTCATTCCCCTTATCCGTTTGTTAAGTGATTTATTTTTGGGATTTTTTCTCTAATTTACTACTAATTCTTCTTCTTTGAGTTTCAATTCTATCTAATAGTTCTTTTGAGGGATTAAATAATTCACTTATATAATCTATTAGACGAGACAATGCCATATTATCAGATGTATGTTTTATTACAACTATTGTTTGAGGACAATAATGCTCTGCGATAACAGAAAATACAAACCGCACATCTTTATTAAAAGAATTTAACTGTTTATTCAGACGTTCTACACCATACTCTTCAATAAAATTATTGAAAATACTATTATTGTAATTTTCTAAATCTAAACTCCGGCGGTTTTTAAGTACTAAACAATCACATTCTTCTGCAATTTCAGATAATTCCTTGCTTCTGTATATCGCAGATATAGTTACATCATTCTTAAGACGAAAAAGACTAGCAGTTGTTATTATAATGGGGATGTGATAAAAGATAAAATCACTACTTCCCAATAATTGCTCAATCTGGTGCTTCATACCACTCACCATCTTTTGTGAAAATGCATACGAGAGTTGAGATACAGCATGACTAATTGATTTAGTATCAGGTCCTGACGTATTAATTTCTATGCCTTTACTGCAAAGAGGTGTGACCTTCCCCTGTTTAGTGGACTCTTTATTTAGTTAAAAAGAACCTTTGTTCGAATTCAAAAGGACTCATATAACCCAGAGACGAATGCGCCCTTTTCCGGTTGTAATACATCTCAACGTATTCGAATATCACGCGCT
>JACRDL010000075.1 GCA_016218625.1 Elusimicrobiota bacterium
AACTCTTAACATGCCAACTTGTCCCATTTTGCCTGAATGCTAACATCTCTTTTCAGACAATGAGGGCAATTATAGAATAGAATATCTCGCACCGGATATTTATCAAATAAGAATTCAAAAAAACGGTTTCATTACTGAACAACGAACTGTAAAAATAACCGGTGAAACGGGTATAAAAGAAGATTTCATTTTGAATAAGTTAGATAAAAAAAGTGAATAACAACGCAGATTAACATCGATATCGGGGGGCTCTATGGAGAAATTTTTTAATCGTTATCTTTTATTTTTTGTTTTTTGTCTTTTACCTTTTTTATTGACCGGCTGTTTTGAGGATGAAATTACTTTCAAAGGCAAGGTTATGCAGGCGCATTGGGAGTATTGGTATGGTGATGGGACAGAACTACCAGAGGCGACAGGCAGATATATTATTGATGGACCACTTCCTGGGGCGATTGTAAGATGTGTAGGTTATTCCGAAACTGCAACGACTGATAATAGCGGACTTTTTGAATTGACGATTGAAGTTCCAAGGGTCATTGGTTTCAAAGCAAAAGCGGATACATACACATTACAGGCATTTAGTCAACGTGATATTACAGGGACATATGATCCCGGTTATGATGAGCCGATAACTTTATATGTTGATGCAAGATCCGGTGACACAATTCCGGTTAGGGACTTTGTTTTGTTATATCATACTTTTGAAGGTGAGAGTGGTTCACAATAATTTATGCTTATAATTTTTCTTACTTTTTTGATTATCCTTTGCGTGTTCGGGTTTTTCTTTCTGATAGTGATGCGCCTTTTGTCGGGAGATGAGGTAAAAGAAGTAACATATTTTGCCGGAGAGCAGGTTAGAAAAGCGCCGTCAATAAAACAACTATTTGCGAAATTCGCCGAGGACCCGAAAAGCCGTCAGTCGCAGAAATTCAGGATGCTCTCATTCGCGGTTTTTCTGTTCGGCGGTTATATTTTAACGACCAATATTTTTTTTACGCTTGTATTCGGTATATTCGGTTTTTTCTTTCCTATAATTTTGCTGAAACGAACGGAAAATAAACGCCTGCGGCTTATTGATAAGCAATTATCAGACGGGCTTGTGCTTATTTCCAATTCATTAAGAAGCGGGCTGTCGTTTGCCCAGGCGATTGAGGTTATAGCCCAGCAGGGACAAGTGCCGTTGGCTGAGGAGTTTCAGACGGTAACACAGGAATTGAAATTGGGCATTTCAATGGAGCAGGCGCTCAACAATCTTTCGGAGCGTCTCAAAAAATCCAAAGAAATGAGGATAGCGATGACGGCGATAAATATCGCGAGAGAAACCGGCGGAAATATGTCTGAGGCGCTCACAACCCTTTCCGAGACGATGAGAAAAAGGAACGAGATGCAGGGAAAAATTGATGCCTTAACTGCACAGGGAAAACTTTCAGGATTGATAACGGCGCTTTTGCCTTTTGTATTGTCATTTTTCATTTATCTGGTTGCACCGGATTTGATGCGGCCTATGTTCACAACCTACGAGGGATACGCGATTATAGCGGTAGTTCTTATGATGATAGGCATCGGCGCTTTGATTATCAATAAAGTTGTAACGATAGACATATAGAGGCAGTAAGTAGAAAGTGGGAAGTGGGAAGTGGTTTTAACTACTCCCTACTTACTACTGCCTACTTCCTGATTTTACAATGGCATTCATAATTTCATTATTAGTTGGCGGAGTTATTTATATTTTGGTATTAAATTTCTGGCCGAAAGGCGAGGTCGTTGATTTAAGAAGACGGTTCGGCGAGAAAAAAGAAGCGGTGCGGCCTTTAACAAAAATATCAAACTCAATTATTGAAATGATTGTAAGACAGGTATCAAAAATAAATTGGGATTGGATTGTTGTGCAGAGAGAGGCGATAAAAAAACAACTTGATATGGCCGGTAATCCCGTCAACATCACCCCCGACGGTTTCATTGCATTTACGCTGATATGCGCACTGGGTTTTTTGATGATGGAGTTTATGTTCCTCAAAAAAACGGATTTGTTAATCGTGATTGCCTTTTTATTTATCGGTGGACTTTTCCCGAAAATATTCCTGAACGATTTGATAAAAAAACGGCATCACTCAATCGTCAGAACCCTGCCGGATGTCCTTGATTTAATCACGCTTTCAATGGAGGCGGGAATTGATTTTACCGCGGCGGTTTCAAAGGTTACCTCAAAAATGGAGAAAACGCCGTTGGTGGAAGAGTTGACGATTATGCAGCAGGGGATACGGCTCGGGCAATCCCGGATGAACTCTATGAAGGATATGATAGCGCGGGTTCAGGAGCCGAATCTTTCAACGGTGGCAACCGCACTTATTCAGGCAGAGCAACTCGGCTCATCGCTGGGTCCCGTTTTGCGGGTTCAATCGGAGCAGATGAGAATAAAGAGATTTCAACTTGCGGAAAAATTAGCTCAGCAGGCGCCCATTAAAATGCTTTTTCCGTTGGTATTTTTTATATTACCGTCCATATTTATGATGTTGTTCGGCCCTATTCTTTTGCAGTATCTACGCGGTGGATTTGGATAAAAAAATAAGCCACCGAGGTCACCGAGGATAAAAAGATAAAAAAGCAGTTCTCTGTGAACTCTGTGTGCTCTGTGGCTAAATAAAAAATGGATAAAAGCGAACGTCCAAAAATCGGCATTGTTATAAAACTTGTTGTAGCCCAGATTGGGTTTTTCTTTGTGCTTGTTGTTGTACTCGGTACTATTATGTATTTCTATCAGAAAAATGTTCTGATGGAGCAGTTCTCTTCCAATGCCAGAATTATAGTTCAGACATATGCATATGCCTGCGCCGATGCCAAAGAATCAAAGGACGACCTGCTTCTTTTATCATACATCGGGAGAATAAAAAAACTGCCGGATGTTATGAAAGCGGCTATTCTGGACCCCGAGATGCGCGTTCAGATTCACACGGAAAAATCGGAAATAGGAAAGGTTATGCAGGGCGATCCTATATCGGTAAAAGTGGTCACATCAAACGATTTTCTCGTTCAGACATATCCGGGTGTCGGCGGCGATTATTATGTTTTTTCAATGCCCATAATTCTTAATATGAAGAAGGTGGCGTATCTGCGGATTGATTTTTCGTCGCAATCAATAGGGCAGATAATGGATTCTTACAGGGAAAGAGCGGTTCTGATGGTAATTATTATGCTTATGATGGTTGCCGTCGGCGTTTATGCGGTTTCTTTTAATGTAGGAAAAGGAATATCGGAACTTATGGTTATTTCGGATGCTATCGCCGATGAAAAATTTGACGACCCGCTTTTTAAGGAAATTGCAAGAAGAAAAGACGAAATCGGAGGACTTGCGAAAGTGCTTTCAACGACGATGGAGACGGTAAAAACCAATTATGCCGCCTACAAGGACAAACTTTCATTTACCCAGATGAGGTTTAATTATTTTTTACAGTCAATAGGCAGATATTTTACAAAGGGCGTTATATTTTTGGACCAGGACAACAAAATTATCTACATAAACTCACCCGCTTGTGCTATACTTTCAACTATGGCGGAGGGCAATATCGGCCGGCATATTTTGGAGATAAATAAAAATGCCGAACTGATGGAGATGCTCTCTTCGTCTTTGACAAAACCCAACCAGATAATGAAAACGGAGTTGATAAGTTTGAAGACCTCTGCGGCGGTTACGACGGTTCAGGAAGAAACCACAAATGAAATTATCGGAATTATTATTGTGTTCTACTAAAAAAGCGATGATACGATTATACGATGATATGATGATACGGAAAAAACTTATCACCTTATCACCTTATCATCTTATCACCGTCGTTGTCTCATTACTTATCACCTTATCACCTTATCACCTTATCACCTGCCTCTCTTCCGAAGAAGAAACTACCATTTCACTTGACGATGAAACACAGCAACGAGTTCAGAAAATCGCACAGACAAAAGAGACAAAAAAAAAGATAAACAGTCTCTATAAAAGCGCCGAAAGATACAGAAAAAAGAAAAAACTTCTTTTTGCCGTTGAAAAATACAAAGAAGTGCTTGAAAAGGATTCGTATCACAAAAAATCACGGGAGCGGCTTTCCGATATGTATACCGAAATAAAATACAAAGTTGATGAAAAAATTTTATACAAAAGCGAAGAGGTTTATTACGCCCAGAGCGTTTTATATTTCATTAATAATGATTTAACCGCCGC
>JACRDL010000077.1 GCA_016218625.1 Elusimicrobiota bacterium
GGTCTTTTTTGAAACCATTTTACCCATTCCCGCGGCTCTTTTCAATCCCTTTATTATACGCACATTCTTCCGAATGTGCTTACCTCTATCTCTACTACTTCATAAACACCTATTAGTCCCACTCTCCCTGAAGTTCAACAGCGGCAAAATTGGAAAATGACAATAAAGGCATAAATGTAAAACGCGGATTAACCACAAAGGCGGAAATGGGCTGGTATCCGACCGTAGCACCCGTCGGTTATTTGAACGATATTCCAAACCGAAAAGGACAAAGAGAAATCAAAACTGACCCGGAACGTTTCGATTTGGTCAGAAAAATGTTTGATATGATGCTTACAGGGGCATATACGCCGCCGCAGATACTTAAAATTGCGACTGATAAATGGTGTTTTCGTATGCGTAGCGGCAAACCTATGGGAAGAAGCACTCTTTATAGGATATTTACCGACTCATTCTACTATGGGATGTATGAATATCCGAAAGGAAGCGGTAATTGGCACCAGGGGAAACATCGACATATGATTACCGTTTTGGAATACGACAGGATACAGATATTACTCGGACGAGGCGGCAAACCGAGACCCAAAAGCCACTTCTTCACTTTCAGCGGAATGGTACGCTGCGGAGAGTGTGGTTCCACAATCACGTCCGATGAGAAAATTCAGGTTATATGCTCTAAATGTAAATTCAAGTTCTCGGCTAAACACAAAAAAATTTGTCCTAAATGCAATACACCAATTGAAGAAATGAAAAAGCCGGTGATTCTCCGCTACGTTTATCATAGCTGCTCCCGGGGAAAAAAGCCAACCTGCTCTCAAAAATATTGGATTAGAGAAGAAATGCTCGAAAAACAATTAGTTGAGATACTATGCAGAATAGAAATACCGGAAGAATTCCATAACTGGGCGATGAAACATTTGCGTTCAGAGAATAAAGAAGAATCTGCAGGAAGAAATAATATTCTGGCTAACGTGAAAAAACAATATACGGATTGCCTCAAAAAGATAGATGGGTTAATTGAGATGCGGGCCAACGGCGAGATTACTGAAGAGGAATTCGCCAGAAAAAAAGAATCACTGGCAAAAGATAAATTCCGGCTTCAGGAATTATTTAACGATATGGATAACCGGGTTGATAAATGGCTGGACGCGGCGGAACAAGTTTTTAATTTTGCCAGGAATGCCAAAATGAGATTTGAAACCGGTGATATGGAAACGAAAAGGCAGATACTTGCTGCTTTAGGTTCGAACCTAACTTTGATAGACAAATCTCTGACGGTAAAAATAGAAAAACCGCTGATTTTAGTTGAAAAAATCTCATCCGCGGTCAAGTCGATTTTCAGCACTTTCGAACCTAACAAAAACCCCCAACAATCGGGCGATTTGGATACTATTTTTGCTAAAAGTCCAGAGATACTCAGGCGGTAGGATTCGAACCTACAACCCTCCGGTTAACAGCCGGACGCTCCACCATTGAGCTACGCCTGAATTATTTCGTCTGAATTGTTATTTTTATTTGATTTACCGACGATAAAACTGACTTTTTGTCATTTAATATCTATTGGTATTGGGTAGTATCTAAAAGTGTCTTTTTGTTAGTTTGTAATACCAATTTAATACCAAGCATATTTACAGCAATTCGGGCTTAAAATGTTTCAAAGAACCCTCCGTTATAGCGAATATCAACCGCGGGTTTCATTTGCCCATACCCTTCACTGAATTATTTTTTTAGGGAAATTTTATAACCCTTTGCGTATTCAACAACTTTAATCTTTCCTTCGCGTGCCAACCATCCAATTCCCATATAAAGAACGGTGTTAGTAATACCCAGTGCGGATTTGAGTTTCAACGCCGTTACTTCGCCGTTTTTGTCAACATACTTCCAAATTTGCCCGGCGGTAATTCCGATTTCGTTCATCATAAAAACTATCTCCTGTAAAAAATGGTTTCGCAAAAATTATTTTACAAAATATTTTTAGGGTTGTCAAGATTTTTTTCGGCGGTTTAAGTTCAACAATGGTCTCCAGAGAATTTTAGCCACTTTTTCATCATTAATATATAAAAAGGTTTTGTCATTTTTATCTGTATCTACTCTTATCTTTTCGTTTCTTCCATCATTATTTAAATCTATTTCTTTATAAAATGGACTAGTAAACTGGCTAGGATCAAATTTTCTTTGTTCATTTTCTAACTTTTTATTTTTTTCATTCTCGATATAATGAATATTTTCAATCAATTTAATCTCTTCTTGGGTAAGTAGTATGACCTTCCCCTGTTTAGTGGACTCTTTATTTAGTTAAAAAGAACCTTTGTTCGAATTCAAAAGGACTCATATA
>JACRDL010000080.1 GCA_016218625.1 Elusimicrobiota bacterium
GATTTGTGGTATCGTTGATAAATACTTTTTAAGTATTGCATTCTTGAGTACCTGTCCATAATGTAACCCCCTTTTGTCGGGTTACATTATATATGATTTGACGATTACCCCTTGGGTTACATTTTACATGATTTGATACGGTGCCTTGATTTTTTATAGTTTTTAAGTATAATAAAAACTTATGGATACCATTGAATGTATAAAAACAAGAAGATGTAAAAGAAACTTGACCTCCGGCGAGATAAAGAGAGAAATTATAGAAGGCATAATTGACTGCGGGCGTCTTGCACCGACTGCAAACAATATTCAACCCTGTGAGTTTGTTATTGTTAACGATAGAAAGAAATTGCTCAAACTTACTGAGATAGTCGGTAGGAATGCTCCGTTTCTAAAAGACGCTGTTTTTTGCATAATAATTTTTGCCAAAGATGTTAAATATTATCTTGAAGACGGATGTGCCGCTACGGAAAACATTTTACTTGCAATAAATAATTTCGGGCTTTCCGCCTGTTGGGTCGCCGGCGATAAAAAAGAGTATGCTTTCAATGTCGCAAAAGAATTAAATGTTCCGTCGGGATTTAAACTTATTTCCATAATTCCCGTCGGTTATTCGGATAAAAAACCGGACATTCAGAAAAGAAAATTGAACGAAGTTATACACTGGGAAAAATTTTAGAGTATCGGAATTTCAAAGGCGCCACAGAAACACACAGAAAAGAACACAGAAATAACTTCAGTGTAATTCTGTGAAATTCTGTGGCTTATCTTAATCGGAGGTTTTTCATGAAACATCGCTGTAAAAAAATCGCATTATTTTCGCACTTTTCCAAAAACGCAATGAAAAAGGTTCAAAAAATTTTCAAGGTCAGAAATTATTCCGCAGGTTCAATAATTTTTTCCCAGAATTCCAAAGGCGATTATATCTACATAATCGTTTCGGGTTTTGTCAAAATATTCAGGTCATCAAATACGGGAATAGCATTAAAAACGCTGTCAATTCTGAAAAAAAATGAATTTTTCGGCGAGATGGCTTTGTTTGATAATGCCGGCCGCTCTGCATCTGCAAAAGCTATAACGGATGTTGAAGTTGTTGCCTGCAGTAGAAAAGATTTTTTGGAATTGCTTTCCGAATACCCGCAGACCTGCCTTGTGATAATTTCTATGTTAGCATCCCGACTTCGCGAAGCGGATAAAGAAATTTCCGCCCTGACATTCCAGAATTCACTCGGTCGGCTCGCTATGATTTTATGCGATCTGGCTTCAAAGCATGGAGTGAAAAAAAATAAAGATATTTTAATTGATATTGAACTGACCCATCAAGATTTAGCGGAAATGGCAGGAACCGCCAGAGAGGTTATCACCAAAATAATTTCAACTTTTAAGAAAGCGAATTGCATAAAATTTGACGGTAAAAAAATGTTAATCACCGATATAAAAAAAATCAAGGGCTGGATTTATTAAAAAGCACACGGAACAGACACAGAACAAAGGAACACGAAATAGGCACGGAACAATTCCGTGTCAGTTCAGTGTCAAGTTCCGAGTCAGTTCTGTGTAATGAGCAGAGCGAATAAAAATGAAATACCAATCCGTAAAAGGTTTCAGGGATATTTTAGGTGTTTCTGCTGAAACTTTTTCATTCGTTGAAAAAACGGCACGGGCTATTTTTAGAAAATATAATTTTGACGAGATAAGAATCCCCACAGTTGAACTGTCGGATCTTTTTTTAAGAACAATCGGAGAAACGACGGATATCGTTGAAAAAGAGATGTATGTTTTTGAGGATAAGGGTAAAAGAAAAATTGCCCTGCGTCCGGAGGGCACGGCAGGAGTTGTCCGAGCATATATTGAAAACAATCTTTCGCAAAAATATCCGTCGCAAAAGTTTTTTTATATCGGGCAGATGTTCCGTCAGGAACGGCCACAGTCGGGAAGGTTCCGCGAATTCAGCCAAATCGGTTGCGAGTATTTCGGCAATCTTTCCGTTTATGCCGATATTGAAATAATTTTACTTGCGAAGGATATTTTGGAAAGTTCGGGTATTAAAGATGTCAAAATTGAGATTAATAATCTTGGTTGTGAAAAATGCCGTCCTTTACTGCAGAAAAATATATCAGAAATTATAACGAAGTTAAATTTTGACAATTTGTGCGATGATTGCAAGCGGCGTTTCTCAAAAAATCCGTTTAGAGTTCTGGACTGTAAAATTGACGGCGAAAAATTCAAAGGTTTCACCCCGAAATTATGTAATGAATGTAGTTCGGAATTTGAAGAATTGAAAAATGGATTGAAAAATGCGAATCTCAATTTCACCGTCTCAAATAAACTTGTAAGAGGGCTTGATTATTACACGAAAACGGTTTTTGAAATTACATCCGATGTTTTGGGAAGTCAAAGTGCTGTTTGTGCCGGTGGAAGATACGATAATCTTGTAAAAGACCTCGGCGGCGCAACAACCGCTGCTGTTGGCTTTGCAATAGGTGTTGACCGTTTGGTTGAAATTTTGGAAAAAACAGTCCGAAGTCCGAAGTCCGAAGCCAAAAGTCCTTTTGTGTTTGTTTGTGCGACTGAAAATGATGACTGTAAAAAAATGGCATTCCATATTTTGAGCGAAATCAGAAATTCAGGTATAATTGCAGACGGCGGGTATTTTGAGAAATCGCTTAAATCACAAATGCGTCTCGCGGATGCATTAGGCACAAAATATGCAGTCATCATCGGCGATGAAGAAATTAAAAATAAAAAAATAATTTTGCGGGATATGAAAGTCCAGCAACAAAAAGAAATCGGTTTAGACGGTGCAATAGAAGAAATAAAAAAATGCTTCAATCGGAACAGTTAAAAATTATCTACGAAATCGTTAATGACATCAGATTTATCTACGATATCAACCGCCTGCTTAATGTATATCTTGAAAAAATCTGTCAGACGGTAAAATGCGAGGCGGGTTCTATTTTTTTGGTTGACTTTCAACGCGACGAACTTAAACTTGTTGCCGCAAAAGGTTCGGCTGATACGGCGATACATTCAATTCCTTTCAAAGTCGGTATCGGTATATGCGGAAAGGTTGTTCAGACGCAGGAGTCGAAAATCGTTCACAATCCGCAGGACGACGAACTTTTTAATCCCACCGTTGACGCATTAACCGGTTTTAAGACGCTCAACATTTTATGTGTGCCGATGATTTCAACAGGCAAGGTTATAGGGGCAATTGAACTCTTAAACAAAAAAGGAAAATTTAGCGAGGATGATTTGGAATTGGTGATGTTGACGGCAAGCCAGATATCAATCGTAGTTGAAACATCCCGTCTTTATACCGAAATATTAAAATTGAAAAATTTTACCGACTCAATTCTTGAAAATATGCCCGGCGGATTTATGGCGATTGATTCATTCGGGACTATTACAACAATAAATCCCAACGCTGCTCGCATTCTTGAAGTTGAAAGAATAGCGGTAACTGGAAAATTTTTATACGAGGCGTTTCCTCATCATAAAGAAATCGCCGATATTTTATGGGACACTAATCAAAAGAAAAAAACGGTAACCCGACAGGATATAAAACTGCTCAATCGTGCCGGCGACCCGATTGCTCTCGGATATTCAACAATAATAATAAAAGACAGAGAGGGAAACATTTTAGGTAGCGGCATAACATTTCAGGATTTGACAAAAATTAAGTGAGACGATAGAGACGGATAGAAAACCGATTCAGACAGATGCAATCCGTTTGCATCCGTGTTTTTATCCGTTTGAATCGTTGTTAAAAGGGAGGCAGTTAATGGAAAAAAATTTACTTGAAATAGCACAGAGCATTTCGTCAACGCTTCATCTTGACAAAGTTCTTGAAAGAATACTTGATGAATCGATAAAACTGATAGGTTGCGAGGCAGGTTCAATTATTCTTGTCAACAGCGAAAATTTTTTGGATTTCAGAGTTGTAAAGGGCGAAAAATCTGCAATTCTTAAGGATCTGAATGTTAAAATTAAAATAAATGACGGTATCGTCGGTGTGGCCGTTCAAACCGGCCGCGTTGTGGTTGCAAATAATGTTCAGGATGATGTGAGATTTAAAAAAGACATTGACTGGCTTACCGGTTTTACGACAAAATCGGTTATAGCGGTTCCGATTATAGTAAAAGATAAAGTGCTGGGTGCGATTGAACTTATAAATAAAAAATCCGGCGATTTTACCGATAAGGACACGGAAATTATTTCTTCAGTTGCATCGCAGTCGGCGGTTGCGATTGAAAATGCCCGGCTTTATGAAGAAATTTACACTCTTAAAGAGTATATGAATGATATATTAGAATCAATGCCCGGCGGGTTTATAGCGGTAGACAGCCGAGGAAAAATTACGACGGTTAACCCACGCGCCGCTGAAATACTCAACATCCCAAAAGAACTTGTCGGAGAAAATTATGCCGCCGGTTTTATCAGATTTTCCGAAATCGTTGAACTTTTTCGATCGGTACTGACGAAAGCGGAGCCGCATACAAGAAGAGAAATGCATCTGACCATCGGCAATAAACACAAAATTATCGGTTATTCAACGCAGTTAATAAAAAATGCATCCGGCAAAACAAAGGGTGTGGGAATGATTTTTCAGGATATAACCGATATAAAGGGTTTTTAACCCTGTGTTATCTGCGCTCGCTCGGAAATTCAAAAACTTCGTTTTTGAATTTCACTCGCTCTCTTGATAATAAAAAACAGATCTTGATTTTTCCGAAAAATTTTAATACAATTAAGCAAAGAAATTTGTTTGCGAATGTCCGCCAGTGTAGCTCAGCCGGTTAGAGCACCGCTCTCATAAGGCGGGGGTCGACGGTTCGATTCCGTCCGCTGGCAAAAGAAAAACAGGAAGTGGGAAGTGGGAAGTGGGAAGTGGGAAGTGGTTTTTGATTTAGCTACTCCCTACTCACTACTGCCTACTCCCTGTCGTTAAGGGGGGAGTATGAAAAAGTTGTTTGTTGTTTTGTTGGTTGCTGTTTTGTTTTATGGTTGTGCGTCAAGTCCTGACAAGGGAACCGTTTCAAAAGAGGGCGAAATTGAACGGGAATGGGTTGAACAGGGTGTGACAAAGAATTTTATCTTTGCGCGTGGAATTGGTGCTGCTGACCAGACATTAGAAAACAAAACACAGAAGATGGCAACTTCCAGGAATGCATCAATTGTTAATGCCCAGTACAATATGCTTTCAGTAGTAAAAGGTGTCCAGTTAGAAGGCGGAATCACTGTTGAGAAAGCAATTGAGACCGATTCCATGTTAGCAACAAGTATTGACGCCCAAATCAAAGGTGCACAGGTTGTAAGAAGCGAATGGACAGCTGATGATGGCTGTGTAGTAGTACTTCGGCTTTCTAAAAAAGCACTGAGAGACATGGGCTTGAAAATAGTGGAATAGTTTTATCAGGGCTTGATTATTTCACACGGAAATATCTAACATTTGTTATATGACATTTGTCATAGAGGATTTTTGCCTATGAAAAAATATTTTTTTCTTTTTCTTTACACTTTACACTTTACACTTTACACTATCTTTTATAGGTTGCCCTAACGTTTGTATTTATCCCGCCCCTTA
>JACRDL010000078.1 GCA_016218625.1 Elusimicrobiota bacterium
AAAAGCGTCTATCCCCGGCAGTTTAAGTTTTGATACTGAATTTCCGTCTTTCACTTTTGATATGGCGACGGGTTCCGGCAAAACAAAACTTATGGGTTCGTGCATTTACTATCTTTACAAAAAAGGCATCTCAAGAAATTTTTTCATTCTGGTCCCCGGCGACACTATTTACAAAAAAACAATAACTGATTTCACAAAAGGACACGAGAGATATGTCTTATTAGGCGCATCGGATTTGCCCGAACCGATTATTATTACAGGCGAAAATTACGAGCATTACGATTCCGATAAACTACGGCTGTCACTTGAGACCGTCCATGTTTTCATTTTCAATATTCAGAAAATATGGAAACCGGATTTTAAATTTCATTCCTTCAAGGAAACACTCGGTGCAAGTTTTAGTGACTTGATAAAAGGACTGAATGATTTGGTGCTTTTAATGGACGAGAGCCATCATTATTGCGGAGACGCATCTTTTAAGTCGGTTAATGAATTGAAACCGATTTTAGGATTGGAATTTACAGCGACGCCGCTTTATACAAAAAATATTATTTATCCGTATTCTCTGGGTCAGGCGATGGCCGACGGACTTGTCAAAAGAGTAATGGCAGTTATCAGAAAAAATGATAGGTGTTACGAGGAAGAATTGGAGGACTTAAAAATAGTTGACGGATTGAAAATTCATAAACAAAAGAAAGTGCTTCTGGAGACATACTGCAAAAATCATTCGCGTCCTGTTATCAAGCCGCTCACTTTTATTAGCACGAAAGATATTGCTCACGGAAAAGTTATTCAGGAAAAAATAGAATCCGGCAAATTTATGGGCGGCGAGTTTAAAGGAAAGACGCTTTATATTCACAGCGGGAGCGAGGATGCGCAGATAAAGGAATTACTTGATTTGGAAAAAGAAGGTAAATATGAAATCGTCATACATGTAAACAAACTTAAAGAGGGCTGGGATGTAAAAAATATTTATACAATCATTCCGCTTCGTGCTTCTATAAGCGAAATACTTGCCGAGCAGACGCTGGGTCGTGGTGTGCGACTTCCTTTTTATGATGTTTCAAAAGACGAAATTGAACAGAACCCGGATGCCTTTACTCTTGATGTGATATGTTATAAATTGAAAGGGGATAATTATAAAGACATTATAGACGCTGCAAAACAAAACAATATCATCACAAAAGATTATGACGAAGATAAAGGCAAAGGCAATAATTTAATTCCGAGACAGGTGAAACCGGAAAATCAAAAATATAATATCAAAATACCGTCAGTAGAAAGTAAAATTGTTCCTGAATTAAATTTGAAATCGTTTAACATAAAAGTTTCTGTTGAATATCAGAAAATTCAGTCGGCGATGGAAGGTGTGGATGTTGCCACAGGAGAAACGAAGAATTTAGGTAAAGCCACGGATTCCTTAATAGAAAATCAGTTTCATTCGTTGATAAAACGGCTTATTGACGAAACCGACGAGTTGGATTATACGAATAAATGGTTCGTTGTAAAAGTTGGTCGGGATTATTTAAATAAAGCGACAAAAAGCAATGAGGCAGAAAAATGGGAAAGATTTCTCAAGATGCACAGGAGCGTTGTTTTTGAAGATATTCAAAAGCAGATACAGGAACATATAACAACAAATTTCAGAGTAAGTCATAAGTTCATCGCATCCGATTCTTTTGTTTTCAAACCATATTGGATCGGTGTTGACAAGGATTCCGGTGTTCACGACAAAAAATCAAGCGATGAAATTACGCATAGAATTATAGCGGGTTACAAAAAAACGGTTTATCCTGAAAATCATTTTGATAGCATACCTGAAAAAGTTTTTGCTGATATTTTAGATAAAGACGACAATGTTAAAAAATGGCTCAGGAATCCCGATAACGGTTTAAGAATAAAATACAAATACGGCAACTACTATCCTGATTTTATCGTTGAGACGACAAAAGAAAATTATGTGATTGAAATAAAAATGAAAAAAGAAATTGACGAGGAAGCGGAAACCGTTTTTGAAAAAGCGAACGAGGGATTGCACTGGTGTGAAAAATTATCCAATGCAACGAGCAAAAAATGGTCATATAAACTCATACCCCATGATAAAGTAAGTAGAGACGATACCTTTCAAGCAATTATAGGTAGTGCTATTAAAATATAATAAATAATAGGGATGGAGGGAATTAAAAGAGTTTGAGATTGCTTCGTTGCTCCGCTCCGCGCAATGACAGATTAAAAATCCTCAACAGATGGTCGTGGACATCGCCAGAGGCCCACGACACGCCAGAGGCAGTCGCCTAACAATGCGACCGCCCCTAAAGGGACTTCCTTTGGTCGCTACAAGTGGGGATTTTTTTATTGCAATTTTTGAAATAATGGAGACGGAGGAAAATTTGTGGTTCGTGGTTAGTAAGTAGTATGCGAATTACAATTCGGAGAGTATTTTTACTGATGTATATGGTTTTGTGTGCAAGTATAATTTTCTGTCGGCAGTAATCAACGGAGAAGACAATTTCATAGCCAGAGAGGAATATATGCAATCATAAACGGAAAGGTTGGTTTTCAAAGATATATGAACAGCATTCTCCATCAGAGAAAAAGTTGGTGTGAAAAATTTAATTCGCAAATCATAAAGCGATTTGACTGCGGCTTTTATTGCAGTTTCAGGGAAGCATTTCTTGTATCTCAGAACGTTTGCCAATTCATAAATCAAAAGATCGGGCTCAACAATGTCAATTTCTCCTGTTTCATATCTGCTTTTAAAAGAAACCGCTTCATTGGTTCCCGGTTCTTCCAGAAACCATTTGAGAATTACCGAAGTGTCAAGAACATAAATCATCTGATTTGTGCCTCGCGGATTTTACGGAGAAGTTCCGTAGAATTGAGTCCTTTTTCACATCTGCCGAAGCGTGATCTTAAATTGTCAATGATTTTACTTGTTTTTGCAATTAAGTCACTATCCTTAAGTTGGGATTCTACAATTTCAGCGATTGCGTTTCTTTTTTCTTTTAATTGTGCCATAATTTTCACCCCCAGAAAAATTATAGCAAAAATAAGAGGAATTGTCAAGTATGCGTATCAAATCATGTAAAATGTAACCCAAGGGGTAATCGTCAAATCATATATAATGTAACCCGACAAAAGGGGGTTACATTATGGACAGGTACTCAAGAATGCAATACTTAAAAAGTATTTATCAACGATACCACAAATC
>JACRDL010000079.1 GCA_016218625.1 Elusimicrobiota bacterium
ACGGCGATAAAAGATACGATGTCAGCGATAAACCCTCGTCGGAAATATCGTTGTAATCGGCAGTTAATATCGCTGTCATCAAAACCGTTGATGACTTTTTCAATCTTGTATCTTAATGATGTCGCTTTAATTCTGCAAAAAACCCAAAATATACCGATAAATACCAACTTTTTATCAGTTTTCTCGTCGGAAAATTGATTTTTTAACATTAATTTTCATTTTCTCCGCCTCTTTTTACCGCATTTTATCCTTTCTCTTCTATCCTTTTTCCGTTTTTTTATGATACTTGATTTATATGTAATTTTTGGCAAGTTTTTGACATATTCTTTGACAAATGGTCCTGCCTTTTTTCTATTTTTCCTATTTGTTAGACATCCGTTTTTCTGGCTTTCGTTGGTTTTTTGTAATCCGATTATTTTTAACAAGATTTTGGTTCATCTGATTTTTTTGATTCCTTTGTGTTTTTAGTTTGCTCAATTTTTTCAGGATTTTAAGCCGGTTTGCGTCAATACTGCCCATTATGAGATTTGCGCACTTCCTGCCTTTTTTGTACAAATTTTTTTAGTAAAACTTTTTTCCGGAAATATCAAACTTTTGCCAAGTATTTGTCAAATTTTCAAGTTTTTGAGAGTGCCAAGTCAAAAATATCAATAAATGTTATTAAGTTAGTTAGTAAAATGCCGTAAAATTGAGCATTATTATATGTTTTCTGATAATTTATCTTAAATTGATTATGTTTGGCAGAATCAAATGAAATTGCATTGAAAAGTTAACATAAGATACCTTATGCGAACAAGCGTTCAGCGGTTGCCGAAGCACTTGCTACGGGTTGCTTGGACAACCCTTCGGGATTTTCGCTAATTATTTGGCTTGTTTTGGGTATTTTTTTGAATTCCGATAGGTTAAAAAGTGCAATAAAAATTGATTGTTTTGTGATTTATAAAGCAGTAAAAACCAGCCACAGAATTGCACAGAAAAGGCAACTGCCGAGAACTGTCCTGATGAAAAAATAGCCACTGATAACACTGAATACACGGAGAAAATCAATGAATTTAATTCAGTGCTTTCAGTGACTTCAGTGGTTAAATATCTGTGAAATTCTGTGATATTCTGTGGCTTATCTTGTTGTATCGGAAACTGAATAATTTACCACTGAAACACGGAAAACTGCCGAAACACTGAAAAGAACTTTAATTTAAGATGGTTTCTTTCCGTGCTTCCGTGGTTAAAAAGTGCGACGAAGTCGCTTATCTTGAGGTTTTGTTTTATGCCGACCAGTGTTCTTCTGGAAAATTTTTGGAAGGATGGGCAAGAACAATTGATGCATGATACGGCCATCTTTCAAGTTCAAACCCTTTTTGCTCGGTTATCACGACAAACTCTATAGTTTCGCCGGGTTTTGTGCCAAACTCTGAAAAAGGAAGAGAGAGTTCAATTATCCCCCTCTTTCCTATTGCAATATTTTTCAATTCCGTCGTATCAAAAATAACCGAATTATTATTAGGGTCAATAGTTATATCTTTTTGCTCAGGTTTCAAAAAAACAATTTTAAATTTTGTATTTTTCGGGAAAGGTTGTATAAAATCAAGTCGGAAATACAGTTCTGTTTCATCAAATCCCCAGTAAATCATTTTAATACAGGTGGCCGTTTGATGCATAGCGCCGCCGGATTTTGATACATCGTAAAATCCCGCATCATGCCATTCAAAATAACTGGTAACTTTGCCGTCAATTTTCGGTTTTATGAAATCAACCGGCTTGATGATGTTGTCTATTGCCTCCCACTTTCTTTTTATTGAGAAATAAAGATTGTCAGGCACCTTTTCGTTCAGTAGTTTGTAGACATTTATAAGATGTGCTCTAAAAAGTTGGTCAAATTCCGCATCATTCATTGAGGAGTGGTCAGCTCCGTACCACCAGTTCCAATCGCTCCCTTCGGCAATGTAAATTTCCTCCCATGCTTTTTTTATATTTTCCGGCG
This sequence comes from Elusimicrobiota bacterium, assembly GCA_016218625.1. GTDB lineage: Bacteria > Elusimicrobiota > UBA8919 > UBA8919 > UBA8919 > UBA8919. The sequence continues at coordinate 1,982 of JACRDL010000079.1, forward strand.
GATTTGTTTTCGGAGTTCTGCACAACAAGAACTTTCTTGCCTGATTGAGATAATCCCATGCCTGATTATCCTCCGGATGCCCGATCCAGATACCGAAATTGCCATTAATCCAAGAGCCCGGAAATATGCCCTTAAGTTCATCTTTTGGCGGAAATTTTGCAAGATATTCCGAAACGGTCGTTGTAATAAGTCCGTGTTTTTCCTGACTTGAAAGTTTTGTGTAAAGTGAGTTAAGAAAATCAAACCCGCTGTTTTTGTAATATTCCCAGCAATTCTCTCCGTCTAAAATTATGCTGACAATTGGAGGCGTTCCGTTGTTATTGTTAGATGCGTTTTTTATTTCAATAAGCCGTTCTATAAAATCGTTTACCGCATCTTCTGCATTCATTTTGTGGTATACGAAGCCGATTAAATCGGAAAGTTTGTGGTCGCGGAAAATAGCGTTAACCGAGTGTTTGCCGACAATAATTTTATACGGTTTGTAAAGAAGAGATTTTCCGTTAGAACCATTTATTTCACCAAGTGTTTGAAAAAGTATTTCCTCGTCGGTTGCAATCCATGATATACCGTTTTTGGCAACTAAAGGCACAATATCCGACGACACGGACCCCTCCGAAGGCCACATACCCCGTGATTTTCTACCGAATACTTTTTCATAAAGTTCCAGCCCGGTTTTTATCTGAAGTTCAGCATCATCTGGCTGATGAAATCTTGTTTTAGGAAGCACAACAGAAGGCATTCCTGCTTTTGCGATATTTGTATCAATTAAAAGCGGCAGAATCGGATGATAATACGGCGAGGTTATAATTTCAATCTGTCCTTTGTCCTGCAGTTCCTTGTGTTTGGGCAGAACCTGTGAAATAATTTTTGTTGTCTCGTCAATAAGTATCTGTCTGTCTTCCTCGGAAAAATTTTTCCCCTTCTTTAATAGATGTTTAATTTTTTCGTTGTGCTGTCTGAAATAAGGACTAATCCACGAAAGATTAAACCAAACAACGATATCACGAATATCCGCGGTGCTAAAAAGCGGTTCTATTCTTTTTAAGTAATTATCGTCCGCTCGCCAACCCCGTCGTCTGAAAAGTTCTTGATATCTCGGATACGGTGCAATCATCGTATCCGGATTCGCCATAAAAAAATTTTTCAGAATAAATATGCGTTCATCTTTTGTAAGTTCCTTTGCAGTTTTTTTTGTAACATCCAGAAAATCATCCGTCGCGCCTTTTGTATAATCAATAATCTGTTCCATCAGGCAAGGTGTGATATTTATTGTTTGTTTTATTTTCGGAAATTTTTCAAGGACGGCCGCCATATCATAATAATCCTTTGTACAGTGAAGCCGCACCCACGGCAAAAGATATTTGTTTGTTTTAGGATTTTTATAACTAGGCTGGTGTTGATGCCAGACAAAAGCGATATAAAGCGGTTTCATAAAAGAAGCAATTAAAAATGCAAAATGTAAAATTAAAAATTTATGTAAAAGATTTTAATAAAAAACTCAACAATTTTTCATTTTTAATTCTTAATTTTGAATTGTTGTTTACAGATAATATCTTATACCGACTGCTGATAGCCATCCGGCGGCTGTGCCGAAATGACTCTTATCGTTTATATCGGTAAAGCCAAGTCCAAACTCTGTTCCAAATCCGAGATTTGGAAAGTCGCTGAAAAAGAATTCAACTCCGAAGCCCCCTCCCAGCGTTAATGCAGTGTCGCTGTCGCCTTTATCAGGGTCATAACTTTCAATTCCGGCGACTCCGAAACCGTAAAGATTAAGATTTTTTTCTTCTTTAAGAACGGTTAAAAACTTTCCGCCGACATTAAAAATTGTGTCGTCGCCGAGGGAAAATCCGAGCAGACCTTCAACGGCCATTTTTTTAGAAAACCAGTAGCGAACGGAAAGCGAATCCACGCCTAAACCGGACAACTGGCTGTTAAACCCCACCCCTGTTTTTTTTGAAAGGTCTTTACCGGTCGGAATGTCCTTGCCACTTGAAATATCTTTTCCGAACGAGATTCCGAAAATCAATCCCGCAAAACAAATAGTAACAAAAAACTTTTTCACATTTTCCTCCCTTAAAATTTTGCTGAAACCGACCATCCGAGTTTATTTGAAATTATTTTTGCGACTTCTCCTTCGGGTTTAAGAATTTTCAGCGGCGAAAATCTGCCATAGACAAGACGGAAAAAACAGTTCTCGGTGTATTTGTATTTCAAAGACATATCCAGTTCCTCGCCCACAAGACGGTCAGTGAATACCATTCCGCTGGGTGAATCAATAGAAAAAAGAATATAATAATCAAAATTCAAATTCAGATTTTTGTGTGGTTCAAATCCAATACCCAGAAGAGTTGTATGAACTCCCTGATATACTTCTTTTCTTGGTATTCCGCCGTAAAAATCGCTCATAGACGCCCCAAAATACTCGCCGTATCCGCTTCTTTCAAACCCGTCCGTTTTGTGTCCGTAAGTCGGCGCAAATCCCAGTCCGTTATCTTTTCCCGTGCCGACCGCATACTCAAAATTAACTGATGTTTTGCCGAGCCGCCTTAATTTTGTATAAGCCGTTGCGCCTGCCAGATAAGAGATTCCTGAATAGTCGCCGCCGGATTTTATAATTTCTACACGGTAATCAACGCCCTCCTTAAACCTGCCGTCAGCCCTCACGGATATAAAATTTTTCTTTAACGGTGATGACGAATCTTCAACGAAATAATAGACCCTGAAATTGTAATCGTTTTGATATGTCCAGTTGCCGCCGATAGCCGTTAGCGACTCGTCCTTATCTTTTGTGAATTGGTCCCCTGAAAGTTCGTTTCTCTTTATTAAAAATGCGTCTGCGTCAATATCAAAAGGCAGATATGCCCTTGCCCTGAGAGCGTCAAACCCGAGTCCGTCGTCGTCAACGAGAACACCCTGACCTATTTTTAACGGCTGACGGCCTACGATGAAATCAACCGGGAAAGTTCCGATTTCCGAGAATTCCAGAAATGCGTTTTCAATCTGCGGCGTATAATTTATAAATGTAATTGATGATCTCGCAGTAGTATATTCCTTTCCGAAGTCCTTTCCGAAAATTCCCCTGCTTAAAAGTTTTACGCCCACCGTAACATTTTTTTTGAGGTCACCTTCAAGATACAGACGGGATTTTTGATAATTGTAAGAGTTTTTCAGAGAGGATGTTTTTGAATAATTGGGATTGACAAAACTGATTCCGCCTGTTTCCACCTCCGCCCCGATACGGATAGTGGCGAGTAGCGAGTAGCGAGTAGCGAGTAGTAACAACAAAATCAAAAAAAATTTTTTCATATAAAGAATTATATCAAAAATTTTGGAAAAAATCAATAAAAAAAGAAGCCCCCGAAAACGAGGGCTTCTAATTTTAATGTAGCGGTGGGATTGCTATCCCACTTTTTTCGTCGCATCGCAATGCGACCGCTACAAAAACATTTGCGTCTTTAGAACTTGATTGCTGCTGACAGTGACAACTGACGATATGTGTTTAAGTCAAAGATGCTGGCATTTCCGACAGCAGTATCCGTTGCTGTATCCAGAAACGCATTACATGCAATCGTCAAAGACGGTGTCGCATCAAACTGAACTCCGTAGGTGTAAAACACATCGTGGTCTTCAGTTCTGATAGTGGATTTTGTATAGGATGGACCCGTCAGTGCTGTTTCCGTTGTTGATGCTTGTGCTGTCTCTCCTAAAACCGGTGTGGCAACAGTTGTCTGAGTTGTCTGGTTGGTTGTTCGTTCTGTTGTCGTTTCGGTTTTGGTCATAACATACTCTGTCCCTGCTCTGAATGTCCACTTTTTGGAAAGTGGAATTTCAATGCCGACCGGAACGCTGTAAGAAAGCGTAACCGTTTCAGTAACCCGTTGTCCTGTGTCGGATATTGTCTGAAGCCAACTTCCCTCACCCTCGCCGGATGTCTCAATTCCACCTCTTGAAACTGATTGGTCAGTTCCTGCTATTGGACCTGGTCTGTCAACAATCGGATTTGTTGGATTAGCAAATGGGTCAACAAAAGTTCCCGAACTTCCCCTAATAGCAGTGCCATTGTTATAGACATTTGTTGACACTAAGCCGTCACTGTAAGATGTCAGTTCGGTTGAACTTCCTGTTGTATCAACATCCGTTTTATCTGTTTGTTTCAGAATGAATCCGCCGAATGACAATTTCACGCCTTCAAGGGCTTTCATTGATACCTTTGCGCCGAGGTCAAAGTTAGAGATTGTTCCCTTACCTTTAAATGTCTTTATGTTTGTATAGTCCTTCGCTACGAAATTATCTGTAATAGAGCCATTTGAAAATCCATTGCCACTTGTATTAACCCATGTTGAAATAACGCAGGATGTTTGGAGATATTCTCTATCGGTCTGTGAAGCATCAATATCCTGAGACAGGTTTGAATAGTTGACAATTCCCGTAACTTCAACTTTTTCAAACTTTTTAACCGCTTCAATGCGAACCAACGGTGCAATGCCATCACGGTCATCAGCAAAAGCAGAGATACCGCTATCATCAGTTGTTGCCAGTAATACTCTGTTGCTATTGAAAACATTGCTGTTGAGCCCAGCATTCGGTCCTATATTGGCAACCGCATTGTAATCAAGTTGAACTGCTGCAACTGCTGTTTTTCCGACAATCGCCGTGCCGGTATTAAAATACTGACCGGAATTTGCTACCCCTATTCCCGCTGAGGTTGAAAAAAGCACATCTTCTCTTGCAGTAACTGTAACAGTCGTCTTTTCATCAGCAACAAGAGTGTTTGGATTTAATGTCTTTGCCGACCTTAAACCAACTCCGACATCAACATGTAAATCATCGGAAATTTTTACTCTTGCTTGCGGAAGAATATCAGTTGTTGCTGTTGAGTTCTGGTCAATTTCCTGTGTAGGATATGCAAAGTTGTAACTTCTTCTTTCCGTTGCTGTTACAGGTCTGCCAGCCGTATTCGCACCAGTTGGCGTGAGATATGTCTCTGAAAATGTTTTCGTTCCTTCCGTTGTCAGAATATTTGTATCTGTCTGTCTTGCGAGTGAAAGACCAAGTGAAACCTTGTCCATCAGTTTGTATGACGAACCGATATTCCACTGCGTGTTTGTCGTATTCGTGTAGTATTTCGCATCGGAAGTTGCTCTGTTTGTCTGGTCATTCACAGTTAGAGTTGGATAAACTACGGTATAAGTATCGGCTGTCCACTTACCTTCTGAATCATTGGCAACTGTTGCAGCATTGTCAAGATCATAAGTTGTTGTCTTGCCACCGTAATTCTGATAAACAATACCTGACCTCGAGTCATCAATGCCCGCATATGAAAGCGGATTGCCGGTTACACCGAATGTGAAATAACTGATGTCGGTATTACCCGTGTACTGGCTCCAATCAAGCGCTGTTCCGTAGTTGCCAATATCATTGAAGTTTCTGACATTTCCCCAGTTCGTGTAAAGTGTATTGCCTGAAAAATCAAGCAATTCCACAGGTGCCGCGCTGACTATGTCCAATTCATTGTAGAACATACCGCGTGTTGCGCCTCTTTGATATGAGCCAATGTTGAGTTGGCTGTTCGTTAACGGAACAAAGGCGAATGCCGCTCTTGCCATTAACGCAACCATTATTATTGATAATAACTTTTTCATACTATTTTACCCTCCGTTAAATTTTGTAGCGGGCGAATTGTGACCGAAGGAAATCCCTGTGGGACTATTCGCCTTATTTTCGCGGGATAGCAATCCCGCCGCTACATTGGCAGGGACAAGCCCTGCCACTACATTTTCCCCCGTAGCCAGACACTTTGTGTGTCTTAGGGTTTTTCACCTCCATTTCGGCTGAGATTGAGGATTTTATCTTTTAAAAAATGCAAGTAGTATTCCTGTTAATACGCCAATTTGTCCTACCCAGAATATGAACATCCATTTTATAAGTTCTGCTTTTGTTTCAGCAAGATCCACTTTTGTTGCCAAAATTGTACTTTGATGTTCCTGATATTCTTCAAAGGATTCCTCTATTGCCTCCGCCACTGCCTTGGCAGGTTCATCCTGAAGTTTGGGTCTCAGTATTTCGTATATTCTTAATGTATTGACTATTGCCATAACTGCGATAATTATACAAAATATAAAAAACTTGTCAAGTAAAAAAATATTTTTTTAATTTTTTTCATTTTGTTGTAGCAGCAGAGCGTTAGCTCTGCTTAAAAATAAGCAAAGCTTCGCTTTGCGGCTACCTTTGTAACAATTTTATCCGGGCATCGGAAATGTTTTTGTAAATTGTAGTGGGATGCAAACTTCCGACGGTCTGATAATATGAAATCGCCGACTGCACATCCCCTGTCGCTTCATAACATCTCGCAAGTCCCAACTGCGATTCCGGAACTAAATAATGTGCGGAGTATTCGTCGGTTAATTGTTTGTATGTGGCTATTGCTTCCTGATATTTTAATGCCGCTTCCTGTGACACTCCGATGCCGAAAATTATCATTGCGCCAAGGTCTTCTTTTTTTCTTAAAAGCGGAAGTGCGTTTTGATAATGTTTTACCGCTTCGTCATAATTTTTTTTGAGATATAGAG
>JACRDL010000081.1 GCA_016218625.1 Elusimicrobiota bacterium
ACTGACACGGAACTTACACACGGAACTGACGCGGAACTGTTCCGTGTCTGTTCCGTGTCTTGTTCCGCTTCTGTTCCGTGCTATTCCTTTAGAGAGACACCCAACTCCTTAAGTTTCATTTCTATTTCATCTAAGGACTTCTTTCCAAAATTTTTATAAGCGAGAAGTTCGCCCTTCGTTCTTTGAGTCAACTCCCCTATTGTTTTTATTTTTGCCTGTTTCAGACAATTGGCGGCGCGGATTGAAAGTTCTATAATTTCAACCGACTGTTTTAGAATATCGCCGGAAAGCCCGGTGGATTCAGATGGTATTGCTGTCTCCAGAACCTTTGATGCCGCTTTTTCTTCTTCATCATAACTTATAAAAATTTTAACGGAATCGCTTAAAAGTTTCGCTGAAAAAATGAGCGCATCTTCGGGATTTATAGAGCCGTCGGTCCATACCTCTATAATCAGACGGTCATAATCGGTCGCCTGACCCACGCGGGTGTTTTCAACCTCATAAAAAACCTTTTTAATCGGCGTGAAAACAGCATCCACAAGCATCGTGCCGGCGGGCTGCCCCGGTTTTTTGTTTTTTTCGGCGGGCGAATATCCCTTACCCTTTGCAACATCAATCTCCATTTGAAGAGTTCCGCCGGATTCAAGCGTGGCAATGACCTGGTCACCGTTGACAATTTCTATGTTTGAGTTCGTCTCAAAAGACGACGCCAAAACCGAACCGCTTTTTGAGGCGGACAATTTAAGCGTCTGAATTTCGTCGGTGCCGTAGGTCTTGAATCTTATTTTTTTAAGATTAAGTATTATGCCCATCACATCTTCAACAACACCCGGCAGTGTCGCAAACTCGTGTGTAGCACCTTTTATACGGGTGGATATAACGGCAGCTCCTTCCAAAGACGACAAAAGTATGCGACGAAGCGAGTGCCCTATCGTATGCCCGTAACCCTTCTCATAAGGCTCAACAACAAACTTTCCGTAAGTAAAATCAGAAGAAATATTTTTTTCAATCTTCTGAGGTCCGACTATGTCAGGAAGCCGCATTTCTAAACCTCCATTAAAATCAATTAAAAATTAAAAGTTAAAAATGAAAAATTGTGGATAAAATTACTGCAAATCTTTTCACCTAAATTTTTAATTTTACATTCTACATTTTTAATTGCCTTTATTTACTGTACAACTCCACAATCAACTGTTCCTTCGGTTTTTCCTCGTCATATGGAACGGACATTTCTTCTCTCAATGGTTGTCTTACAACACTACCGGATAAAGATGAAACATCTAGTGATAGCCACGGTGACACGCCTTTTTTTGAGCATTCATCCGCGGATTTTTTAACGAATAAATTTTCTTTAAGTTTCGCGGTTATCTGTATTTTATCATTTACTTTCACTTGGTATGACGGTATGTTTATTATTTTATCATTAACTTTTATATGCCTGTGAAGAACCAACTGACGGGCGCCGTTCATTGATGTTGAAAGCCCCATGCGTCTTACAACATTATCCAGTCGCATTTCTAAAGATAATAAAAGATTGAAACCGGTCATGCCTTTATGTTTCGCTGCTGTCTGGAAGTATCTTCTGAACTGCCTTTCCATTATCCCATATGTCCTTTTTACCTGCTGTTTGGCACGCAACTGACCGGAGTACTCCGTCGGCTTTTTCATCATCCTTCTGTGAGGGCCGGGAGGTCCTTTCTTTTTTACGACGGGACACTTGGGCGTGTCGCACCTTTCTCCTTTTAAGAATAAAGGCATACCTTCTTGTCTGCATCTTCTGCATTTAGGTCCTAAATATCTTGCCATAATAAAATCAGTGAACGATAGTGATAAAACAGTGAACAAAAGTGATGAGGCAGTGAACTAAAGTGATGAAACAGTGAACTAAAGTGAACAAAAGAAAAACCCACTTTCTTTCACTTCCTTTCACTTCCTTTCACTGTCTCTCACTTCTTTTCACTTCTATTCACTTTCTTTCACTTCCTCTTACACTCTCCTTTGTTTCGGCGGTCTGCATCCGTTATGCGGAATAGGCGTAATATCTTTGATAAAAGTAACTGATAATCCGGATGCCTGTAATGCTCTTATAGCCGTTTCGCGCCCCGAGCCGGGACCGGAAACAAAAACCGCTACCTGTTTCAAACCCATTTCAGACGCTTTTCTTGCGCAATTTGCTGATGCAATCTGGGCAGCAAACGGCGTTCCTTTTTTCGTTCCCTTGAAACCGGATGAACCGCTTGAACCCCAGTTTATTACGTTGCCCTTATCATCTGTAATCGTGATAATTGTATTGTTAAAAGAGGATTTGATATAGACCCTACCGCCTGTTGAAGTTAATTTCTTTTTTGATTTATGTCTCGGCGCAACAGCGGTTTTCGGCTTTATCCCGACTGAAGTCGGGACGGAGGCCTCTTTTACCTTCGCCGCAGCCGCCGTTGATTCTTTAGGAATTGTTTCTTTTGGTTCTTTAATTTCTTTTGATTTTTCTTCAGCCATAATAACACCAGTGAGTTCATAGTTCATAGTTCATAGTTCAGAGTTCATAGAAACTACGAACCACGAACCACAAACCACGAACTACGAACTGCCTCTATTTCACTTCCCTTTCCTTCTTAACTTCTGCCTTAACCGCACCGACCGTTTTTCTCTTTCCTCTTTTTGTTCTCGCGTTTGTCTTCGTTCTCTGACCCCTGACCGGCAAATTCCGTCGGTGTCTCATTCCTTTATAAGTTCCTATCTCCTGCAAACGCTTGATATTGCCGACAATCTCACGGCGCAGGTCGCCTTCAACCTTATACTCAGATGAAATAATTCCGGCAAGTTTTCCTACTTCCGCTTCCGTTAAATTTTTTACTCTTTTAGACGGGTCAATCTTCGCCTCGTCTAAAATTTTTTTTGATAAAACCCTTCCTATTCCGTATATGTAGGAAAGGCCGATATCTATTCTTTTCTCTTTAGGTAAATCAACACCCGCTATTCGTGCCATGTTAACACCAGTGAACAACAGTGAGCAAAAGTGGTGAAAAAGTGAACGAAAGAAAAATCCACTTCCTTTCACTTCTTTTCACTTTCTTTCACTTCCTTTCACTGCCTCTTACCCTTGACGTTGCTTATGCTTCGGATTTTTGCAAATAATATACAAAACGCCTCTGCGTCGGACAACCTTACAATTTTTACAAAATGGTTTTACTGATGAGCGTACTTTCATATTTAACATCAGAGATTAGGAAAATTGAAATTAGGATATTAGGGAAAACCCTAATCTCTCAATCTCCTAATCTCCATTCTCTGCCTCTTACCTGCCTTTTTCCCTGTAAGTAATTCTTCCTCTTGTTAAATCATATGGTGAAAGTTCAACTTTCACTTTATCGCCGATGATAATGCGGATGTAATTCATCCTCATTTTTCCGGAAATTCTCGCTAGGACGCTGTGCCCGTTTTCAAGTTGAACACGGAACATCGCCGACGGCAGAACCTCTTTTACTACGCCCGTTACCTCAATTTTTTCTTCTTTTTGCATATTCGCTTCGCTCATTACCCGAATATAAACCGAATGTTAACCGAATTGAACCGAATTATTCGCGTGTATCGGTGTTTTTATTCGGTGCCTTTATTCGGGTTTTGTCAATATTTCAGCACCCTCTTTCTTTATTAAAACGGTATGTTCAAAATGGGCTGAAAGTTTTTTATCAATCGTCTCAACCGTCCATTTATCAGAAAGTGTTTTCACCTGCCAGTCACCCTGGTTTATCATCACCTCAATAGCAAGTGTTGCATTTTCAGGAATTCGGGCTCCGACGCCGGCTTTACCGTAATTGGGTATTTGCGGGTCCTCATGCAAGTTCCTGCCGATACCGTGACCGACAAAATCCCGCACGACGGAAAATCCGTTTTTTTCGGTGGTCGTTTGAATTGCCGACGAAATATCGCCCACCCTACAACCCGCTTTACAACTACCTATCGCATTATAAAGTGCCTCTTCGGAAACATTTAAAAGTTTTTCGGCATCTGCAGAGATTTTCCCGACAGGAAAAGTTCTCGCAGTATCACCGTAAAAACCGTTATATTTCACCCCGACATCAATTCCTACAATGTCGCCTTCTTTTAACTTTTGCCGGGACGGAATACCGTGAATTACGACTTCATTGACGGAGATGCATAAGATTCCTGGATAACCGCGGTAGCCCAGAAACGCCGATTTTACACCAAGCACTTTTAGTTTTTTTGAGGCAATCTGTTCAAGTTCTTTCGTTGTAATCTCAACCGCTATATTTTTTCCGACAGCATTCAGGACTTCCGCCGCAAGCCGGCATGCATTACGCATACCGATAATTTCATCCGGCGATTTTGCATAAATCATGTTAAAATCAGGATTAAGGATTAAGTCGCTTCGCTTTAAGATTAAGTAGTGGCGGGATTGCTATCCCGCTATATTCGTCGCATAGTGACCGAAGGAAATCCCCGTGGGACAATGCGACCGCTACCACATATCACTTACTACTTAATCCTGCCTTTATATCGCGGGATATTTCTTCAACTGATCGGTTGCCGTCAACGATTACCAAAATGCCCTTGCTTTTATAATATTCAATGAGCGGTTGTGTTTCAATATAATAAACAGAAAGTCGATGGCGAATTGTTTTTTCCGTATCATCTTCTCTCTGAAAAAGTTCCCCGCCGCAGTTGTCACAAACACCGTCAATTTTCGGCGGAAGCGTCTCCAGATTGAACTTGGCACCGCACTTTTTACAGATTCGTCTGGAAGAAAGCCGCTTTACTATATTTTCTTCCGCTACATCCATAGAGATTACCTTATCAATTTTTTTCCCGATTGACAGAAGTAAATTGTCAAAACCCTTTGCCTGACAAAGTGTGCGAGGAAACCCGTCTAATAAAAATCCGTTTTTACAATCCTCTTTTTTAACCCGCTCCTCAACTATTTTAAGAACTATATCGTCGGACACAAGCGAACCCTTTGACATAATCTTTGTAATTTTGAGCCCGAGCGGACTTTTTGATGCGACCGCTTCGCGGAATATCTCGCCGGTAGAAATTGACGGGATTCCTTTTTCTTTAGATATGAATTCCGCCTGCGTTCCCTTGCCAGCACCCGGTGCTCCAAAAATTATCAGATTCATATTAACACCAGAGATTAAGAGATTACGAGATTAAGAGATTAGGGTTTTGTCTCATCCCTAATTTCCTAATTTCCCAATTTCCTAATCTCTGCCCTTCTATTTCACATTAAACCATCTGCCTTTAATTCTGCCTTTTTTTAAAAAACCGTCGTAATGTCTCATTATAAGGTGCGACTCTATCTGGCTGATGGTATCAAGCGCAACACCGACGACAATCAAAAGTGCGGTGCCGCCGAAAAAAAACGGAACATTAATAAATTTTCTCAAGTAGTCGGGCAGTATCGCGACGAATGCGACAAAAATTGCACCGCCCAAAGTAATTCTTGCCAAAATCCATTGGATATAATTAGCCGTTGGCTCCCCTGGTCTTATACCGGGGACAAACCCGCCCCACTTTTTCATATTCTCGGCGATGTCTTTCGGATTCAGCGTGATTGAATTGTAAAAGTAACAGAAAAAAATTATCAGTACGGCATACAGAACTTCGTATAAAACGCTTCCTCTCATCCACCAATCAACAAATTTTTTCATAAATCCGGAATCACCTGAGAACTGTGCGAGCGTCATCGGAACCGACATCAGTGAAACCGCAAAAATTACGGCTATAACACCCGACTGGTCAACCTTAATCGGTAGAAATGTTGACTGCCCGCCGTACATTTTTCTGCCGACAACCCGTTTGGCATATTGAACGGGAATTTTTCGCTGCCCGGTTTCAACCCAGACGACAATCGCCATTATCGCGAAAACCATTACTAAAATCAATATTCCGGTAAAAAGCGACATCTCGTGAGTTCTTATCATATCAAAAAGATTTTTTACTGCCGACGGCAGACGGTCAACTATCCCGGCGAAAATAATCAAAGAAATTCCGTTGCCTATTCCGCTTTCAGTAACCTGTTCGCCGAGCCACATTATAAAAACGGTACCGGTCGTCATTGTCAAAACGGTGATGAAAACAAACATCGCACCTGGGTTTGCTACGACGGATGCACCGCCCGGGGCTTTCATCGGCATTATCATAAAAAGCGTAAGACCGAGCGATTGTATCACGGCAAGAACCAAAGTCGCGTATCTTGTCCACTGCGTAATTTTTTTTCTTCCCGTTTCGCCCTCTTTAGAAAGTTTTTCAAGATATGGAACCGTTGCCTGCAAAAGCGAAAAAATAATTGATGCGTTGATGTAGGGCATTATACCCAGTGTGAAAATTGACAGCCGCGAAAGGGCACCGCCTGAAAACATATCCATAAATCCAAAGAGCGTATTTGACTGTTGGGCAAAAAATGCCTTAAATGCGGCGATATCAATTCCCGGAACGGGTATCGCCACACCTATTCTATAAGCGATAATTATAACCGCAGTAAACAAAACCCTTTTTTTTAATTCCGGAACCTTAAAAATATCTCCGAATGATTCAATCATATAAATTCAGTGAACGAAAGTGGTGAAAAAGTGAACAGAAGTGCACTTTCTTTCACTTCTTTTCACTTCCCTTCACTTCCTTTCACTGTCTCTATCGCTTTTCCGCCTACGGCGGATATCTTTTCAACTGCACTTTTTGAGAATTTATCAGCCGTAATTTTCAACGGTTTTTTTATTTCACCTTCAACTAAAACTTTCAGAGGCAATTTGCCGTCTATCAGTCCTGATTCTTTCAGGATTTTTTTGTTGATTTCGGTATTAGGTTCAAAAATTTTTTCAAGGGTGCCGATATTTATAATTTCATATTCCTTCCTGAAAATGTTCGTAAAGCCCCTTTTAGGGAGACGACGCATAAGCGGCATCTGCCCGCCTTCAAACCCCGGACGGGTGCCTCTTCCAGAACGGGAGTTCTGTCCTTTCATACCTCTTGTGGCAGAACCGCCATGACCGGAACCGCGGCCCCGGCCTACAATTTTTCTTCTATGTTTAGAACCGTTTGCCGGTTTCAAGTCGGATAAATTCATGCTAACATCAGGGAGTAGGCAGTAGTAAGTAGGGAGTAGTTAAAAACCACTTCCCACTTCCCACTTCCCACTTCCTGCCCTTTACTTCTTTCCTCTCAATTTTTCTACATCTTCCCTGCTTCTTAACTTTTGTAATCCGTCAATTGTGGCATAAACAACATTAAACGGATTTGATGAACGCAGTGATTTTGTAAGCACATCCTTAACGCCCGCGGCATCCAAGACCGATCTTACGGCGCCGCCGGCAATAAGGCCCGTTCCGGCGGAGGCGGGTCTCATAAAAACCCTGCCGGCACCGTAAGCACCTGTAATCTCATGCGGAATTGTCGTATTTTTCAAAGATACGGTAAACAGATTTTTTTTTGCGGAAGCGGTCCCCTTTTTTATCGCCGACTGAACCTCTTTCGCCTTGCCTAAACCGACGCCGACAGTTCCGTTGCAGTTGCCAACTACAACAAGCGCATTAAAGGAAAATCTCTTCCCGCCTTTTACGACTTTCGTTACACGACCTATTGAAACAACAATTTCTTTTTTTATGTCCATATGAGTAACGATGATACGATGATACGGTTATATGGTTATACGGTTTTTACATATCACCATATCAGCATATCACCGCCTTTAGAATTTAAGTCCTGCTTTGCGGCAACTTTCGGCAAAAGCCCGAACCTTCCCATGATATATATATCCGCCACGGTCAAATACGACCTGTTTTATTCCGGCTGAAATCGCTTTTTTGCTCGCCGCTTCTGCGAGAGAAACAGACGCCTTGATATTTGCGGCATTTTTTAATTTGAGCGTAGAAGACGAAACGGACAATAAAGTTTTCCCCTTTAAGTCATCAACAAACTGAACATATATATGCTTGTTTGATTTATGAATCACCATTCTGGGTCTCTCGGCTGTTCCGAAAACCTTTTTCCTTATTCTTAATTTTTTTCTCAGATGCGATTGTGATTTTTTGTTTAACATATTAACACCAGGATTAAGAATTAAGTCGCTTCGCTTTAAGGATTATGTAGCGGCGGGATTGCTATCCCGCTATATTCGTCGCATAGCAATGCGACCGCTACAACTTACTTAATCCTGCCTTTCTTACTTTTTTGCGGGTGCAGCCCCAGCCGCGCCCGGCGCTCCCACTCCGATGGCCGATTTGCCGGGTTTCTTTTTTATGTATTCTCCGGAATATTTAACACCCTTGCCTTTGTATGAATCCGGGTCTTTGCTGTGTCTTATTTGCGAGGCCACCATTCCTAATTTTTCTTTATCGGCGGACTTAAGCATAATTTGAAGCCCTTTCGGGTCAAGAACTATATCCACTCCGTCGGGAATAACGATCTCAACCGGGTGAGAATACCCGACCTGTAAAGTTAATTTTTTTCCCGCAAGTTGCGATTTATATCCGACGCCCTGAATTTCAAGTTTTTTCTCAAAAGGTGTAACGACCCCTTGCACCATATTGTTTATCAGAGCCCGCGTTGTTCCGTGAATCGCCTTGAAATCGTCAGAACTTCTTTTTAGAATAATAGAATTGTTTTCGGTCTTGATTGAAATTTCCGGCCGGAACTTTCTTTTGAGCGTACCGGCGGGACCTGTCACGGAAATTTCGTTTCCTGTTATATTTATTTTTACGTTATTCGGTATCGGTATCGGACTGTTTCCAATTCTAGACATTTTACATCAGGATTAAGGATTAAGACGCTCGTTTCACTCGCTTTAAGTATTAAGTAGTGGCGGGATTGCTATCCCGCTATATTCGTCGCATAGCAATGCGACCGCTACCACTTACCGCTTACCACTTAATCCTGCCTTTACTACCACACATAACAAATAACTTCGCCGCCGAGATGTTCTTCTCTTGCCTTTTCATCAGTCATAAGCCCTCGGGAAGTTGAAATTATCGCCGTTCCTATCCCTCTTAAAACCCTTGGCAATTTCGTTGTTTTCTTATACACACGCATTGATAATTTAGAAACCCTTTTGATATCAGTTATCATATGTTTTTTGTCAGGCGAGTATTTCAAGAAAATTCTCAAAATACCCTGCTTTTTGTCGTCAAGCCGTTTGTAATTTGAAATATATCCCTCTGCTTTCAGAATTTTAGAAATTTCCTCTTTTATATTTGAAGCCGGGATATCCACTTTTTCTTTGGATTTTCTACCGGCATTTTTTATCTGACAAATCATGTCTGAAATAGGATCGTAAATCATGTCAACATCAGTGAACAACAGTGAACAAAAGTGGTGAAAAAGTGAACGAAAGAAAACTTCCTTTCACTTCTTTTCACTTCCTTTCACTGTCTCTCACTGCCTCTCTTACCAACTTGATTTTGTAACTCCTGGGATTAAACCCTTGTGTGCAAAACTCCTAAAACAAATTCTGCATAAACCGAAGTCCCTCAAGAAACCACGGGGCCGGCCGCAAATACGGCACCGGTTATATCTTCTTGAAGAGTATTTCGGTGTCTTTCTCTGTTTAATGACAAGACATTTTTTAGCCATAATAACATCAGAGATTAGGAGATTGGGATATTGGGATATTAGGGAAAGTCAAAACCCTAATCTCTTAATCTCTTAATCTCGGCCTTTCTAAACGGCATTCCCATCATTGATAAAAATTCTTTTGCATGTTCGTCGTTTTTTGCCGTCGTCACAATCGTTATGTTCATTCCTCTTGCTTTGTCGGACTTATCAAGCACGATTTCCGGAAAAATATACTGTTCGGTTAAGCCCATATTGTAATTACCTCTTCCGTCAAATTTGGACGGTTCAAGTCCTCTAAAGTCCCTTATTTTAGGAATAGACATCGTGACAAGCCGGTCAAAAAATTCGTACATCCTGTCACCGCGCAAAGTAACTTTAAGCCCGATAGCCATACCTTCCCTTAATTTGAAGGCTGATATTGATTTTTTGGCGCGACGCAAAAGCGGTTTTTGTCCGGTTATAGCGGCAAGTTCCGCTGATGCAATATCCATCGCCTTCGGATTTTCTTTGGCATCCGAGACACCCATATTAATAACTATTTTTTCAAGTTTAGGAACTTGATGAATATTTTTCAGGTTCAGTTTTTTCATCAACTCCGCAACTATAACTTTTTTATATGCTTCTTTTAATCGTGCCACTTAACATCAGGGAGTAGGTAGTAGTAAGTCGGGAGTAGTTAAAACCACTTCCCACTTCCCACTTCCCACTTCTTGCCTCTATACTATCATCTCTCCGCATTTTCTGCACAAGCGGGATTTTTTACCGTCGGGCAATATATCACATTTCGGCCTTGTCGGCTTATCGCATTTCGGACATACAAGCATAAGTCGTGAAACGGGAAGCGGCGCCTCTTTTTCTTTGATACCACCGGGGTCCGACTGTGTAGCTTTTGTATGCCTTTTTACAAAATTAACTTTCGCAACAACGGCCGTTTTTTTATCAGGAAAAATTTTTAGAACCTCTCCCGTTTTACCTTTATTTTTACCGGCCAAAACAATAACTTTATCTTTCTTTTTTATGTGCATAATTCAGGATTAAGGATTAAGTCGCTTCGCTTTAAGTATTAAGTAGTGGCGTGATTGCTATCCCGCTATATTCGTCGCATAGCAATGCGACCGCTACCACTTATCACTTACTACTTAATCCTGCCTTTTATACTACTTCCGGGGCAAGCGAAATAATTTTCAAGAAATTTTTTTCGCGCAGTTCCCTTGCCACAGGCCCGAAAATTCGGGTTCCTCGCGGTTCACGTTCATCATTTATTATAACCGCAGCATTATCGTCAAATTTTATGTAACTTCCGTCGGGGCGGCGCGTCTCTTTCACGCATCTCACTATTACCGCTTTGACCACTTCGCCTTTTTTAATTGTCGCAGTAGGTAATGCATCAAAGACAGAAGCGACTATCACATCGCCGAGCGATGCATATTTTCTGTAACTTCCGCCGAGCATTCGGAAACATCTTATTTTTTTAGCTCCGGTATTATCTGCAACGACTATAATTGAACGTTCTTGAATCATTTCAATATCAGTAAGTAGGAAGTAGGGAATAGGAAGTAGTTAAAACCACTTACTACTTACCACTTACCACTTCCTGCTTCACTATTCTCCACCTTTTCAATTTTGAAATCGGTCTCGTTTCTATTATATTAACCTTATCACCAAGACGCGTTTCATTTTTTTCGTCATGGGCATAATATTTTGTCCGATGACGAATAACTTTTTGGTAAAGCGGATGGCGGATAGTCCATGTCACCTCTACCACCCTTGTTTTATTCATCCCGTCTGAAATCACAATGCCTGTTTTTGTTTTTCTCATATTAAAATCAGGATTAAGTTGTAAGTAGTAAGAATTAAGTTTTAAATCTTTTACTTAATCCTTATCACTTATCACTTATCACTTATCACTTATCACTTATCACTTATCACTTATCACTTACCACTACCTCTCATTATAGTTAAAATTCTTGCTATCTGTCTTCGTAAATATCTTATCTCCAACGGATTTTTAAGCGGAGTTGTCTTGTGCCCGAATTTTAGATGGAACAACTTCTCCTTTGATTCTTCAAGACGCGAATTTAATTCATCCGCCGTAAGTTCTGCTAGACTTATATCTTTTTTTTCTTTCGCCATTTTAACATCAGGGAGTAGGCAGTAGTAAGTAGGCAGTGGTTAAAACCACTTCCGACTTCCCACTTCCCGCCTTTATTGTCCTCTTTCCAAAAATCTTGTTTTTATAGGAAGTTTATGGGCAACAAGATTAAACGCTTCTTGTGCCTCGGCCTTTGATAAGCCGGTCATCTCAAACATAACCCGACCCGGTTTGACGACGGCAACCCATTTTTCAACAAGCCCCTTACCTTTTCCCATTCTGGTTTCGGCAGGTTTTTTTGTGTATGGTTTGTCGGGAAAAATTCTTAACCAAACCTTTCCGCTTTTTTTAATTGCCCTGGTCAGCGCAATTCTGGATGCCTCAATCTGATTCGCCGTAATCCAAGCGCGCTCACATGCCATAAGACCGTATTCGCCGAAACTTACCTCTGTTCCGCCTTTGGAGTTGCCTTTCATCCGGCCGCGCTGCTGTTTTCTATATTTTACTCTTTTCGGTGATAACATTATAACACCCGAGATTATGAAAATGGAAATTAGGATATTAGGGAAAACCCTAATCTCTCAATCTCCTAATCTCCTAATCTCCGCCTTTACTATTTTATTTTTATTATATCGTCTTCTTCTTTTATTTCTTCCTCTTTGATGATTTCTTCTTCTGTCGGCGTCTCTTCTTTAATCTCGGAGATGTCTTCCGGTTTCTCAATAAGACGAGCATCTGCTAACATTTCTTTTTCCGTCTTTTTGAAGAGTTCCTTTTTGAATATCCAGACCTTAACGCCGATGATTCCCATAGTCGTAAGCGCTTCGGCAAAACCGTAATCAATATCGGCACGGAATGTATGAAGAGGAACTCTGCCTTCTCTCAACCACTCCGTTCTCGCTATTTCGTTTCCGCCGATACGACCGGCAATCATAACCTTGACACCGAGAGCACCCGATGCAAGCGCTTTTTCAATCGCTTTTTTCATAGCCCGACGATGAGAGCCCCTTTTTTCAAGTTGAATAGCGATGCCTTCGGCGACAAGTTGGGAGTTTGTCTCCGGTGATTTTATTTCCATTACATTTACAATAGTTTTTTTATCAGAAATTTCTTCAATTTCTTTTTTTAGTGAATCAATATCTGCGCCGCGTTTGCCGATGATAAGTCCGGGACGGGCGGAAAAAATGTTGACTTTCAGGTATTTTCCCGCTCTTTCAATTGTAATTTTTGAAACGGCGGCAAATTTCAGCCGCTCTTTTACGAATTTTCTTATTCGGAAATCCTCTTCCAAAAGGTCAGCCATATTGCGTCTGGAAAACCACTTACTGTCCCAGTCGGCAACATAACCCAATCTTAAACCTTTTGGATGAATTTTTTGTCCCATATTTTAACACCAGTGAACGACAGTGAGCGAAAGTGGTGAAAAAGTGAACAAAAGTGCACTTCTTTTCACTTCCCTTCACTTTCTCTCACTTTCCTTTACTATCTCCTACCACAATTGTCAAATGACAGGTCTTCCTTTTATACGGATTGCCCCTGCCCTGAGCACCCGGCCGCATTCTTTTTATCGGAGGCCCCATTGTAGCAAACGCCTTCTTAATGAAAATTAACTCCGGATTTTTGAGATGACCGCTGTTTGCAGCAGCCGATTTTAGTGTCTTTTCTATAAGGGCAACTGAACCCTTCTTCACAAATGACAGTATTTTAATTGCTTCAGAAACCCGCTTCCCTCTTATAAGTGAAAGCACCTGATTGACTTTTCTGTATGGATTTCTCGCAAATTTTGAGAGTGCTTTTGATTCCATATTACATCAGTGAACTAAAGTGAACAAAAGTGACGAAAAAGTGAATGAAAGAAAAACCCACTTCCTTTCACTTCCCTTCACTTTTTTTTCACTTACCTTCACTGCCTTTTATGTTTTTTCTAACGCTTCCTTCGTATGTGCGGCGCCGTGACCTCTGAAAAATATGGTCGGCGAAAATTCTCCAAGACGATGACCCACCATATTTTCAGTTATGTAGACGGATAAAAACTTTCTGCCGTTATGAACGCCGAATGTGTGACCGACAAACTCCGGCGGAATTACAGACGCACGGGCCCATGTTTTGATAAGCGTTTTCTGCCCTGTAGAGTTCAGTTTTTCAACCTTCTTAAAGAGTTTTTCGTCAATATACGGACCTTTTTTTGTTGAACGGCTCATATTTAAAACCAGTGAATGACAGTGAACGGAAGCGGTAAAAAAGTGAACAAAAGAAAACTTCCTTTCACTTCTCTTCACTTCTTTTCACTTTTTCTCACTGCCTCTTTATCTAATTCCCTTCGGTCTTCTGTTAATAATATACATATCTGTCCACTTCTTTTTTGAACGGGTTTTGAAGCCCTTCGCCGGCTGACCCCATGGCGATTGAGGCTGGTTGTTTCCTTTTGATTTTCCCCGACCGCCGCCGTGCGGATGGTCAACTGAATTCATAGCGGTTCCTCTAACAGTCGGTCTTATTCCCAAATGCCTGCTCCTTCCGGCATTGCCTAAAATTATATTTTCATGGTCAAGATTGCCTATTTTTCCGACGGTAGCATAACATTTTAAGGGAATCATTCTTACTTCGCCGGAGGGCATTTTTATATGCGCGAAATCGCCTTCCTTTGCCATAATTTGAGCAACACCACCGGCCGAGCGGACAAGTTTTGCGCCTAAACCCGGCACCAATTCCAAATTATGAATTTCAACTCCTACGGGTATATTTGATAAAGGCAGCGAGTTGCCGACTTTTATCTCCACATTCTCACCGCTTTCAATTTGAGCGCCGACTTTAAGTCCCAAAGGACAAATAATATATCTTTTTTCACCGTCGGGATATTTAACCAATGCTATTCGTGATGAACGATTGGGGTCGTATTCAACAGCAATAACATCCGCCGCTATATTTCTTTTGTCTCTTTTGAAATCAATTATCCGGTACATTTTTTTGTGACCGCCGCCTTGATGACGAACGGTAAGATGTCCCGTATTGTTTCTGCCTCCGGTTCTCGGAAGCGGCATTAATAGCGACTTCTCCGGAACACTTTTCGTTATATCCGAGAAATCATCGCTTGTTATGAACCGCCTTGACGGCGTGTATGGGGTGTATGTTTTCATATTAACATTAGTGAACGACAGTGAACAAAAGTGGTGAAAAAGTGAACGAAAGAAAAATCCTCTTCCTTTCACTTTCCTTCACTTTCTTTCACTTCCTCTAACTGCCTTTTACACTCCTTCAACAATCTTTATCGTCTGTCCTTTTTTTATATTCACAATCGCTTTTTTATAGTCGGGTCTGTATCCCGCGTGTGCACCCATCCTTCTTAATTTTCCCGGCAATACAACGGTGCGGATTTTTTCAACATCAACATCAAACAACTGCTCAACCGCTTCTTTTATCTGTCCTTTCGTGGCATCTTTCGTGACGATAAACTGGTATTTGTTTTCTTTCTCTTTTAACTTCGTTGCTTTTTCCGTAATAACCGGTTTTTTTATTATGTTGAAAGGATTGAGCATCTGTCTAATGACTCCTTTGTAAATAAAATTTTATCCGAATTCAAAACATCGTAAGTCGTCAAGTCCGTCACATCGTGCAAAAATAAATCCGCAATATTCCGCGATGCCAGATTCAGCGTTTTATCCCTTTTTGAAACAAGGAGAACCTTGTTTTTTAATTTCAGGTTCTTTATTGTTTCCGCAACTTTTTTCGTTTTCGGAGCATCTATTTTAAGTTCATCAAGCACCATAATTGAATTATCTTTTGCTTTTGAAGAAAGCGCCGACAACAATGAAAGACGTATTTTTTTCTTCGGCATTGAATAAGAGAATTCTCTCGGTTTTTTGGCGAATATCACGCCGCCGTGTCGCCACAGCGGCGAACGGATGCTTCCCGCACGGGCACGGCCTGTGCCTTTCTGTTTCCATGGTTTTTTGCCGGAGCCACTAACCTCTGCCCTAGTTTTTGCAGCATGCGTTCCTTGACGGCGATTTGCAAGATACCAGTTAACCACCTCATGCATCAACGGAACATTTATCTTCGCATTAAAAATATTTTCAGGTAATGTTACGCTACCCGTTTTTTCGCCTTTTATATTAACAATATCTACTTCCATATTTATTTTTTAACTTCTTTTCTTGCGACTTTTTTTACTTCCGGTTGAACTTTTTTAGCGGCAATTTTTTTGACTGTTGAAGAAATGAGCAGTTGGCCGTTTTTCACACCCGGAACCGCGCCTTTCACCATTAAAATATTTTTTTCCGGAATAATTTTTACTACTTTTAATTTCTGAATGGTAGAACCGATGCCGCCTAATCTTCCGGCCATTCTTAAACCCTTTCTTACTTTTTGGGGTCTCTGGGGACCTATTGCGCCGGGCGCACGCTGTTTATCCGACTGACCGTGTGTCTGAGGGCCACCGCCGAAACCGTGTCTTTTAACCACACCGGCAAAACCATGACCTTTGGAAATTCCGGTTATATCCACAAAATCACCGGGGGAAAAAATATCCGTTTGTATTTCTTGATTTAATTTATAATCAGACGGTTTATCAACGCGAAACTCTTTCAAAGTCCTAAATAATCCTGTGCCGGATTTTTTGAGATGACCGAGTTGCGGCTTATTAAGTTTTCTTTCTATGGTCGGACAATAACCGACCTGAACCGCATCGTAACCGTCGGTCTCAACAGTTTTGATTTGGGTAACAATACAGGGACCGCAGGATATAACCGTCACGGGAACCGCTTCCCCGATTTGCGAATATATTTGAGTCATACCGATTTTTGTTCCAAGAATTGCTCTCATTGTTCGCTTCGCTCACACACTGAACTGACTCGGAACTTACACACGGAACTGAAGCGGAACTGTTCTGTGTCTGTTCCGTGTTCCTTACTTCCGTGTCTGTTCCGTGTCCTACGCCTTGATTTCCACATCCACGCCGGCCGGCAAATCCAGTTTCATAAGCGCATCCACCGTCTGGGGCGTCGGCTGCAAAATATCAACAAGCCGTTTGTGTATCCTCATTTCAAACTGTTCTCTAGATTTTTTATCCGTGTGAGGCGACCGCAAAACGGTGTATTTTTTTATTCTGGTAGGCAAAAGAACAGGGCCGGAAATAGACGCACCCGTGCGCTTCGCCGTCTGAATAATTTCGGAAAGCGAGGTGTCCAGCATCTTATGGTCATATGCCTGCAACCGAATTCTTATTCTTTGTGATTGTGCCAACTGTTCCGTTTTCGCCATATTAACTTCAGAGATTAGGAAAATGGAAATTAGGAAATTAGGGATGAGACAAAACCCTAATCTCCCAATCTCTTAATCTCTTAATCTCCGCTTTTTATTCTATAATTTCTGAAATAACACCCGCTCCGACTGTATGCCCGCCCTCGCGAATTGCAAATCTCAGTTCCTTTTCCATTGCAATCGGAGTAATAAGTTCGCCGACAACTTCAACATTATCGCCCGGCATAGTCATTTCAACGCCTTTCGGCAGATTGACAATGCCCGTAACATCGGTCGTCCTGAAATAAAACTGCGGTCTGTAACCTTGAAAAAACGGAGTATGCCGACCGCCTTCCTCTTTTGTGAGAATATAAACCTGCCCTTTGAATTTTTTATGAGGCGTGATGGTTCCGGGAGCCGCTATTACCTGTCCGCGTTCCACCTGGTCTTTTTCAACACCTCTCAAAAGCACGCCGACATTGTCGCCGGCCTGGGCTTCGTCTAAAATTTTTCTGAACATTTCAACTGATGTGATAACCGACTTTCTTGTTTCCTGAATTCCAACCAGTTCCACCGCATCGCCGGTTTTCACTTTTCCGCGTTCAATTCTACCGGTTGCAACGGTGCCGCGGCCCGTAATGGTGAAAACATCTTCAACGCTCATCAAAAACGGTTTATCAGTTTCACGCTTCGGGTCGGGAATTGTAGCATCTATAGCATCCATCAGTTTCCAGATTGACGGTTCTCCGAACTCACTTGTATCACCCTGCATGGCTTTAAGTGCACTCCCTCTAATAATTGGGGTTTTGTCGCCCGGGAACTGATATTTGTTTAAGAGATCCCTTATTTCCAGTTCAACCAAATCAACAAGTTCTTTATCGTCCACAACATCAACTTTATTGAGATAGACGACGATGTGGGGAACATTCACCTGACGGGCAAGAAGGATATGCTCTCTGGTTTGAGGCATAGGACCGTCGGCAGCCGAAACAACAAGTATCGCACCGTCCATCTGAGCCGCGCCGGTTATCATATTTTTAATGTAATCGGCATGGCCAGGACAGTCAATGTGGGCATAATGCCTTTTTGCCGTCTCATATTCAACATGGCTTATCGCAATGGTCAGGATTTTTGTTTCGTCGCGTCTGCCCTGCGACTCCGATGCCTTTGCAATTTCATCATATGTGATGAATTTTGCAAATCCCTTCTTTTCCAAAACCTTCGTGATAGCCGCGGTAAGTGTTGTTTTTCCGTGGTCAACATGACCGATTGTTCCGACATTGACATGCAACTTTGTCCTTGCAAATTTTTGCTTCGCCATAAAACACCTCCAGTTAGTTCGTAGTTAAGAGTTCGTAGTTCGTAGTTTCTATGAACTATGAACTAATAAACTATGAACTATGATTACACTATTCCCAATATCTCTTGCGCTAATTTTTCAGAAACGGTCTCGTAAAATGCCGGCTCCATCGTATAGGTTGCCCGTCCCTGTGACAACGAACGCAACGACGATGAATAGCCAAACATTGCTGCTAACGGAACATATCCATCAATTGTATGAATTTTTTTATTGGTTGACATATTTTCAATTCTTCCGCGGCGTGAGTTTATATCTCCCAAAATATCGCCTAAATATTCGTCGGGTGTGATTACTTCCAATTTCATTATCGGCTCCAACAAAACGGGGGACGCTTTTTTAAGCGCTTCCTTTGTCCCGATTGATGCCGCCATCTTAAATGCGATATCCGATGAATCAACCTCGTGATATGAGCCATCTTGTAGCGTTACCTTAACATCCACAACGGGAAAACCGCCTAAAACGCCGGTTTCAAGCGCCGAAATAATTCCGTCCTCAATTGACGAAAAAAACTCTCTCGGAATTCTGCCCTCTCTGATGTCATTTATAAATTCAAAGCCCTTACCTTTTAAGTTGGGTTCAACCATCAATTCAACATGCCCGTACTGTCCGTGACCACCGGTCTGACGGATGAACTTTCCGGTTGCCTCAGAGATTCTTTTTACCGTTTCTTTGTAAGCAACCTGCGGTGCGCCGATGTTTGCCGCAACGGAAAATTCCCGTTTCATTCTGTCAACAAGAATTTCCAAATGCAATTCGCCCATTCCGGAAATAATCGTCTGTCCGGTTTCGGAATCCACCTTCAACTTAAATGTCGGGTCTTCTTCGGAAAGTTTAGAAAGCGCCTTGGAAAGTTTTTCATCGTCGGCTTTCGTTTTCGGTTCAATCGCAAGCCATATCACGGGGTCGGGAAATTTTATGTTTTCTAAAATTATTTGATTTTTTTCATCGCAGAGCGTATCTCCGGTGAATGTTTTTTTGAAACCTACGACGCCCGCTATATCGCCGGCTTTTACTTCTTCAACTTCTTCACGGTCGTTGGCGTGCATTTTCACAAGTTTCGCTATCCGTTCGCGTTGGGCCCTTGTTGAATTATAAATTGAATGTCCTCTTTTGATAATTCCGGAATAAACTCTGATGTATGTTAAACGTCCCACAAACGGGTCGGTCTGAATCTTAAACGCAAGCGCCGATGCCGGCGCTTCCTCATCAGCAGCCCTTTTTATTTTTTCAGTTGATTCGGTTTCGGGATTTAGCCCCTCAATAGCGGGAATATCAACGGGCGAAGGCAGATATGAAACAATCGCATCAAGTAAAAACTGGACGCCTTTATTTTTAAGAGAAGAACCGCACAGGACAGGAACTATTTTGGAGGATATGGTCAGGGTTCTTATTGCTTGGGTTATTTCCTCGTCGGTAATTTTTCCCTCTCCGGTTACGAATTTATGCATAATATTATGGTCGGCGTCGGCAGATGCCTCAATAAGTTTTGCCCTGTATTCTTTAACGAGAGATTTTATATCCTGCGGAATTTCAGTTTCCTCAAATTTTACTCCGAGTTCATCAGTATACTGAAACGCTTTCATTCTCACTAAATCAACCATTCCGGATAATTTATCTTCACTGCCGATTGGTATCTGCAAAAGCACTGGATTTGCGTGGAGTTTTTTCTTCATCGCGTCCACCACGCCGAAAAAGTTTGCGCCGGTTCTGTCAAGTTTATTTATAAATGTTAGACGGGGGATTTTATATCTGTCCGCCTGACGCCAGACCGTTTCCGACTGCGGCTGAACGCCGCCGACGCCGCAGAAAACAACAATAGCGCCGTCAAGAACACGAAGTGAACGTTCCACTTCAGCGGTAAAATCAACATGGCCTGGGGTGTCTATAACATTGATGGTGTGCCCAAGCCATTCGCATGTTATCGCGGCGGAAGTTATGGTAATGCCCCTCTCCTGCTCCTGCTCCATCCAATCGGTGGTAGTAGTTCCTTCATCAACGTTTCCGATACGGTGAATTTTTCCGCTATAAAAAAGCAGTCGCTCCGTGGTAGTTGTTTTACCCGCGTCTATATGCGCTATAATTCCGATATTTCTGATAATTGATAAATCAGTCATTTTATTTTTTTTAGCCACAGAATTACACAGAATTTCACTAAAATGTCTTCTTCTGTGTCCTTCTGTGTCATTCAGTGGCTTGTTTTTATTTTCCGTAATTCCTTTTTCTATTTCTAAAACAGGCATAATTAACACCAGTGAACGACAGTGAACAAAAGTGGTGAAAAAGTGAACGAAAGAAAAATCCGCTTCTTTTCACTTTTTTTCACTTCCTCTCACTTTCTTTCACTGCCTCTATCACCAACGATAATGCGCGAACGCCTTGTTTGCCTCCGCCATCTTGTGGGTATCCTCTCTTTTTTTAACGGCACTGCCGGTATTGTTGGAGGCATCAATTATTTCGGAAGCCAAACGCTCACTCATCGGTTTGCCTTTTCTACTTGCCGCATACATCAAAAGCCATCTGACGGCAAGGGCGATACCGCGGTCATGTTTTACTTCAATAGGAATCTGATATGTCGCACCGCCGACACGGCGGGGCTTTACCTCTAAAAGCGGTCTCACATTTTTCATAGCCCGTTCCAGAACCGTCATCGGTTCCTGTTTTGTTTTTTCTTTTATTAGAGCCATCGCATCGTAACAGATTGTTTCGGCATGAGATAGTTTCCCGCATTTCAGCATATCAAAAATAAAACGGGAAATAACTATGCTGTTGTATTTATAATCCGGTTGAGCAGGTTCTTTTTTTATTTTTCTCGCTTTTCTTGACACTTGAATACCTCGCTGATATGCTTATACGCTGATACGCTGATATGGTTTTTACATATCACCTTATCACCATATCACCTGCTTTTATGCTGTTGGTGCCGGCGGTGCCACCGGTGATGCTGCTTTTACAACACCTGCTTTCGGCTTTTTCGCACCGTATTTTGAACGGCCCTGATTTCTTCCGCTGACACCCGTAGCATCAAGAGTTCCTCTAACTATATGATACCTGACACCCGGCAAGTCCTTAACTCTGCCGCCCCTGACCAGAACAATTGAATGTTCCTGCAAATTATGTCCGATACCGGGGATATAGGCAGTAACTTCAAAGCCCGATGTAAGTTTTACCCTTGCAACTTTTCTTAAAGCGGAGTTCGGTTTTTTCGGCGTGGTTGTATAAACCCTTGTACAAACACCTCTTCTCTGCGGCGACTCACCCAACGCCGGGGTTTTACTTTTCCGCTTTGATATCAACCTGCCGCTTTTAACTAATTGATTTACTGTTAACATATTAACACCAGTAGTAAGGATTAAGTCGCTTCGCTTTAAGGATTAAGTTTTTTGACACTGCCCGCTTAATCCTTACCACTTAATCCTTAATCCTGTCTTTTCCACATAAGAAATTTAATTATACAAAAATAATATATAATTTGTCAAGGGGTCGTATCAAATCATGTAAAATGTAACCCAAGGGGTAATCGTCAAATCATATATAATGTAACCCGACAAAAGGGGGTTACATTATGGACAGGTACTCAAGAATGCAATACTTAAAAAGTATTTATCAACGATACCACAAATC
>JACRDL010000082.1 GCA_016218625.1 Elusimicrobiota bacterium
CTAATTTTGATATTATTTCTGATGCTGATATTTCAAAGGTCGAATCTTGGCTCAACAACAGACCGAGAAAATGTCTCGGGTTCTCTACTCCAAACGAGGTTTTCAATTCGCACTGTTGCACTTAATGGTTGAATTCACCGATGATGATTTTTAGCGAAGCGTCAGCGATTCGCATCTGAATTAAGTTCTGCAAGTTCATTTTCCAATTCTGGCGGAAATTTTTTCCCGAACTGTTTGAAAAATTTTTCGGTATCGTCCAGTTCATTTTTCCAATCGGAAATTTTTACCTCAACCAATTTTTCCAAATTTTCTCTCGGTATGTTCAGTCCGCTTGTATTCATATCATCCAAATCGGGCACAAGACCTACAGGCGTGGAAATTGCTTTCACTTTGTTATTAACACGGTCAATAATCCATTTCAAAACCCTGATATTATCTCCGAAACCGGGCCAAATAAATGAACCGTTTTCATCGCATCTAAACCAGTTGACGGAAAATATCTTCGGCGGATTTTTTAATTTTTTACCTATATTAAGCCAGTGTTTGAAATAATCGCCCATATTGTATCCGCAGAAAGGAAGCATGGACATCGGGTCTCTTCGGACACCTGCTTTCAAACCTATAGCAGCGGCGGTGGTTTCGGAACCCATTCTTGCTCCCATAAATACACCATTCTGCCAGTTGAAACTTTCAACAACAAGCGGTATAAGTTGAGTTCTTTTTCCGCCGAAAATTATCGCGGATATCGGAACACCTTTTGGATTGTCAAACTCTTTTGAAAGTGTAGCAGAATTATAAACTGAGACGGTAAATCTTGAATTCGGATGCGCCGCTTTAGTTCCGGTTTCCGGCGCCCATTTTTTTCCCTGCCAATCAATTATATTTTCTGGCATATCACCGTCAAGCCCTTCCCACCAAGGTTCGTTTTTGTCTAAATCAAGACCGGTATTTGTAAAAAGCGTCGGGAAAAATTTCCCGGCTTTGAGCGTTTTAATCATATTCGGATTTGTTTTAAGCGCAGTCCCGGGCGCGACACCGAAATATCCGGTTTCGGGATTTATCGCCCATAGTCGCCCGTCGGGGTCTATATTCATCCATGCTATATCGTCTCCTATTGTCCACACTTTGTAGCCGGGAAGTGTTGACTGCAACATCGCGAGATTTGTTTTTCCGCAGGCAGACGGTAATGCCGCAGCGATATATGTAATTTTCCCTTGCGGGTCTTCTATTCCCACTATCACCATATGTTCGGCAAGCCAGCCCTCTTTAAGTCCGAGACAGGAAGCCAACCGCAAAGAAAAACATTTCTTGCCTAAAAGCGCATTTCCTCCGTAACCGGAACCGATACTCCAAACAAAACTCTCATCCGGAAAATGCATAATGAACCGTTTGTTCGGGTCAAAATCACCGACGGAATGAAGTCCTTTTACAAAATTTTCAGAGTTGCCTATTTTTTTGATAACATCACTTCCCAACCTGGTCATTACTCTCATACTTACGGCGACATAACTCACATCAGTTAGTTGAACACATGCTTTTGAATAAGGTGAATCGGGATGTCCCATCATATAAGGAAGAACATACATAGTCCTTCCTTTCATACAACCGTCTGAAAGTTTTATAAGTTTTCTTTTCGCTTCATCGGGGTGCATCCAGTTATTGTTGGGACCGGCCGTTTCTTTGTCGGGGTGGCACACAAAAGTTAGCTGCTCCGTTCTTGCAACATCTGTCGGATGGCTTCTGTGATAGTACGCATTGGGCCATGTTTTCTGATTTAACTCGGTAAATATCGGCTCGGCATTGATTTTTTCTTCCCGCATTCCGATTTCAACGATTTCTCTCGCCTCTTTTTCGGAACCGTTACACCAATAAATTCTCTTTGGCTTTGTTAGTTCCGCCTGTTTTTCAACCCATTTTTCAAGTGGTGTGGACATTTTAATTATTCCTCACTTATGAAAAAGCCAATATCAAAAACATAAATTCTTTATGACATTGGCTTACATTTTTTAATTATACAAAAAATATAAACGAATATCAACCCCGCGTATCAAATCATGTAAAATGTAACCCAAGAGGTAATCGTCAAATCATATATAATGTAACCCGGCAAAAGGGGGTTACATTATGGACAGGTACTCAAGAATGCAATACTTAAAAAGTATTTATCAACGATACCACAAATC
>JACRDL010000086.1 GCA_016218625.1 Elusimicrobiota bacterium
TATATCAACCGATACAACTGTTTATTTTGTCGAATTTATTTTTTTGATAATTTTTTTATATGGTTCTCTAAGTTTTCCTTTTGTGCCGGTGCCAAGCAGAGCATCTACGATTAAATCGGTTTTTGGGATTTTTTCCGCCATTTGTGGATCATCCTTTGGCTGAAATTTTTTTGCGGATAAAGTAATAACGGGTATTTTCATTTTTTGTATGATGTTAAGATTAACTAAAGCATCGCCGGAGTATTTTGATATTTTTTGCGTGGTAAAAACTTTTACTTTTATATCGTTATTAAAAAGATGTCTTGCTATGACAAAACCGTCGCCGCCGTTGTTCCCGCCTCCGCAAAAAATTGCAACTTGTCGCGGATGAAATTTTTTAAGAATTATTTCAGCCGTATTTTTTCCCGCATTTTCCATTAAAACAATTGACGGAATTGAAAATTTTTCAACAGCAATTTTATCCAATATTCTCGCCTCATCGGCGGAAATTATTTTGCCAATAGTAACTTTGTGCATATTTCGGGTAATAGTGGCTGGATGTGGTAACCGGAGCCCCACTCAAAACCGGTGATTTCGCTGATTTGCGGATATATTTCAATATGCCAGTGAAAGTCATTGTGAATAGTTTTCCAGTAGTCCGGTTTCGGTCGCATATATGGAATTGTATGAAGAATATAATTCAACGGCGGGTCGTTTAAGACAGCGGAAATTTTGGAAAGAGATATTTTTAGTATTTGCGCAAGATTTTTCAGCGATGACTCGCTTTCTGCCCGGAAATCCGCATTATGTTTTTTAGGCATAATGGAAAGTTCAAACGGGAATTTTGTCGCAAAAGGAACAAAGGATATATAATCGAAATTTTCTTCAACGATCCGTTTTTTGTCTCTTTGTTCCTGGCGAATAATATCACAAAAAAGACATCTTTCCTTGTAAGAAAAATAATTTTTTGCGGATATAAGTTCGTCTTTTACCGCTTTTGGAGTTAACGGAAGTGCTGCAAGTTGCGAATGCGTATGCCCGTATCGTAGAGGCGATTCGGGCCTTTGGTTCTTAAAAATCAAAGCATATCTAAGTCGTTCGTCGTTGTTCAAGTCTCGAAGCCGTGTCTGATAAACTTTTAGAATAAGCAGTATCTGCTCGGGTGGAAGTTCGCAAATATTTTTTATGTGTTGCGGTGATTCTATTATAAGTTCGTGTGCGCCGATGTTGTTCATCATATCGTATATTCCCCGCCCGACTTTGCCAACATCACCATCTATCTTGAATGCGGCGGATTTTGACGGAACCACTCTTACCTGCCAACCCGGTGTGTTCGGACGCGTATCAAATTTTCGTATTGAATATATTTCAGGAAGCGTCTTTGTTTCATTGCCTTCGCAAAAAAAACATTCAACACCTGCTTCTTTTGGTTTTAGATTTAATGATGAAAAAAATTCTTCTTCACTCTGCGTTCCAGTGATAATCCATCTGTGCGATATTAAGTCCCGTCTCAATTCCGGCATATTTTAATTTCCTTTCCCAAGATAAGCCACAGAATGTCACAGAATTTCACTGAAACTATTTCTGTGTTGTTTCGGCGCCTGTCCCGCTTGCGGGATGGTTCTGTGGCGCTTTTGAAATTCCGATGTTTAAATATAACTGCAAAATTATATTAAATTTTTTTTACTAAGTCAATTTTTATTTTAATTCGCTTCGTCCCTAAAGGGACTCCCTTCGGTCGCTCACCTCCGAATAAATTCGGGGGCTACATTTATATTAACATTTGGATTCAATGTGTGCCAAACGCAATGGCTCTGGAATACGGTATTTCGTCAGACACTTAAAAACAATATCGGCTGCCGTGATTAATCCGATTCTGTGTCCCTGTGAAATAAAAATTGACTTTGTAAATTTTTTTGAACGCATTACAAGTCCTATTAAAGTTCCCGCGTCGTCTTTTAAAAAAGTATAAGCGCCTTTTAATCCTGGCGGCGGTTCCTCGTAATTTCCATAGAGATGAGATTTTGCGCATCCGATTGATGGTTTGTCAAGTATTACGCCGAGATGTGATGCGATGCCGATTCCCCTCGGGTGGGCAATCCCCTGACCGTCAAACAAAAACAGATCCGGCTCAGTTTTCAACTTTTTTATCGCTTCAAGTAGAACAGGTCCTTCTCTGAAAGAAAGATAACCGGGAATATAGGGAAATGTAAATTTTTTACGGTATTTAATTTTTACAATTTCAGAAATTTTCAATGTTTTAATGTCAAGAACTACAACGGCTGCGAAAATTTTCTTTTCATTCTTTGAATATGAAACATCACATCCGGCAACAGTTTTAATCTGTGAAATATCCTCAAAATCATTTTTAAGAATTACTTTTGCCGACAGATTCTGCTGAATAATTTTTGCGTATCTTACATCATCCGGCATTTCAAATTTATTTTTTATGAGCATAAAAAAATTATATCTAATTTTTGCCGATTTGACAAGTAAAAAAATGGCCGTCAACAACCCAGCCATTTTATATTTTTGCAAATCGTTTTTGCCCGTCATTGCGAGGTGTAGTCGCAGAGTTTACTCTGCTTCCTTTGTATGTATTGAGGCAATCTCATGAATGTTGTCATTCCGAGTTCCACGAGGAATCTCGTCTTTCAAAATTTTTTTTCAACTTCCCACTTTCTTATTTTCCTCCGTCCCTATTGTTCACTTAATATAACCAACCGGAATTATATAAATCGGTGTAAGATTTTTTGGAAGTTGTAAAAGTTTTGAGACAGAACCATCGTTAAATGCACCAACCGGGCAACTGCCAAGTCCTAATGAAACCGCTTGAAGTTGAATGTTTTGTGTGATGTGTCCTGCCTCCATATCGGCATATCTTGTTGCCCTGTCTCTATATCGCAGTTTTATTTTTTCATAATCACAGGCAATAATTATAGAAATACCAGCATCAGCAATAAATTCCTGTCCATACGCAGCATTACAGAGTTGCATTCGTAAATCACCGTCTTTTAATTTTAAAATTTTATGTCCTTGCGGAATGTAATGGAAAAGTCCATCCGTTGATACAAGATAAATTTCCATCGGATAAATTGCACCAGCTGATGGTGTCGACCGAAATCCACGCTTTGATGTTATTCCTTGTGCAGACCATAAAATTTGGGAGATTTGTTCAATGGCTAAAGTTTTATTCTGAAAATTTCTCACTGACCGTCTTTTTATAATTGCTTCTTCAAGTGAAACAGTTCCTTTTGTTTTTGGTTGTGGAAGTTCAAGCATTTTTCCCTCCGAATAGAGACAGGTGATAAGGTGATAAGGTGATAAGGTAATAAGTAAAGTCAAAAATGTTAAATAAATTTTCATAGTTCCTGTCGCCAGCCGTAAGTTAATCCAAATTCATCCGCCCAATTTAGAACCTGTGAGTATTCTTCGTTGGTAATTTTTCGTTGTAATTCTGGGAATTCATCTGCTCTGTTTGCAGGATGATACTGTGCCATAATTGAGATGTAGGTTTTTTGAGATATTTCTTTTGAGATAAATTCAAATACTTTTTTACTCCCTGCAATATTATCAGGTAAAACCAGATGTCTTATTAGAAGTCCTTTAACTGCAATCCCATTTTTTATCTGTAAATCACCGACTTGCCGGTGCATTTCTTTGAGCGTCTTTTTATTTATTTCCCAATAATTTTTTGCATCAGAGTATTTTTCCGCCATTTTATCGTCGGAATATTTTGCATCCGGCATATATATGTCAATAATACCCTTCAATAATTTTAATGTTTCTACTTTTTCATATCCGCCGGAATTATAGACGATAGGAATTTTAAGTCCTCTATTCTTTGCCAGTAAGACCGCTTCAATTATTTGGGGCACTACATGCGTCGGCGTAACCAGATTTATATTGTTAGCATTTTGATTCTGTAAAGTTATCATTATTTCGGCAAGTTTTTCAACCGTGATTTCATTGCCGCAGCATCGTTGAGATATGGGATAGTTCTGACAAAAAACGCATCTTAAGTTGCACCCTGTAAAAAATATGGTGCCAGAACCGTTGGTTCCCGATATCGGCGGTTCTTCCCCGAAGTGTAAATTATATGCCGATATTTTTGGATTCTTACCGATTTTACAGAAACCCAATTTATTTTTAAGGCGGTTGACATTGCAGTTTCTCGGACAGACGGAACATTTGGAAAGTAAAGCAGAAAAATTCGTCATATAAAAATTGATATAATTCCTGCTATTGAGATAATAAGAAGAATAATGGACAGAATAAATACGATGATAACAGGCGAAAAAATTACAAGCAATGTTTTCAGTATAGAAATAGTATAAAGTATTTTTATTGAGAGTATAAGCAAATATATCGTCCAGAAAAAAATAACCGTAAAAGCGAAACAAGTCAATCCTGTGCCGGCAAATTTTCCAATTATTGCCGAAGGAATCATCAATAACACAGGCGTAAGCGAAAAACTTAAAAGAGAAAAAAGCGTTATGACATTTCCTTTTCCTTTAAGTATCTCTGCAATGAAATGATAACTCGCCGCTGCCATTGCTAAAATCAAAAAATTTGATAATAATAAAAAAAACAGGATTAAAGCGAAATTGGTATTTGAAAAATGAAAAACAATTGAATTTGAAACCAGAAAACTTACATTAGCAAGTATAAAGATCAGTAAAGAAAAAAATACGGGTTTTTCAACGATTATTAGTTCAATCGTTTCTTTCGGATTATCCAATAACGATAACGCCGTTTCAAATTTCTGTGATAACATTATTCGTTCCGCGAATACACTGAACCGACTCGAAACTTATACACGGAACTGACACTGAACTTTCCGCTTCAGTTCTGTGTCCCCGACAAGTCGGGGCTTCCGTGTTAGTTCCGTGTTCCTTATTCAAGGATATATTCAAATCTTACATTCATAGAGGGCATTATTTTTGAAAAGGCCTTTTCTTCAAAACCTGCCGGTATAAATTCAAATATTCTGTCCCACTGGTCAGAATCAGACATTATTTTTACCTCTCCTTTTACTCCGGCAAGTTTTTTTGCTTCTTCAATTGCTTCATCAAGTCCACCGAGCGTATCCACGAGTCCCGTAGATTTTGCATGTGTCCCGGTGAAAATTCTGCCGTCGGCAAGAGTGCGAGCTTTTGCTTCATCAAGTTTTCTGCCCGCCACCACCGCCGATAGAAATTGCTCGTAAGCATCATTTATCAAATCTTGCAAGATTTTTCTTTCTTCAATAGTCATTTCTCGCGAAAAATTTCCTATATCTTTGTGCTTTCCCGATTTTACCGTCTCAATTTTTACTCCGATTTTTTTCATAAGTTCGGAAAAATTTCCGACCTCTAAAATTACGCCGATTGAACCGGTAAGTGTTCCCGGCTGCGCCACTATTTCATCCGCCGCGCAGGCGATATAATATCCGCCGCTTGCTGCGACATCAGAAAATGATGCCACGATAAATTTTCCGTTTTTTTTCATTTTTAATAATTCAGAATAAATCTCTTGGACGGCAGCGACGGTTCCGCCCGGAGAATTTATTCTTAAAACAACCGCTTTAACGGAAGCATTTTCATTTAATTTTTTCAAACGCTTTACTGTTTTTTCAGAATCCCGGGCAAATGGGTCGGATGATTTCATAGATGCTCTTATTGGTCCGAGTATATTTACGACGGCAATTTTATCCTGCGAAATGCCGATCTTTGATTTTCTTTCAATTTTTTCCGACGGTCTGGAAAAAACAATCCAAAATCCGAGTATTGCCGATACAAAAAATAAAATTGCAATAATTGTCGCCAGTTTATTTCGTTCCATATATTTTTACCTCCTTCATAATTTTTTTGGTTTCATTTTTTATCTGACCGTAATCAAACCCGTATCTTTCGGAAATTTTCAGGAAGGCTTCGCCGCGGTTCCGTCTCTTTATTATTTCATCCGGCGATTTTTCAATTTTTTTTGATATCAAAATAACCTTGATAAGTTCGCTGTATCCCAACCCATTGTTTTTAATTTTTTGAATTTCCTCTGCCGTCATTTGCCACCAGGTAACATTTTGCGAAAGATTTTTGCAAAACGGTTCTATCGTCAGCGGTTTTTCTTTTTTTTCCTTTTTACTGTTGCGATAATCCTCCTGTTGTTCTTTTAATTCATTTTCAAACTGGTCAATACGAGAAGAATCTGCATTCGCAGGTGCGGTTATGCGCAGTAATAAAGCAATCAATAAGATAAGCCACAGAATGTCACAGAATTTCACTGAAGTTTTTTCTGCGTCATTTCTGTGTAATTCTGTGGCGTCTTTAAGTTTCCGATACAATTTATTTTGCCGTAACATATTTGAAAAATGTAGCGTTCCGTTTATCCGATTTAATCTGTACCGCCACCATATTTTTAAGGTCTTTTTCCCACGAAGCCGACTTAATTATTCCCCTGAAATTTACTGTCTGAATCTGTCCGGGCAACAGTTCAATAATATTTTTTTCATTTTCGCCGAGTATCTCGCCTCCGATAAGATGAGGTTTTATTATGATATTTTTTTGTTTTTTGTTTGATATATTTTTCAGCACGAGTGGTATGGAAAATTCTTCTTTTAATTTTAATTTTGATGGTAAATTAATCTCTACGGTTATATGTAGAAGTCCGTTTAACCGTCTCATTTCTGTAATGGCGGCTCCCGATGCCAAAAGCCATTCTTTTGCCGAGTACGGCTTTATTCTTCCCCATAATGCTCTTGCCAAATCGTGAATAAATATAGCGTTGGCAGTACCATCGTTGTAAATTTTTTTTGTTGAATCAATTAAGCGGTTATAAAATTCCTCGGGTCCCGG
Source organism: Elusimicrobiota bacterium (assembly GCA_016218625.1). Classification (GTDB taxonomy): domain Bacteria; phylum Elusimicrobiota; class UBA8919; order UBA8919; family UBA8919; genus UBA8919. The sequence goes on from JACRDL010000086.1 coordinate 6,813, forward strand.
CGGATTAAGTATTTTTTGATGAAGGGGCCAATCAACTACATTTCCGAGCACAAGATTTGCCTGTCCCTTTTTTATGTAATTATGCCAATCATCCAAAAGCATATCAAACTGTTGACGGTTCGCCTCGTATAGCATTAAAGCATCTATATCCATTCCCGCATCCGAAAACATTATCGGATCCTGACCGTGTTGCCAGCCCTTTTCCCATGTGAGGGTAAACAGCCAGAGCGGTTTTTTAAGTTTTACTTCTTTTGTGATTCTATTTATGATTTTTGAAACTTTGTGCGCCCGCCACCACTGCCACTGGTCTATAAGATTAATATTTCGCCTGGAAACTTTTTCATTTGCAATCCAGCCCATTCTTCTCGCGGCGCTGAATTTTTCCCATCCGTCGGGAACCTTAACATTCATATCCTGAACGAATTCGTCAACAAGTTCGTATCCGCCGAGTGCGTTGCGGATATAATCAAGTCCGATGTAATCAATTTCGGGAATCTTGTTAAAAACCTTTATCAGTTTTATGATATCCGAAACTCTTTTTTCGTCGGCAATTGATATTGAACGGGTTTCAATAGGTCCGCCTTTTTCGGAATTGAAATCATATGCATATTTGTAATTTTTATATTTGTAAGGTCCGAATGTGAGATATGAGATGATATATGTTCCGAATTTTAATTTTCTGTTATGTGCTTCTTTTCCTAGTTCCGGCAATTTAGATATATTTTTTTCAATCCACGGAAAATGTTCGTCGGCATTCGGACTTTCCGCTTTTGTCTGTCCTGCGAGATACCAGAATGCGTCCGCTCCTATGAACTCCGTCCAATCAAACATCCCTTTACAGCCGGTTTCAATACCAGCGGGATTTATTATTTTAATTTTTGAAAGTGTTGTCATATTTTCAAATGTAAGCACCCCGAAACCACTCGGAAAATATTTTTTAAGTTTCCTGCGAATTATGCGAAAATTTTTAGCAGAGAATTTTATGTTTTGCGGAATAAATGGTTCGGCGTGATATTTACCGTCTGATGCGTTCCACGGACATGGCCAGCTGCCTTCCCACAGATTTTTTTTGCTGTTGTAAATTAAAGGGATTTTACCGATTCCGCCGATTGTAATTATCCTGTCTTTTTCTTTATAAACGGAAATATAAAACGGCTCGCTTTTATATTTTTCCGCAAATTTTTTATTTTTGATTCTTGCGGTTATTTTTATAAATTCCCAGTGTAAATATGATTTTTTTTCTGCAGTTAAAAAAATGTCGGTTTTTAAGAATTTTATAAGTAAGTAAATTCCAAAAATTGCCGTTAAAATAAATAGTAAGAAACTAAAACCGATTATTATTTTTTTCATCGTTCAGTATCCATTAAAATAGTCACCGGTCCTTCGTTATGAATTTCAACGGTCATATTTGCCGCAAACTTTCCTGTTTTAACCGTAAGATGAGATTTTTTCAGTTCATGAAGGAACTTTTCATATAATATATTTGCTTTTTCCGGGTCGGCGGCTTCCATAAAATCCGGTCTCCTGCCTCTTTGACAGACACCGTAAAGCGTGAACTGTGATACTACTAAAATATCACCTTTTACATCGGTCACCGAAAAATTAAATTTATTTTGAGCGTCGGAAAAAATCCGCAAATTCAATATTTTTTCAGAAAGCCAAGAGATGTCTTTCTCGGTATCGTTTTTTCCCACACCCAGCAGAATTACCAGACCTTTTCCGGTTTCCTCTTTGATATTTTCGTAGATTACCTATGCTTTTTTTACCCGCTGAATAACCGCTTTCATTTTTGCGTTTTTTTCATCACAAGCGAGGGAAAAATTTCTGAAGAGCCTCAATTTGCGACTTCTTCGTTCCAGGAGCAAATTGCAGAGCGACCCCAAGGGAGCGTCTCAAAGAAATTTGTTCCCGAGTAAATTTCATTTTATTATTTCAAAAATTTTTTTTACGGAGTTCACTTTTATTATACCCGGAATATCCCATGTTTTTATGCCTATAACCGTTTTATCAATTGCTTTGGCGAGCCCTATTTCCGAGAGAGTTCCATATTTGCCAGCAATTGCGATAATAATATCTGCGGTTCTTACAATTATTGCATTTCTTGCATGACTCATTGCTGTTATAACGGGTATATCAATATATTCATTTGCATCATCTTTTGTTTTACCAGGAAGAATGCCGATAGTTAATCCGCCTGATTTTTTCGCGCCTCGGCATGCCGCCTCCATTACTCCGCCCATGCCGCCGCAGAGTAAAATATGTTTTCTTTTGGCAATTTCGGAGCCGATTTCTTCCGCAATTTTTTCAATCTGCTTGTCGCACTTATTTCCGCCGATAATTCCGATTATCATTTTTCTCCGCATCAAGATAAGCCACAGAATTTCACAGAATTACACTGAAGTTATTTCTGTGTTCTTTTCTGTGTCTTTCTGTGGCGCCTTTCAAATTCCGGTACTCTGACAAGAAATCGTCCCCGACAGGAATCGAACCTGCATCAATGGCTTCGGAGGCCATCACTCTATCCGTTGAGCTACAGGGACATGATTTCTTATTTTACTTATTTTTTTCTATTCGTCAACTTTTTTCGTATAAAGAACCGAAATTTTGTCGCTGTAAATTCCCTGCCATTTTTTTTCATCAATTTTTCTTTCCGGTTTCAAAAGTAAAAAATCTGTATTTTCGGGAATTTCAAATTTCTCAAAATAATTTTTTAAGAACTCTACAAGATAAACGGTATCATATCTGCCGTCTATTGCGACCTTGCACTGCGGATAGAGTTGCCAAATAAGATATTCGCTCCAGTTGAATTCGTTGAAGATATTGCCGCCGAGTTTTTTTTCTTTTAGGAAATTCACCGCATTGGCGGGAAATCGGCCGTTATCTGTGATTTCAAGCGATGGATTTTTTAAAGTAACAAAAAGCAACAGGAAAAATGGAAAGAACGCAAGAATCATTAAAATCATAACGGTTAATCTTTTTTTGATGCTTTCAAAAAACGGTACAAGAAACGGCGCTGAAATTATTGCGAATACAGGAATATGTCTTGAGTATTTGCTTGCGAACAAGATACTTATCAGTATAACCAAAAACGAAAGATATTTTTTTTGGAAAAGATAAATTAGCGAACTGACCGCAGAGATAATTGCAATAAATACGAATAAGTAGCCGAGTATTGGGAAATCGGACATTGTAAATCTGCCCCATTCGGTTATATATTTTGAGGTAAGTGGATTTGTAAGTGCGCGGAATATCGCATTCCAGAGATTAAAATGGTAAGGTGTTATTAGCGATGCAATCGGAAGTGCGATAATAATAAAAAGATGCTTTCGGTTGTATTTTTCCAAAAGAAGAATTAGAGCAATTGCTAAGCCCACGACAAATCCGCCGTGTGAGTTTGACCACAGAACCATTGTCGGGAACATTAAAATCAGAAACGGTAATTTTCCGGTTTTTTTGTATAAATGTATTAAAAAACCGAAAATTGAAAGATAAAGATAAGTAAAAATCTGCGGTCTGAAAGATACGCCGGGAAAAATAATTGATAGTTCAAAGAGGTAAATTATAAACAGCATTTTATAATTTGACGAATAGACCAGCATCGTCAAAAAAAGAAAACCGCCGGTAATAATGCCCAAAATGACTTTTAGAAATATCAGTCCTTTACCGCCGAACTTTTTATATGTTGAGTAAAAAATAGTTTCCGATAACCATTCATGGTTCACCCATTTATTGCCGTAAGCGGTATATGAATAAGAATCTGTTTTAGGAATATTTTTCGTCTCAATTATTTGTTTGCCGAAAAAAAGATGCCCCCAGAAATCCACATCCTGCCATCTGTTGTAAAAGAAAAAAGGGGCAGATATCAGCCCCGCAAAAAAAATAATTACAATCTGTTTTTTTATGTCAGTCACATTTGTTTTATGATTTTTTCAACGGATGACAGCGCTTCATCCAATTTTGAAATATCTTTTCCGCCGGCTTGTGCGAGGTCAATTTTTCCGCCGCCTCCTCCGCCTATAATTTTTGATATTTCTTTCACAATTATTCTGGCATCAAATTTTATCGTGAGGTCTTTTGTAATTGATACAATTATGGTCGGTTTTTCGTCAATAACAGAACCCAATACCACAATGCCCGATTTGATTTTGTTTTTCAGATTGTCGGAAGTGCTTCTGAGTTCGTCTATTGATGTTGTTTCCGTTTTTACCGCCAGAAGTTTTATGCCGTTAATTTCCATAAGGTTTTTCAGTAAATCGTTTTCCTGTATTTTTGGCGTTTTTGAAATGCCCTTTTCAAGTTTCTTTTTATCATTCGCAAGTTTTTGGAGTTTTGGAACAACTTCCGCACGGGATGATTTCAATATCTCCGCTATGTCGTCAATCGTTTCCCGCTGGTTTTTCATAAAGTTATACGCTTCCATTCCCGTTATCGCTTCTATTCGTCGCAGTCCGCTTCCGATACTGCCTTCGGATAAAATTATAAATTGTCCGATTTCTCCCGTTGATTTACAATGGGTCCCGCCGCACAGTTCCACGCTTTCCGGGTTATTTCCGTCGCCAGTAATAACGCACCGCACTTTTTCGCCGTATTTTTCGCCAAATAGTGCCATCGCCCCCATTTTTTTTGCCTCGTCCACCGTTATAATTTTTGTCGTCACTTTTAGATTTTCAAGAATTTTTTCGTTGACGTATTTCTCTATCAAATCCAGTTCTTCTTTTTTTAACTGCGCCGGTTGTGAAAAATCAAATCTGAACCTGTCGTCGGCAACAAGAGAGCCGCGTTGAACGATATGCGTGCCGATAATTTGTCTTAAACTCTTATGCAAAAGATGTGTCGCGGTATGGTTTCGCATTATGTTTTTTCTTCGTTCAATATCAATTTCGGCTTTAACCGTTTCTCCCGTTTTAATAATGCCTTTTACGATTTTTGCCCTGTGGATGATAAGGTTTTCAACCGGTTTTTTCGTATCAATAATTTCCGTCTGACTTTGGACTTCGGACTTTGGACTACGGACTATTAACCTGCCCGTATCTCCCACCTGACCTCCTGCTTCTCCGTAAAAAGGCGTTTCGTTTAAAATTATTTCCGCTTCATCGCCTTCGTTCGCTTGTTCAATAATTTTCCCGTCTTTTATTATTGCGACTATTTTAGTTTTTGCTTTTGTCTCATCATAGCCGGTAAAAACTGTGTCTGCGAATTTTTTGTGAAGTTCAAAATAATTGCTCATATCAATATCTCCCGAACCTTTCCACGATGACTTGGAACGATTTTTCTGTTTCTCCATTTCATACTCAAATTCTTTTTCGTTTTTAATAGAGATACCTGCTTCTTTAAAAAGTTCTTTTGTTAAGTCAGGTGGGAATCCATAAGTATCATATAAATTAAAAACATCAGTACCTGTAACATCTGTATTGGTTATTTTAAATTCTTCAAGCATTTCCATTCCGCGTTCAAGCGTCAATAAAAATTTTTCTTCCTCCATTTTTACGATTCTTGCTATGTGTTCGCGGTTCGAATCCAGTTCAGGATATGCCGATTTCATTGTTTCAATTACTTCCCCTGCGATTCTGTAAAGGAACGGTTTGTTCAGTTGTAATTTTTTTCCGTGTGTAATCGCCCTTCGCAAAATTCTTCTTAAAACATAACCTCTTCCTTCATTGGACGGCAGAATACCGTCGGAAATAAGAAATGTGATTGCGCGGCAGTGGTCTGCGATAATTTTTATTGAAACATCATTTCCCGCGATCCCTTCGCCCGCAAAGTTTTTTATAAAGTTTATAATTCTTTTAATTTCATCGATTTCAAAATTTGTTTTTGCATTCTGAACCACCGCCGCCAGCCGTTCAAGTCCCATACCGGTATCAATATTTTTTTTCGGAAGATTTTTAAGCTCGCCTCCGGCTTGTTTGTCAAACTGCGTGAACACAAGATTCCATACCTCAATATATCTGTCGCAGTCGCACCCGGGCCCGCAGGTTTTTTTCCTGCAACTGTTTTCTATTCCTGTATCATATAGAATTTCAGAACAGGGCCCACAGGGACCGGTTTCGCCCATCTGCCAGAAGTTTGAATCTTCACCCAATTTTACAATTTTGTTTTTTGGAATGATTTTTTGCCAGATTTGGTATGCCTCATCGTCGTCTTTGTAGACGGAAATATGGAGTTTATCTTTATCAATTTTAAGTTCAGCGGTTAAGAATTCCCACGCCCAATCAATCGCTTCTTTTTTGAAATAATCGCCAAATGAAAAATTACCAAGCATCTCAAAAAATGTAAGATGTCTTGCGGTATGCCCGACTCGCTCTATATCTGAAGTTCTAAAACACTTTTGAATAGATGCCGCCCGCTGGTAGTTGCTCTCTATTTTCTGGTTGCCTAAAAAGTAATTTTTGAACTGCACCATCCCCGCCGATGTAAAAAGCAGCGTCGGGTCTGATGATGGCACGATAGAATCGCTCGGAAAAATTCTGTGTTTTTTTCCTTCAAAAAACTTTAAAAACCTTTTTCTTATTTCGTTGGTTGTCATATGTTTGATATTAAGAGAGCGTTGAAAAACCCTATTTTTGTAGTCGCAGAGCGTCAGCTCTGCTGTGTTGCCGACTGAAGCAAATCTTCGCTTTGCCGCTACTAAACACACATAGTTATCATTATTGTTAATTTATTACCTAAAAAAAGCGTGAAAACGTATATTTTTTTGACTTCACCGACGGAGCACATTTTGCATAATTTAGCAAAGTGCTAAAAATTATATAATCTTTACTCTTTCAA
>JACRDL010000084.1 GCA_016218625.1 Elusimicrobiota bacterium
CCATCGGGCACAAAGCGTCCTTTTAGTACGGGTATTGCCTGAGCAGTTTTGTCTTTGATATTATACTTATTTTCACTCGGTATTTCAATGTTCTTATCCATTTTTTTATGTTAATTTCACGCTTTTTTTAGGTATTATATTTATCAAAATACCGGTTGTCAATAAAAAACATTCACTTTATACCATCCCCGCCTATGGCTATATTTTTAATTGAAGGTTTTTCTTCAAAAGGATAAAGATTTATAACGACAATATCAATCGCATTAATTTTGTGTTTTTTCAGTTCGTCAATATGTTGTTTTGTTTTTTTTGCCAGTATTCCCGCATGGATTTTTGGGTGCAGAGTTTTTACCCGCCCGTCAAGGATTTTCGGGAAATCCGTTATTTCTTTAACCGAAACAACGGGAATTTTTGCTTTTTCAAGAAACTTTGCCGTCCCGCCGGTTGATATAATTTTGATATCCAATTTCGTAAGGTTTTTCGCAAACTCAATAATTTCGGTTTTGTCCGATACGCTGATTAGTGCTGTCTTAATAGGATTCATCGGTGTCCTGCTCCTTGCCTTTTGTAAATTTAGATATCACGCTTTCAATTGTGTCGTAAGAAAATCCTTTGCCGGCAAGAAACTGAAAAATTTTGCTCTTTGCTTTTAACGGTTCAAGTTTTTTATATCTCATAAGTTTATTTTTTATTGCGTCATATGCCAGTTCCGTCTCGTCAATTTCCAGCGAACTTAAAATTCCGGATGCCGTTTCACGCTGGATGCCTTTTCTATTTAATTCCCGCACAATAAAATTTTTGCTTTTATTGTGACGCAAGCGATATTCTGTCCATTCTTTCGCAAATTTCTCATCGTCAATCAGTTTTAATTTCTTTAATTTTTCTATTACAGTATCAACGACGGTGTTATCATAATTTTTTCCGAGTTTATCCCGTATTTCTTTTTCGGAGTGATTCCTTCGTGCAAAAAGCCAGAACGCATATTTTTGGGCCTTGTGATAATTTGTTGATTTTTCTTTCATAATAATTTATCAATTATTTTTTTTGCAAGTTTTAAGTGTGACTCCCGCCAGTAAATTTTACTGCAGTCCGGGCAGTAAGAAAATTTTTTGTGTGTCTTGAAAGTGTATTTTGGAACTTTAATTTTAACTTTTTCTTTGTCAATTTTTTCAAGAGTTGAATTACATTCTATACAGCGACTATAAATGCTTTTGCCGTTTAATTTTAAGTCGAGAACTCTTTTTAATTGTTCAATCTGCTTGGTTAAATTCTCGCTTTCTATAAAAATTATTTTTATCGGTTTTTTCTTTGAAATTCCGGTGTCTCTTGTTAGAATTATTCTCTGTTGCCTTATACTTTCAAAGACCAATTCTATGTCGCGTTTACCCTTAAAAAAAACGGTGTCATATCCGAAAAGTCGAAGCCATTTTGCCAGCCGCCCCAGCATGCTGTCAACAATAAATTTCATATTTCTGTCAGGGTATACTGCCGTCTGCCGAGTCCTATTTTTTCCGCGTATTTCGTTTGTATGGACCAGTCAATGTCCGGGAATATGTGCCTGAAAAAATCTCCGTCGAATTTTTTGTTGACCAGATCAGCCGATGCCGCATCAATAGCGACTGCATCGTCAGAAGTTAAAATTCCTATATCTTCAAGCAACGGATTTTCTTTTGTGGCATAACAATCGCAGAATTTTGTTATGTAATTTAAGAAATTTATGTAAATTGCTTTTTTATTTTTTAAGACCCCAGCGGCATATTCTACTATTTTTTCCTGTACATTTTTGGTTGATTCATCCCAGGGAATTTTTATCGCATACTGTTCGCAGGACAAAATACATTCGCCGCAACCTACACAGATATCTTTATTTATTATAATTTTTTTATTTGAAAGTTTCAATGCATTTGAGGGACACCACCGGACACAACTGCCGCAACCGGTACATTTTTCCGGATTCACTTCCGGTTTTATCGCATTGTGCATTTCGTATTTTCCCGCACGCGCGCCGCATCCCATCCCGATGTTTTTTATCGCCCCGCCGAATCCGGAAATTTCGTGTCCCTTGAAGTGGGTTAAAAAAATAAATTTGTCCGCATAATAAATATCCCATGCAACTTTTACTGATTTAAAATGTTTTAGATTTACATTAACATCTATGTAAGAATTCCCGCGCAGTCCATCGGCAATTATTATCGGACATCCGCAAATACCGAAACCGTGTTCAATTGCAATATTAAGATGGTCAACGGCATTCGCCCTGCTCCCTTTATAGATTGTATTTGCGTCGGTTAAAAACGGTTTCCCGCCGAGTGATTTTACAACTTCTACAATCGGTTTTACATATTCGGGTTTGATATAACCGAGGTTTCCTTTTTCTCCGAAATGAATTTTAATTGCGACAAAATCATTTTTTGAAACGAGTGAATTTATGCCCGATTTTTCCGCGAGTTTTGTGACCGTATCTTTTGAAAAAGTTTTTGTAAAATATACTTTACTCATAAAATCCCGCTTTTTTGCGGCTTTCTTTTTTTAATGAATGTAAATGTTTGTTTTTTAGAATTTTTTCCTTTGCCCTTTTGGACCGTTTTCTTTTTTGCCGTCTTATCTTTTCTATTTTCTGCCGTTCTTTGCTTTTTGCCCCAAGCAGCATCTGTTCAATTTTGTCCGTCAGTATGCGTCTTGCAATAAAACGGTTTAGTAACTGTGAACGTTCCCGCTGGCATTTTATTTCAATTCCGGTCGGCAGATGTTTCAGATAAACGCAAGTTGAAACTTTGTTAAGATTTTGTCCGCCTTTGCCGCCTGAACGCAAAAACTTTTCTTCAATATCTTTTTCGTATATGCCCAGTTTAAGCATTCTTTCTTCAAGTGATTTCTGTTTTTGTGGGCTTATTCCGAGGTTAATCATAATTTTAATTTTTTAACTATATCGTCGGATATTCTCTGCGGTTTTAAGTTTGAATTGACGCAGACGAGCATGGTTTTTCCGGTGGCAATCAGCCGTTTCATTTCTTTTTCTTCAATTCTGTATGAGAGTTCCAGACGAACACCGACAGCAGAATCAAGTTGTGTTTGAATAATAATTGTCTCGCCGTATTTTGCAGGTGATTTATAATCTATTTCAGCGTGTGCAACGACAAACAAGATTCCCTGTTTGGCAAGATTTTTTACACTTACACCTTTTTCAGCCAGCCATTCAGTCCTTGCTCTTTCAAAATATGTTAAATAATTCGCATAGTAAACTACTCCGCCGCAATCGGTGTCCTGATAATAAATTTTAATTTCCATCTTTTTTCTCCGATTTTTTTATTTTGTTCCAGTTGACAATTATTTCCTTTACCGATTTAACTTTTCTATTTTCAAATACGTGCGGGTGCCGTCTTTTCAATTTTTTTGTTAGCGTGTCAATCACATCATCAATCGTGAACTTTTTCTGTTTTTTTGCAATCTGCGAGTGAAACATTACCTGCAAAAGAATGTCGCCAAGTTCCTCTTTTATATTCTCAAAATTTTTATTTTTCACCGCTTTTTCAAATTCAAGTGTTTCCGCTTTAAGATATTTTATAAGCGATTTATGGGTTTGCTTCCTATCCCACCCGCAGCCATTAGGCGACAGCAAAATCTCAAACACTTTTTTCAATTCATCAAATTTTTTGGACATAATTATTTTCAAGCGAGCGAGCGAAAAGCAAACTTGTTTGTTTTTCCAAGACAGCGATGAAAACAAAGGGTTTAATACCCTTTATTTTATCATTTTATTTTATTATTTTTAGAAAATCGTTTTCCGAAATTATTTTTACTCCTAATTTTTGGGCCTTTTTGTATTTTGAGCCGGGGTTTTCGCCGACGACGACAAAGTCGGTTTTTTGACTGACTGACGATGTGGCATTTCCGCCGAGTTCCCTCACTTTTGACTCGGCATCAGTTCTTGAAAAGTTTTTCAACTCACCAGTAAAAACAAATGTTTTTCCTTCAAGAATTTTCGGTCCCGTTTTTATTTCTTCCTTCATATTTACGCCGACTTTTTTAAGTTTTTCAACCAGTTTTTTTGTTGTAGGTTGTGCAAAAAATTTAACAACCGTCTCCGCCACAACAGGTCCTACCTCGTAAATTTTCTGTAAGTCGTCAACGGTGGCTTTCATTAAATCGTCAAGTGTTAGAAATTTTTCCGCAAGTATGATGGCAGCTTTTTCTCCGACATTGCGTATTCCCAGTCCGAACAGTAGCCGGCTTAAAGGTCTGGTTTTACTTTTTTCTATTGCATCAAGTAGGTTCTGCGCTTTTTTGTCTTTGAACAGTTCAAGTTTCAGTAGGTCGTCTTTTTTGAGATAATAAATATCCGCAAAATCCGAAACCATTTTTTTTGAGATGAGTTGCACAACCGCTGCCTCGCCAAGTCCCTCAATATCCATCGCCTCCCGTTTTGCAAAATGGATAAGTCCGTTTTCAAGATGCGCTGGACAGGACGGGTTGATGCACCGCCATGCCACGTCCTCCTCTTTTTCTTTGACAACAGGTTGCCCACAAACCGAACACTTATTCGGTATTAAAATTTTTTTTTCGTTTCCGGTTCTTTTGGTTTCAATAACTTTTACTATTTTTGGAATTACCTCGCCCGCCCGTTCTATCAGAACGGTGTCGCCGATTTTTACGCCCAGCCGCTCCACTTCGTCAAAATTGTGAAGCGTTGCGCGTGCGATTACCACTCCGCCGCATTCAACAGGTTCTAATTCGGCTACCGGGGTAAGAGTTCCTGTTCTTCCGACTTGAACAATTATATTTTTTATTTTTGTGGTTGCCTGTTTTGCCGGGAATTTATAAGCGACTGCCCATCTCGGCGATTTCATTGTGAAACCCAGTTTTTTCTGCTGTTCAAGTGAGTTGATTTTTATTACCAGTCCGTCGATTTCAAAAGGCATGTTTTCCCTGTCAAATTCCCGTTTTTTGCAGATTTCAATAACTTCTTCAATTTTTTTTGCAAGATGAATATTTTTAAGTGTTGTCGGCAGCCCGATTTTTTCGCACAGATTAAGAAACTCAAAATGTGTTTTAAATTTTTCCGTTCCGGGAATTGTACCATAAGAATGAACGATAAATTTTAATTTTCTGGCATCTGTAATTTTCGGATTTTTTTGACGAAGAGATCCCGCCGCTGCATTTCTTGGGTTGGCAAACGGCTGTTCCCCGTTTTTCAAAATTTCCTCATTGAGTTTTTGGAAATCAGATCTGTCAATATAAACCTCTCCCCGGACTTCTAATAAAATGGGAAGTGGGAAGTGGGAAGTGGGAAGTAGAGAGAGAGGTATTGAACGGATAGTTTTTATATTCAGCGTAATATCCTCACCGTTGTCGCCGTCGCCCCTGGTTGCTCCTTGGGTAAGCATTCCGTTTTTGTATGTCAGAGTGCAGCTTATTCCGTCTATTTTCGGCTCTATGACATATTCATAGTTTTCACTTGTGATTATTTTTTTTACCCGTTTGTCCCATTCAATAATTTCGTCGGAAGAGTATGTGTTGTCAAGCGAAAGCATGGGAGTTGAATGTTTTACCGTCGCAAAATCTTTTACGGCTTTGCCGGAAACTCTCTGCGTGGGTGAATCATCCGTTATAAACTGCGGATTCTTTTCTTCAAGTTTCTTGAGATATTTCATCAGATTATCATACTCGTAATCTGCGATTTCCGGTTGGGCGAGAACATAATAGAGATAATCGTGATGTCGGATTTCTTTTTTTAATTTTTCAATTTCTTGCTGTGCATTCATTTATTTTTCCGTTTTGATTTTATTTTATCCAGAATACCGTTAACGAATTTTCCGGATTCATCCGTGGAAAAATCTTTTGCAAGTTCTATTGCCTCATTTATTACTGCATTCGGCGGCGTAGCAAGAGCATAAAGCAGTTCGTAAGAAGCAAGTCGCAAAATTGCCCTATCAACGGCGGCCATTCTATCAATATCCCAATTTTCCGCCGTTTGTTTTAGCAAGGTATTTATTTCCTCAAGATTTGAAATTGTTCCGTCAATAAGTTCCTGCGCGAATGCAACAACATCTTTATCATAATTTTTTGTCTGCCAGAACGCTTTTTCTGCTTCTGCTTTAGTCAATTTACAGACATCCACAGCGTAGAGTATCTGCATGGCGCATTCTCGTGATATTCTTCTTGAGCCCATTTTTATCCCCGCTATTTTAACTGGAAATTCAGATTTGCCATTTCAATTGCCGTCATTGCCGCCTCGGCACCTTTGTTGCCGGATTTTGTTCCTGCCCGTTCAATTGCCTGCTCGAGATTATCCGTAGTAATAACTCCAAAAACTACCGGCACGCCGGTTTTAAGTCCGGTTGATGCAATCCCTTTTGTTACCTCCGCGGCAATATAATCAAAATGAGGCGTATCGCCTTTTATGACCGCACCCAGACAAATCACAGCATCATATTTTTCTGACGATGCTAGTTTGTTCGCCGCAAACGGAATTTCAAAAGAGCCCGGCACCCAGACGATGTCCACATTTTTTTCTTCGGCGTCGTGCCGCTTAAGTGCATCCAAACATCCGTCCAAAAGTTTGGAAGTGATGAATTCATTGAACCTTGAAATCACAATTCCGAACCGCAATCCCTTTGCCAACATTTTTCCTTCAAAAACCTTTCCCATAAAACCCCCAATAACATCAATTAAAAGATTGAAAAATTAAAAAATTAGAAAGATTTGAAAATCTTTCAATCTTTCAATCTTGTAATCTTTTTAATTGTTTCTATTACAACAAATGTCCGCATTTTTCCTTTTTTGTTTTTAGGTATTTTTCCGCAAATTTTGATTTCGGTTTTATTTTTATCGGAAGTCGTTTTATAACTTTTAATCCGTACCCTTCCAATCCTATTATTTTTTTCGGGTTGTTGGTTAAAAGTTTTATAGTTGAAAGTCCCAAATCGCAAAGTATCTGCGCACCTATTCCGTAATCCCGTAAATCCGGTTTGAAGCCCAGTTCAATATTTGCTTCTATGGTGTCGTAACCCTTGTCCTGTAATTCATATGCTTTTATTTTATTCAGTAATCCGATTCCCCTTCCCTCCTGATGCATATACAACAAAACTCCGCACCCTTGTTTCTGAATTGTCTGTATTGATTTTTCCAACTGGTCGCCGCAATCGCACCGCAGCGAATGAAAAACGTCGCCGGTTAAACAGGATGAATGCACCCTGACAACAACATTTTTTTTATTTTTAACATCTCCTTTTACCATCGCCAGATGATTTTCTTTTTTTAATCTATCCTGATACAAGTGAAGTATGAAATCGCCGTATCTCGTAGGAAAGTTAGGTATCGTCGCTATTTTATCAATAAGTTTTTCCGTCTGCCGTCTGTATTCAATAATCTGTGCGATTGTAATTATTTTTAATTTATGTTTTTTTGAGAACTTTAGGAGTTGCGTCATTCTTGCCATAGTCCCGTCTTCGTTCATTATCTCGCAAATTACGCTTGACGGATAAAGCCCTGAAATTTTTGCCATATCCACGCCGGATTCCGTATGCCCTGCTCTAAAGAGCACTCCGCCTTCTTTATATCTTAGAGGGAAAATATGTCCCGGTTTTATTAAATCGTCGGGTTTCGTTTTAGGATTAATAATTGTTTTAACCGTTTGCGCCCTGTCGTGTGCCGAAATGCCTGTGGTTATTCCTTTTTTTGAGTCAACCGAGACGGTGAATGCCGCTTCTTTAACCTCTGTCCCGTTTGGAACCATCGGATAAAGTTTTAACTCATCAAGCCGTTTCCCTTCCATAGCAACGCATATTAAACCCCGTCCTTCCTTCGCCATAAAATTTATTTTTTCAGGAGTGATTTTTTCGGAAGCATAAACGATATCGCCTTCGTTTTCCCTCGCCGGGTCGTCAACGATTATAACTGCCCTGCCTTTTTTGAAATCTTTTATCGCTTCTTTAATATCAGAAAATTCAGTCATAAAATCCTGCTTTTTTTAGAGTTTCAGATGTTATTTTATTTTTTTCTTTTTGTTGCAAAATATATTTTGCAAGAATATCCGTCTCAATGTTTACAGTGTCACCAACTTTTTTTATTCCTAATGTCGTGTTTTTTAATGTATGAGGAATTATCGCCACAGAAAATGAATTTATTTTTTTTTCCACTATCGTTAAACTGATTCCGTCAATAGCAACCGAACCTTTTTCTGCGATATATTTTGATAGAATTTCCGGAATTGAAAATTGCCAAATTTCTGAATTCCCTGATTTTTTTATTTTTAGTATTTTTCCGGTTCCGTCAATGTGTCCCGTAACGAAATGTCCGCCCAATCTACCGTCGGATTTTAATGCCCTCTCAAGATTAACAACGCTTCCAATTTTTAATTCCCCCAAATTCGTTTTTTTGAAGGTCTCTTCGGAAATGTCAAAAGTCAGTAATGAGTAACGGGTAACGAGTAACAAGTAGTCAACTACTGTCAGGCATACACCGTTAACACAAACACTGTCGCCGATTTTTATATCGTCAAGTTTTGTCTCGACGGTAATTTGCATTTTGTTTATTTTTTTTACAGTTCCTAAATCTTCAATTATTCCGGTGAACATATTTTTACACAAATATCGGATTTGAAAAAATCCAGGGCTTAAATCCGAATTTTTTCAGATAACATTCGCACCGATAAACGCCTTTACTGTCGGGTTTTACAATTGCCGTATCAGAAAAATTTTCTGCGA
This sequence comes from Elusimicrobiota bacterium, assembly GCA_016218625.1. Classification (GTDB taxonomy): domain Bacteria; phylum Elusimicrobiota; class UBA8919; order UBA8919; family UBA8919; genus UBA8919. The sequence goes on from JACRDL010000084.1 coordinate 8,706, forward strand.
ATAAGTTTCCATTTTTAATAATTTTTATTTTTGCCGCACGCGGTATTCTGGCAATTATTTTATCATTTTCACTGTAAAATTGAAAGCCCTTTGCATTTAAAAGATAATCGTTTGAGACGAAAGATTTTCCGGTTTTTAAGGCGCCGTGAATCTTTTTAATATCCGAATCATTTTTTGAAAACGGCTCATCTATCGTTACATGAGTCCGTATAGTTCTAAACGCAAACTCAAACGGAAAAATTTTAAATTTAATGCCGAAATACTTCCTGATGCTTTCGTGGTTGTCAATTTCCCCTATTCCATATTTTTTATTCGCTTCGCTCACCCCCGATTGAAATCGGGGGCTACAATTTATATCATCCCATCTTTTAAGTGTTTCTTTTTTTGGACCTTTAAGAAAATAAACAGGGAACAAATAACTTAAAAGTGCCGTCGGATAATTTTTCAATGTTTCCTGCCAGTCGGTCTGCAAATCCCATATACAAAAGCCGGTGTAATTTTTTGTCTCCCAATATTTCCAGCGGTATGATTTTACATCAAACTTTTTGTTGCCCTCGTGGTCGGGATGTGCGATAAAACCGTACCCGCCCCGACGGTTCACTTCATCAATATATTTTTGTGGATTATTTTCCTGTCTATCAACAATGACCGCGTTTTTTATGTCAAATGCAAGATAGTGATTATATCTCGGCGTAATTTCTTCGCCGACGATAACAAGCGTGTTTTTATGCCAGCCCTCGTATTTTTTTGCTTCAATAGAGAAATGGTCGGTTATAATGATGAAATCAAGTCCGCATCTGTTAGCTGCCTCAATAATTTCCTCCGGTTTTTTGTGTCCGTCAAATGAATAAAAGGAATGAATATGAATTGCCCCGCAGTAATCAAACATTAAGATAGCCCTCAAACAAGAAATCATTTTCTATTTTTTTTACAGATATGTTTTTGACTGCCGCGGCATTTTTCATATATTTCATACCGTTGATAATTTTAGGACAGACAAAAAACATAATTTTATCAACCAGTTTTTCCCTTAGAAATGATTGGGCAATCGTTTCTCCGCCTTCAACAAGCAGTGACGAAATACCCGTTTTGCCGAGTTCAACCAACAATTTTTTAATGTCCAGAAAATTACTTTTTGACGGGAGTTCAATTATCTCTATACCTATTTTTTTAAGTTTTTCTTTTTTAGTTTTGTCCGAATTTTTTGATATTGCGATGATAGTTTTTGATTTACCATTTAGTACATTTGTACTAAATGGAATTTTTAATCTGGTATCAAGAATTACTCTGATGGGATTTCTGCCTTTTCCGTGTGATGTCAGTTTTGGGTTGTCTTTTAATACCGTATTTATTCCGACCAGTATAGCATCGGTTCGGCTTCTTAATTTATGAACGATATCTCTTGATTTTCCACAACTTATCCATTTTGAATCTCCGGTTTTGGTTTTTGTTTTACCGTCTAACGAATACGCCATTTTAAGAATTACAAACGGCATTTTTGTTTTGATATATTTAATATATGATTCGTTTAATTTTTTCGCCTCATTGGGCAAAATCCCGACTTTACAGGATATATTATTTTCATTAAGCTGTAATATTGCTTTTCCGGAAACAGCCGGGTTCGGGTCTTTTATTGAGATAACAACTTTTTTTATATCGCTGTTTATTATTTGCGGCACACAAGGCGGAGTTTTTTTATTGTAATGACAGCACGGTTCCAAGTTAACATACATCGTTGCACCTTTCGGATTTTTACATTTTTTTAATGCCTCAACTTCCGCATGATTTCCTCCGAAATACTTATGGTAACCTCTTGAAAGAATTTTTCCGTTTTTTACTATTACGCAACCGACCATGGGATTAGGACTAACTTTGCCCATCCCTTTTTTGGCTAGTTCTATTGCCATTTGCATGAATTTAATATCTGTAAGATTGCTTCGTTTCACTCGCAATGACATCTGTAAATAAAAAATCCCCAAACGACTACACTGCTTCGGGGATTTGGAAAACAAAAACTTTTTAGTGCGACTCTTCTATCATCCGGACTTTACCGTCGGTATCTGAATTTCACAGATTCGGGTTCGCCACAGGCGACTTCGCGGACTTTTACCGCCGGTAGGGATTTACACCCAACCCCGAAGAGCAGTATAATTATACAAAAAACAAAGTAAATGTCAACCCTGCGTATCAAATCATGTAAAATGTAACCCAAGAGGTAATCGTCAAATCATATATAATGTAACCCGGCAAAAGGGGGTTACATTATGGACAGGTACTCAAGAATGCAATACTTAAAAAGTATTTATCAACGATACCACAAATC
>JACRDL010000087.1 GCA_016218625.1 Elusimicrobiota bacterium
GATTTGTGGTATCGTTGATAAATACTTTTTAAGTATTGCATTCTTGAGTACCTGTCCATAATGTAACCCCCTTTTGTCGGGTTACATTATATATGATTTGACGATTACCCCTTGGGTTACATTTTACATGATTTGATACGGGGGCTTGAATTAAAATAAATTTTTTGTATAATGAGATTGTTAAAAAACCCAACAATCTTTGATGACAACGATAAAAGCACCGATTACAGAGATAAAGTCATTGTCGTTAATCGCCGTAATCGTTCTCTATAAATCGCTAAAATCAAGACCGTTGATGACTTTTTCAACGGTATAATAATATAGCGGTAATCATACAAAATCATTTAATGTTTCACGTGAAACAATGAATAGTCGCTCTGGAACAAATTTCTTTAATAATCGCCCCTGAAGGGACTCCCTTCGGTCGCTCAGAAATTGTCTCGCAGAACCGCGTCCCGCTTGAGGCGGGCGATCTCACTCGTTCCGCTGAATGCGAATGCGGAACTCCGTGAAGTTCTGCTTAACAACTTCCTCGCTCACAGCACTTTATAGAAATTTTTCCCTCGCTCGGCGATAATAAATAGTAAAATTAATAAAATGAAAAAAGTTCATATTATTTCAATGGGTTGTCCGAAAAATCTGGTTGATTCCGAAACGATTGCCGGAATTTTAACAAAAAACGGTTGGACATTATGCGGTGAGCCAAAAACAGCTGACATCATTATAATAAATACCTGCGCTTTTATTGATGGTGCGAGAAAAGAGGCATATAACGCAATACATAAAATCGCAAAAAACAAGTCAAAATATCAAAAACTTGTTGTTTGCGGATGCCTTCCTCAATATGAAAAATCCGCATTACTTCAAAAATTCCCGAAAATTGACGCAATCCTCGGAAGTTCCGATTTTAGTAAAATTGCCGATATCATAGCAGCCGAAAAGCCGGTTATCAAAATAAGCACTCCGAAATTTATTATTTCCAACGAACCAAAATTATTTTCAACGCCGAAAAGTTACGCCTACATAAAAATCGCCGACGGGTGCGACAACAGGTGTAGTTATTGTATCATACCGCAACTCCGCGGAAATTTCAGAAGCAGAAAAATGGAACATATTTTAACCGATGTTGAAAATGCAGTAAAATCCGGCAGAAAAGAGATGATTCTTACCGCACAGGATACAACCATGTATGGAATTGACATCTACGGCGGGAAATTGATGCTTGCCACACTTCTCAAAAAAATTGCCGAAATTGACCGTTTGCGGTGGATTCGCATGCTCTATACTCACCCTGCGCATTTTACCGGTGAACTGATTTCTGAAATTGCCGGAAACGGGAAGGTCTGCAAATATGTTGATATTCCTATCCAGCACACCGATGATTTTATACTTCGTCAAATGGGAAGACCTTCATCAAAAACTATTTTTTCTACTATTGAAAAATTAAGAAAAAAAGTTCCGAATATATCACTTCGGACAACCGTTATGGTCGGGTTTCCCGGCGAGACGGAGAAAAGTTTTTTTAAACTCTTGAACGATATTAAAAAATTAGAATTTGATTGGCTGGGCGGATTTGTTTATTCACAGGAAAAAGAAACCGGGTTGAGAAATAATATACCGGAAAAAATCAAAAAAGAACGTTTGAATAAAATAATGGCGGCACAGCAAAAAATAACTTTCTTAAAAAACAAAAAGCGGGTCGGAAAAACTTTTGAAGTGATTGCCGACAGCGAGCGATACGGACACTGTGAATTTCAATCGCCGGAAATTGACGGTAAAATTGTTTTTTCATCCGGGCAAGAAGAGGGCGCTCTTATAAAAACGAAGATACTTAAAGTCAAAAATGTTTATGATATTGTTTCTTGTTGATGTCAAGAGGTCATTGCGAGTAAACCGAAGCAATCTCAAAAAATGTTTCACGTGAAACAATCCGATATTTTTTACTTGACATTATTTTTGATTTTTGTTATCATACTGAAAGTTTATGAGTAAAATTATAGTTATTGCAAATCAGAAAGGCGGGGTGGGGAAAACAACAACCGCCATAAATCTTTCGGCATCACTGGCATTACTTTCCTACGAAACACTTCTTATTGATATGGACCCGCAGGCAAATTCTACGAGCGGATTTGGAATTAAAAAAGATGAAGTTTCAGCAAATATCTACAATGTTCTGATTGATGATAAACTGCTTGAAGATACTATTCTTCCGACGGAAATTGAATGGTGCGAAATTGTGCCGTCCGGACTTGATTTGGTGGGGGCGGAGGTGGAACTTGTAAATATGCTCGCGCGAGAGACACGGCTTAAAACTGGGCTGGCAAAATTTGAAAAGGTCTACGACTACATCATAATTGATTGCCCGCCGTCTTTGGGTTTGCTGACTGTAAATGCTCTGACTGCTGCTAATTCTGTAATTATTCCCATTCAGTGCGAGTACTATGCTCTGGAAGGGCTCGGGCAGTTATGGAAACTTATTGAATTACTTAAAAAAACACTCAATCCTAATCTTTACTTGGAAGGTGTTCTATTAACTATGTATGATGCAAGAATAAATCTTTCAGGGCAAGTTATTGAAGAAGTAAAAAAATATTTCGGCGACAAGGTCTATAACACGATAATTCCGAGAAATGTTCGTCTGGCAGAGGCGCCGGGCTTCGGCAAACCGGTTATTTTGCATGACAAACATTCCCGCGGGGCTGAAGCATATATGAATTTGGCAAAAGAGATTACAAATAAAGAAAATGAAAAAAAAGATATTGCTAAAAAAAACGGATAAAAGAATTTTTAATTTTGTCCGCAAGTCGCTTGAATGCCGCAAAATCCCGCCGACGGTCAGGGAGATTGCGAAATACTTAAAAATATCTACGCAAACCGTACAAAAACATCTTGAAACAGCCAAGTCCTTGGGAATAATAAAATTTCGTTTAGGGAAAAAACGAAGAGTATCTCGTGGTCTGAAAATCACTACAAATGTATCAGTTTTTAGACAATAGAATTTATTTTATAGAATTATTTAGCGACGATAAATCACTACAAATGTATCAGTTTTTAGACGGAGGAAATTTATGAGAAAAGCACTTGGAAGAGGATTAGAGGCACTTATACCGGAAATAGGGAACGCTCTTTTAACTCCTATAGTTAACGCGGAAGGAACTATAAAAATACCGGTTGATCAAATCAAGTCGAATAAATATCAGTCAAGAGAAAAATTTGACGAAACCGGACTAAAGACCCTCGCCGATTCAATTTTGGAACACGGGCTTGCACAACCGATAATGGTGCGACCGTCAAACGAAAACGGTATTTACGAACTCGTTATGGGAGAAAGAAGATGGAGGGCATCAATACTCGCAGGACTTTCTGAAATTCCCGCTATCATAAAACCGCTTTCGGAAAAAGAATGTTTCGTAATATCTTTAATTGAAAATTTACAGCGCAGCGACTTGAATCCGATTGAAGAGGCGAAGGGTTATAAACGGCTGATGAGCGAATTCAACTTAACCCAGGAGGACCTCGCAAAAACACTGGGGAAATCCCGTTCAACAATCGCAAATATAACCCGGCTGCTTTCTCTTGGGCAAAATATACAGGATGCTATTTCAGAGGGCAAAATAACCGAAGGACATGCAAGGGCAATCGCATCAATTGATGACCCACTTAAACAACGACTGATTATGGAAAGGATAATAAACCAGCAACTCACCGTCAGGGATGTTGAAAAAATTTCTAAAAATTCGAAAAAAATAAAATCAAAAAAAGACAGTAACATTATTGCGGTTGAGGAGGAACTTCAACGAATACTCGGCACAAAAGTTGAAATAAAATACCGCGCCGGAAAGGGAAAAATTGTCGTCTCCTGCGCATCACTTAACGAACTCAACAGAATTATTGAAATGCTGAAACACAAATCAAAAAAATAGCTGGGAACTTAAATTAATAAAGGAGGGATGGCAAAATGGCGGAAGGCAGATGTATGAAGTGCAAGAAACAGGTGGAGATTAAAGACGGAAAAGAAATCGAGATGAAGGGCGGAAGAAAAGCGCTGCAGGGGGTGTGCCCTGTGTGCGGCACGAAAGTGTTCAGGATTTTAGGCAAAAAGTAAAAAAAGATTTTATTTTGAGATTGCCACGGGACTTCGTCCCTCGCAATGACAGATAATTTTCTAATGGGCTTATTTTACGCCCATTCTTTAACTTTTGATTTTTCTATTACAACTTCCTTGGTGGGATAAATCTCGCCAACGATTTCGGATGGCTGAAACCATAATTTTATTTCGCGCTCGGACTCCTCGTCGGTGCCTGAGACATGCAGGACATTTTCATAAACGCCTTTTGTGGTAATTCTTCCATAGGAACCGCGGATGGTAGTCGGCTCGGCATCCTCGGGATTTGTAGCGCCAGAGATTTTTCTTAATTTTTCAATTGCATTTTCGCCTTGATACAAAAGCACCAGCACCCTTTTTAATTTATGTATTTCGCCGCAGAGATACTGGACTATCTCCTCAAAAAACGGTTTCTCTTTCATGTGGGCGTAATGTTTTTCTACAAGTTCTCTGGTCGGTTTAACAACCTTCGCTCCGATAATTTCAAGTTTTGCCTCAGAAAGTTTCAACAAAATGCTACCCGTTAAAGATTTTTTCAACCCATCCGGTTTGATGATAACAAGCGCTTGCTGTTTCATAATTGGAACAATTGTATAAAAATAAAAAAATTTGTCAAGCCCTGTTAGAAAGAAATTAAAAATATTTTATTTTGAGGTAATTATACAAAAAATTTCTAACAGGGTCAAGTAAAAAAATAATTTTTCTAAAAAAATATTTCTCTTGACTTATTAATAAATATTTTGTATAATTACAAAAATAATAAAATCTGATAAAATATGGTAATATCAGATAACTAAAAATAAACTGAAAAGTTATGCACAATTGTGTATAACTCTGTGCGTAAGTTTTTTAATGGAAAAATAAATGGACAAAACTCCGCAAGAATTGTGGGAAAAATCGCTTGAAGTTATTCAGAAAATAATACCTGAAAATTCTTATGAACTGTGGATAAAACCGGCAAAAGCGGTCTCAATTTCAGAAAATAAATTCATAATTGAAGTGCCGAACAAATTTTTTATTGATTGGTTCAGGGAAAACATTCAGGAAAAGATAGAAAAAGAAATTTCGGAGTTGCTCGGTATTGCGATGGTGCTTGATTATACCGTGACAAAAAATTTGGACGACTTATTAAAACGGGCGGAACAGATAACCGAGCCGATACCTGTTGCAAAAGAAGAATCCGTTTTTATTGATAGCCAGTTTAATCCGAAATATACTTTTGAAAAATTTATCGTCGGAAATTCCAATCGTCTTGCGCAGGCGGCGGCACTTGCAGTTGCAGAAAATCCCGGCAAGGCGTATAATCCTCTTTTTATTTATGCAAAAGTGGGACTGGGAAAAACGCATCTTTTTCATTCAATAGGGCAAAGGATGAAACAAAAATATCCGACGGCAAAAATACTTTATATCACCTGCGAAAAATTCGCCAACGAAATGATTGATTCAATGCAGAAAGGACGGATGCCTCAATTTCACCAAAAATACCGTTCGCTTGACGCACTTCTTATTGACGATATCCAGTTTTTAGGACGAGGCGAGCAGATACAGGAAGTGTTTCATCACACTTTTAATTCCTTATATGATGCCGGGAAACAGATTGTTTTGTGCGCCGATTCCGCACCTAAAGAAATAATAACACTGCAGGACCGTCTCAAAAGCAGATTTGAGTGGGGGTTGGTCGCTGATATTGAGCCGCCAGATTTGGAAACAAGAATTGCCATATTAAAAAGCAAAATCTTTGACGAAAGAATTCATGTCCCTGAGGATGTGATACTTTTCATCGCATCGCAGATAAAAGAAAATATAAGATCGCTTGAAGGGGCGCTTATAAAAATAGTGGCGCACGCATCATTGACAGGGAGCCAGATTACGGTTGACAGAGCGCATGAAATTTTCAAGGATATCGTAAAACAGGAAGCCGTGGAGTTCCCGGTTACGATGGAACGCATACAAAAAATCGTAGCAAGAAATTTCAATCTTGACATAAAGGACTTGAAAAGCAAAAAAAGAACGGATGCCATCGCGCATCCGAGACAAATCGCTATGTATTTAGCAAGAAAATTTACGGAACTATCCACTACCGATATCGGAGAGGCATTCGGCGGAAGAGACCATACTACAGTTCTTTATTCATTTGATAAAATAGAAAAAACAATGATGAAAGATCATTATTTTGCGGCACAGGTTAACAAAATAATCCAGGAAATAAAATCGGGAAAATAAGTTTATCGTATCGGAAACTGAAAATCGCCACAGAATCACACAGAAAAACAACACAGAAAAAACTTCTGTGAAGTTCTGTGACATTCTGTGGCTAATATCTTGTTAGTAATTTTTTATAACGGTTGATAATTACGGAAAAAAATAAAAAAATTTGGTGGTGTTAATAAAATCGGACGGTTATCAACATCATAATTGACATTAATAAAGTTGGAAATATAAGAGTTTACCGAGCAGAAAAAAAGAAAAAACCAAATAATTAACATATCCACAACTATTATGATGATTATGTTTATATTTTTAATATAATAATAAAGCCAAAGGCGGACCACTGAAGCACGGAATTTAGGAAACACGGAATTAAAGATTTTTTCTGTGCTTCCGTCCTTCCGTGTCTCCGTAGTATATCTTAATTAGGAGGGAAGGATGAAAATTGTTTGCATGAAGGACGAACTTTTGAAAGGAACGGGAATCGTATCAGGTGCCGTATCGCAAAAAAGTACGCTGCCGCAATTGTCAAACCTACTTTTTGACGCAAAAGAATCAAGTTTAACGATTGCAGCGACCGATTTAGAAGTTGCCGCTAAAACGGTTATTAAAACGCAGGTATTGAAAGAAGGCGGAATTACTCTGCCGAGCAAACTTATAATTGACATCATTAAAAAACTGCCTCAACAGGAAATAGAAATAGAAGTTTCCGAAAACGAAAAGGTGATTATAAAATCCGGAAAAACAAAGTTCTCACTTGTAGGACTTTCAAAGTCGGAGTTTCCGGTCGCCGTTGATTTTGAAGGCGGAAAAACGTTTAAAATAGCGACGGCTATTCTCAAAGATATGATAACAAAAACCAAATTCTCCATTTCAATGGATGAGACCAGATATGTCTTAAACGGAATATATTTTCTTATTGAAAAAGGAAAGGCGATTATGGTTTCAACCGACGGTAAACGGCTTGCTTACATTTCAAAAGAAAATGCGGTTGACAAAAAAATCTCGTCCACATTTATAATTCCGTCAAAGGCAATTGAGGAACTCTTAAAAATTATTTCCGGAACATCAATTGAGGAAACGGAAGTCGGCGTGTTTGAAAACCAGATAGGGTTTAAAATAGGCGAGACAATTCTGCGCTCTCGGCTTATTGAGGGGCATTTCCCGAATTATGAACAGGTTATTCCGAAGGAGAAAAAGGGATCTCTCAAAATAAAGACGAAGGATTTGCTTGACGCGACCGACCGGGTGTTGCCGTTTAGACCATCCTCAATAAAATACTCAGTCGGTAAAGGCAAAATTTTAATTTATTCAATAGAGCAGGGAAAAGGCGAAGGAAACGACGAAATAGAAACTGACTACAAAGGCGAGCCGTTCACAGTGGCTTACAATCCCAATTATGTTATTGATATGCTGCGTGTGGTGGACAGCGATGAAGTTATTTTTGAGTTCACGACACCGGTAAGCCCCGGCGTTTTGAGACCTGCCGACGACCCGAATTATCTTTACATAATTATGCCTATGCGGCTGGATTAGATATAGGGCGATTCAGACGGATAGCGGCGCAGATTCAGACAGATAAAAATCCGTTTACATCCGTGCTTTTATCCGTTTGAATCGTTTTTAGATATGAGAAAAGGCGAAGTCAAGCATATCGGCACTATTGTTGACAAGTTTCTCAGCGGTTGTTCCATAACTGCGGACGGTTATGCATTAAGGGTATTTTTTTCCGAGTTTATAGGTCCTAAACTTTCAAAATATGCAGAACTTGTGAAATTTTCAAAAGATACCGTTTTTATATCGGTAAAATCCGCTGTGGTAAAAAATGAGATAACTTTAATGAGAAGAAAAATTATAAAAGCGTTAAATGAGTTTTTGGGAAAGGAAAAAATAAAAAATCTAAAAATAGTTGAGGAGTGAAACCACGGAACAGAAGCGGAACAAGACACGGAACAGACACAGAACAGTTCCGAGTCAGTTCCGTGTTTATGTTCAGTGTCAGTTCAGTGTTATTATGACAAAAGAAAAAGAAAAAGCTGCGGAACAGTACGGTGCATCAAAAATTCAGGTATTGGAAGGGTTGGATGCGGTAAGAAAAAGA